>NZ_JBIBJI010000003.1:623925-960466 GCF_042958345.1 Streptomyces sp. NPDC007983
CTGCCGGTCAGCGTCACCGTGGTGCCCCCGGCGGCCGGGCCCTGCGCGGGCGAGACGCCGCTCAGCACCGGGCCGGCGACGTACGTATAGGTGACCCCGTTGCTCGTACCGCCCGGACCGGTCACCGTGATCTGCACCGGACCGGCGGCCCCCGGCGGCGCCACCGCCGTGATCTGCGACGGCGACACCACGGTGAACGACGACGCGTTCGTGGAACCGAAACGGACCGCCGTCGCCCCGGCGAGACCGCTGCCGGTCAGCGTCACCGTGGTGCCCCCGGCGGCCGGGCCCTGCGCGGGCGAGACGCCGCTCAGCACGGGGGCGGGGGCGGACACGTAGCTGAAGCCCACCCCGTTGCTCGTGCCGCCCGGCGTGGTCACCGTGACCAGCACATTGCCGGTGCCCGCCGGGGCGGTGGCGGTGATCTGGTTGGCGGACACGACGGTGAAGGCCGGGGCGAGGGCGGTCCCGAAGCGGACCACCGTCGCCTGGTTGAAGTTGGTGCCGGTGATGGTAACGACGGTCCCGCCCCCGGGTGCTCCGGAGGCGGGACTGACGGAACTGATCACCGGAGGGGACGCCGCCGAGACCGCGCGTGCGGCGGTTGCCCTGGAACCCGTTTCCGGGCCTGCGGCGTGAGGGGTGCTCAACGTGCTGCTCCTTCCGGCGGAACGTCCCAGGGGTGATCAGATACCGGGGCCGGCGAGGTACTGGAACGGGGTCGGGGCGGTCGCGGAGCCCGCCTGGTTGGTGACGGTGATGTCGGCGGGGCCGGGCGCCCCGTCCGCCGTGGGCGGCGAGACCGCCGACAGGGTGGTGGAGCTGATGACGCTGAACGGCGCGGCGATGCCGCCGAAGGTGACCGACTGCGTGGTGTCCAGGTTGGTGCCGGTGATGGTCACCGCGGTGCCACCGGAGGCCGGGCCGGAGGTGGGCGCGAAGCCGGAGACGGTGGGCACGCCCACATAGGTGTAGGACAGGCCGTTGTTGGTGCCGCCCGCGGTGGTGACGCTGACGCCGACGGACCCGACCGCGGCGCCCGCGGGCACGGTGACGCTGATGCTGCTGTCGGAGGTGACGGTGGGCGTGGCGGTGGTGCCGCCGAAGGACACGGAGCTGGCCGTCGACAGACCGGTGCCGGTGATGGTGATGGTGTTGCCGCCCGCGAGCGGCCCGGACGAGGCGCTGAGGCCGGACTTGAAGGGCGCACCGACGTAGTAGAACGTCAGCGGGTTGCTGGTGCCGCCCGGCGTGGTCACGGTCACCGGGACCGCGCCGGTGCCGGAGGGGGAGATCACGGTGACCGAGGTGGGCGTGTTGGCCGTAATGGTGGCGTTCTTGCTGCCGAACTTCACGGCGGAGGCGTTGGCGAGGTTCGAACCGGTGATGGTGACCACGGTGCCACCGCCGGTCGACCCCTGGTTCGGAGAGATGGGCATGGCGTTTACTCCCTGCTGAAGACTGAGCGGGCCCGGAGGTCCGAAGGCGGCTCAGAGGACGGAACGGGAAGGGATGGAGAGACGGGCCGGGCGGGTCGGACCCGCTCGCGCTCGCAGGAGAATGCGATGTGCGCCGCCGGGTCGTTGGGGACGCCCGCCCGGCCCCCTCGCGCGGTACGCCTGGCGCCCGGGACCGGCGAGGGTGCGGGGGCCGGTTCGCCGGGAACACCGGCGGAGGCCATACCGCACATTTTCAGTAATCCATCGGAATGAGTCCGTCCACAAGAAGTGTGACCTGGCATCACTCGAATGGCGGGGCGTGCGACCGCCACGGGTCCTCGCGGCCCTCGCGCCGGGCCCGTGGTGACCGCGCGGGAGCGCGCGCGGCCGGGCCTTTCGCCGCCCACTCACCCTTTCCCGTGACCCATCGGACGAAGGGGTCACTTCCGCACCCCGCGGGCGTATCCTCTTGCCACATGGGGGCGGACATGAACATTCCCGTCAATGAGTCCTCCGCCGGGGGGTGTTGGCGGGTTCGTATCCGCGGCATGACCGGCGAGATCCTGGGGGCGGGGATCCTTCTGGGCGGCGACACCGTGCTGACGTGCGCCCATGTCATCCCGGACGACGGCCGGCCGGTGCCCGCGTCGCAGGTCCTCGTCGACCTGGTGCAGGTGCCCGACGCCGCCCCCGTGACCGCGCGGGTCGCCCCGGGCTGCTGGGTGCCCCGGCGCTCCGACGGATGCGGCGACATCGCGCTGCTCACGCTGGACCGCCCGCAGCCCGCCGAGCACGCCGCGCCCCTGTACCGGCTGTCGCCGGAGCCGCTGGGACAGGTCCGGAACCTGGGCTTCCCGGAGCACAACGACGACGGCACCTGGTTCTACGCGAAGATCGCGGGCGCCGTCGGCCCGCGCGCGGAGTGGCTGGAACTGATCCCGGACTCCCCTGGGGACGTGGTGCGTCGCGGATGCAGCGGCGCCGGGGTGGAGGACCTGAAGACCGGCCACGTCATCGGGATGATCGTCAACCGCTACGACGACGCCCCCGACATCCCCGCCGACGAGCGCCGGCTGCGGTCGAACATGATCCACATCGAAACGATCCTGCGTCACCTCCCGCTCCTCCGCGACGTCGTGGGCGGCGACCGGGTCGTCGACGCGCGGCTCGTCTCCCGGCTCACCTCCGGCGAACGGGAGGTGCTGGACATCCCGTTCGCGCAGCGGCTCGCCCTGTGGCTGCGCCGCGAGTCCCTGGCCGGGCGGCGTGCGGGCGTCGCGGACGTGGAGACCGTCGTCATCGCGCACGACGACAGCGGCCGCTACGAGGCGCTCAGCCGCGCCGTGACCCTCGCCGACCGCGAGCTGTCCGGGGGCGGCGACGACGAGGCGGTGTCCGCCGCGCCGCACGGCACCGTACCGCCGCTGGGCAGCGTGGACCTGGCCATCGACGTCACCGGCCGCACCGACACCGAGGTGGCCCTCCGGGTGGCCGACCGGATGGATGTGCGCTCGCCCGGCGACACCTCCCCGCTCAGCCGGATCCGGGCCAACGCCGTACCGCTGACCATCGTGGCCGTGGGACTCGACCGGGCGAGCGATCCTGAGGCGCTGATCGGCTTCATGAAGCTCCTCGCCGACCTGGGCGCCCGGCTGATGCTGGTCTTCCGTGACCCGCACGCGCCCGTACTGCGGCTGGCCGAGGAGCTGTTCCGCCCCGAGCCGGAGCGGATCGACGCCTGGCTGGACGAGCTGGCCGCCCGGGTAGCCGAGGCCACCGGGCTGGAGCGGGAGGCCACCGGGGCCGGGGCGCGCGCGTCATCCGATCCGGCGGAGGCCCCGGCGCTGCGCATCAACCTGACCCGGCTGCGCGGCGACCCCGAGCTGCGCACCCATCACATCGTCGCCAAGCTGGCCGCGTTCGAGCACGCGGTACGGGCGGTACGGGAGCGGGCCGAGGCGGCGCTGCGCACGGCCGACGCCCAGCGCGACGAGGTCAAGGAGCTGAAGGGGCTGCTCAACGCGTACGCGGCGCTGCTCGGGGCGAAGGCCGCGTCGGAGCGCCGGGAGCTGTTCCCGCTCCAGCGCGCCGCCCATCGCGAGCTGACCGCGGTGCCCTGCGACGTGGCGGCCGCGCGGCGCGCCGTCGACCGCTTCGTACAGGCCGTGCACACGCCGCCGCACCCGCGGCCGGAGGGGGAGGCGCCATGACGACGGCCGGTGCGGTGTGTGTCCGCGCGGACTGCCCCGGCGGGGGCCGCGGCCGGATCAACGACCGCGGCTTCTGCGCCGAGTGCGGCCGCAGACCCCGGCCCGCCGCCCCTGCCGAGCCCACAGCTGCTAGGGCAACCGGCCCTCGGACGGGGAGCGACAGCCTGCGGTCCGGGTCGACCACGGCCACCGACCGCGCCCGCCGCCGCGACGCGGCGCGGAAGTTCACCCTGGGGCCCGCCGGGGACGATCTGCTGGACCTGCCGCGCGTCGAACTCCCCTCCCTCACCGACCTCGTGCTCGACGATCCGCGTCCCCCGTCCCGCGGCCAGATCTGCGGCCGTCCGGGCTGCGAGGAGACCGTGGGCGCGCCGTACAACGGGGAACCCGCGCTGTCGGCGGGGTTCTGCCCCCGCTGCCGCCACCCGTTCGACTTCACCCCGCGGCTGCGCCCGGGTGATCTGCTGGGCGACCAGTACAGGGTGATCGGCTGCGTCGCGTACGGCGGGCTCGGCTGGGTCTATCTCGCCGAGGACACCCAGCTGGAGCGGCAGCCCGTCGCCATCAAGGGCCTGATCAACAACGAGGACGAGGCGGCGCTGCGGGCGGCGGTCGAGGAGCGCCGCTATCTGACGATGCTCGACCACCCCGGCATCGTCCGCATCATCAACTACGTCACCCAGCCCGAGCCCGGCAGCGACCGGCTCACCGGCTACATCGTGATGGAGTTCGTCGGCGGCATGACGCTCGCCCAGATACGGGACTGCATCGCGGACGCCATGCCGCCGTACGACGGGCCCCGGCTGTACGAGCACATCCTGGCGTACGGCTGTCTGGTGCTGCGCGCGGTCGGCTATCTGCACGGCGAGCGGCTGCTGTACTGCGACCTCAAGCCGAGCAACGTGATGCACTACGAGAGCCGGGTCAAGATGATCGACCTGGGCGCGGTCCGGCGGCTCGGGCAGCGGGGCGGCGATCCGCCCGTCATCACCGAGGTGTTCGCCTCCCCCGAGGCGCGGCGGGGCGGCCCGCTCACCGAGCGGCACGACCTGTACGGGGTCGGCGCGACCCTGCGGTCGCTGTCCGACAAGGCGCGGCTGCCCGCGCAGGCGCCGCCGGGGCTGGGCGCCGAGTCGTACCGGCGGGTGCTGGCCCGCGCCACCGCCCACGATCCGCTGCGGCGGTTCGGGTCGGCGGGCGAGATGTCCGAGCAGCTGTGGGGCGTGCTGAGGGAGATCCACGCGCTGCGGCTGCGGGAGGAGCAGCCCGAGCCGTCCACGCTGTTCGCCCCGACCGCCGCGCTGCTGGACGCCGGGCTCGGCCGGATCCCGGGGCTCGAACACTGGCTGGACGGCGATCCGGGCCGGGCCCTCGCCCAGGGGCTGCCGTCTCCGGAGCGGGTGCCGCCGGGGCTGCCGGTGCCGTTCCCGGACGCGGCGGACCCGGGCGCCGCCCTGCTCAACACCCCGACCGACAGCAGTCCGCGGCGGCTGATCGAGCAGCTGGGCGCGTTCCCGTACCCCTCGGCCGAGATCCGCTTCCGTATCTGCCGCGCCTATCTGGACCTGGGGACGCTGGACCGGGCGGCCGCCGAGCTGACGGCCGCCGAGGAGATCATCGGCAGCGGCGCCGCGTACGACTGGCGGCCCGCCTGGCACCGCGCCCTGCTGCGGCTCGCGGGCGGCGCGGTGGCCGAGGCGCGGCGCGCGTTCGACGAGGTGTACAGCGCGCTGCCCGGTGAGTACGCGCCCAAGCTGGCGCTGGGCTACTGCGCCGAGCACCTGGGCGACCACGAGGCCGCCAAGCGGTTCTACGAGGCGGTGTGGGAGCGCAACCACTCCCAGGGCAGCGCCGCCTTCGGGCTGGCCCGGCTGCGGCTTGCCGCCGGGGACCGGGGCGGGGCGGTCACCGTCCTCGACGGGGTGCCGAAGGTCTCGCGCCACTACGACGCCGCCCGGATCGCGGCGGTCCGGGTGCTCGCCGGGCGGCTCGGCCCCCAGCCGGGCGGGCAGCCCACCGGTGAGGACCTGGTGGAGGTGCTGACCCGGCTGCCGCGGCTGTATCTGGACGACGGGCGCGCCCAGGGGCAGGCGCGGGACCGGCTCACCGCGGAGGTGCTGGAGGCCGCGCTCGACTGGACGCTGCGCCCGGCGGCCCCGGGCGATCCGGCCGACCCCGGGCTGCTGCTCGGCGAGGGCGACGACGAGCTGTCGGTGCGGTCGTGGCTCGAAGCGGTGCTGCGCGATCTCGCCCGGCAGGCCGACACCCCGGAGGCGCTGGGGGTGCTGGTCGACCGCGCCAACGCCATCCGGCCCATGACCGGCGTCTGACAGGGGGATCACATGAGCCAGGACCAGGACGGGCTGTACGGGGACGGGGGCCGCGAGGGTGACGGCCCCGCCATCACGCTGCGCGTGCACCAGAACAAGTACCTCCCGGCCGCCGGGGGGCGCGCCGAGATGCACGCCGTCGTCAGCGTCGAGACCCGCGGGCTCGGCCCGGCCGCGGCCCGTACCGCCGCCTCCGAGGTCATCGTCATCGACTGCTCAGGATCGATGGGCTGGCCCCCGACGAAGATCGCGGCGGCACGCCGGGCGACCGCGACCGCCGTCGACGTGCTCCGCGACGGCACCCACTTCGCGATCATCGAGGGCACCGAACAGGCCCAGGTCGTCTATCCGTTCGCGGGCGGCATGGCCGTCGCGGGGCCCGACACCAGGGCCGCCGCCGCCCGCGTCGCGGCCCGGCTGCCCGCCATCGGCGGCACGGCCATGGGCGCCTGGCTGGACCTCGCCCGGCGGCTCCACCTCAGCCGCCCCGCCGCGATCCGGCACACCCTGCTGCTCACCGACGGCCGCAACGAACACGACGCGGCCGGATACCTGGACAAGGTGCTGGACGCCTGCGCCCCGCACTTCACCTGCGACGCGCGCGGCATCGGCGACGGCTGGGACGCCACCGAGCTGAAGGAGATCGTGCGCAGACTGCACGGCCGCGCCGACGCCGTGCTCGACGACTCCGCGCTGGCCACCGAGTTCGCGGAGATGACCCGCGCCTCCATGGCCAAGGCGCTGGCCGGGGTGCGGATCCGGGTCCGTACCCGGGCGGGCGGCCGGATCGGCTTCGTGAAGCAGGTGCACCCCACCCGGGCCGACCTCACCGACGAGGGCACCCGGCCCGACGCGCGCACCTGGGAGTGCCGCACCGGCGCCTGGGGCGACGAGTCCCGCGAATTCCATCTGTGCGTCCTCGCCGACCCCGAGGGCGATCCGGTGGGCGAGGACGTCGAACTGGCCACCGTCGACCTCCTGCTGGACGGCGATACGGAGCTTCCGCCGCCCGCCGCGCAGTCCGTGCTCGTCCAGTGGACCGACGACCTGCTGCTGTCCTCCCGCGTCGATCCCCGGCTGGCGCACTACGGCGCCGACTCCGACCTCGGCCTCGCCATCACCGCGGGCTGCGACGCGTACGAGGCGGGCGACCGCGAGGAGGCCCGGCGGCAGTGGGGGCAGGCCGTCCGGCTCGCGCACGGGCTGGGCAGCGCCAAGATGCTGGAGCGGCTGCGCGGGCTGGTCCACATCGTCGACGCCGCCACCGGCGAGGTGCGGATCCGGGAGCCCATCCGGCCGCTGGACCTCAACTCGGCGATGATCGTCACCGAGGAGAGCGTCCGCTTCACCGGCGCCGCCCTCGCCCCGGCCCCCACCGGACCGGACCAGCTCTGCCCCAACCCGTCCTGCCGCCGCACCGCGCCCGCCACCGCCGCGTACTGCCAGAAGTGCGAAACCCCGCTGCGCCCGGCGGGGGCGTCATGAGCGGCACCCGGGCCTTCCTCGTGCGGCGGCTGACCGCGCTGCTCGTCGTCACGGGGGTGGCGGTGACCACGCTGTTCGCCGCGTACTACGGCGTCAGCCGCAACTGCGCGGCGGTCAGCGACCGGTCGACCCCCGCGATCCTGCAGGTGGCCGCCGCGATCGACGCCCTCCACGCCTCCAACGACAAGGCCAGGCGCAGCCTCACCGGCCCCACCACCGACGTCGAGGGGCTCGGCGAGGACTACCGCAACGAACTCTCCACGGCCAACCAGAGCCTCGCCCAGGCCGTCAAGAGCACCACCGGCGGCAAGGAGGCCCGTCAGTCGCTGCTCACCATCACCGGGCTGGTCTCCTCGTACAGCGACCTCGTCGAGCAGGCGTATGTGAACCGCGGCAACGACGATCTGCGCGACGCCTATCTGAGCTACGCCACGGCCATGCTCACCCGGGACGACGACGGCATCCTGGCCCGGCTGGGCATCGTGCAGAAGGGGCAGCAGAAGGTGCTGCGGACGCAGACCTCGTTCGGCGGGCTGCTGACGTTCGCCTGGTGGGTGCTGGTGCCCGCGCTGTTCCTCACCCTCGCGGTGCTGCTCGTCCTCACCCAGCGGTATCTGCGGCACCGTTTCCGCCGGCTGGTCAACCCCTGGCTGATCGCGGCGACCGCGCTGCTGATCGCGGTGGTGCCGCTGGCCGCCTTCGCGTACCAGACCCAGGAGCGGCTGGCCTCGGCGGGGCGCGCACTGCACCGGACGGACATCGGCTCCAGCGGCGGCGAGACCGCCAAGAATGTGGCGGCGACCATGCGGGGCACCCACTGGCGGGCCGGGGCCGGGGGCTGGATCCCCCTGGGCGGAGCGACCCTCGCCGCGCTGATCCTCATCGGGCTCCAGCCGCGCATCAACGAGTACAGGTTCCAGCCGCGATGAGCGCCCGGACGAGCCCCCGCGGCAGCTCCTGGAACGTGAGCGCGGCGATCCTCGGGCTATGGCTGGTGGTGCTGACCGCGGTCGGTGTGGGCGACACCGGCGGACAGCGGTCGCACGGCAGCGTCAGCGTGCTGGCCACCTGGACCGGACACGAGGGCACGGCCTTCCGCCAACTGCTCCAGTCGTTCACCCGGGACACCGGCATCCGGGTCGACTACCAGGGCACCACCGCGCTGCGCGAGGTGCTGTCCTCGGAGGTGAAGGCGGGCACCGCGCCCGAC
This sequence comes from Streptomyces sp. NPDC007983, assembly GCF_042958345.1. NCBI lineage: Bacteria > Bacillati > Actinomycetota > Actinomycetes > Kitasatosporales > Streptomycetaceae > Streptomyces > Streptomyces sp. NPDC007983. The sequence goes on from NZ_JBIBJI010000003.1 coordinate 632,600, forward strand.
ATCGCCGTCCTGCCCACCCCGGGCGAACTGGCCACCTACGCGGATGCCCTGGAGCCCCTGCAGAAGCTGCTTCCCGCGAAAACCCTCGCGGCCTACGACGGCCCGCTGTGGAAACCCGCACCGCGCGGGGACGGAGCGGTCTACGGGATCGCGGTCAAGGCCGACCTGAAGAGCATCGTCTGGTACGACCGGGACCGCCACGACCCGAGCGAACTGCCCCTCCTCGCCGCCCGGGACGGCCAGTGGTGCGCCGGAATGGGCGGCGACGCGACCTCCGGCTGGCCGGGCACCGACTGGGTCGAGGACATCCTGCTCCAGCAGCAGGGCAAGGCCGTCTACGAGGCGTGGGCGACCGGCCGCCTGGACTGGACGGACCCGCGCGTCAAGCAGGCGTGGCGGACCTGGGGCTCCCTGTTCGGGAAGGGCGCGGCGCGCACCGCGCTGCTCACCGACTTCCGGGCCGCCGGCCGGAAGCTGTTCGCCGCACGGCCCCCGTGCGCGCTGGAGCACCAGGGCTCGTTCATCCGCGGGGGCTACGCGGCGAAGGACCGTGACCGCGCCGCCTTCGACTTCTCCAGCGGGCTGATCCCCGACGCCGACCGGCGCACCACCGCCCGGGAGGTGTCCGCGGACTTCGCGGTGATGTTCCGCAAGACCTCGCAGTCGCGACAGCTCCTGGCGTACCTCACCCAGGCGGATCACCAGACGGCCTGGGCGGAACAACCGCAGGGCGGCACCCCGCCGTTCTTCGCGAACAGCAAGGTCCCCCTCCGCGTGTGGAAGGGCGGCGTGGCCCGGCGGATCGCCCGCACGCTCAGGGACTCCGGCTCCCTGTGCCTGGACGCGTCCGACGCCATGCCGACCCGGATGCGGCTGGCCTTCCAGCGCGCCGCCCTCGCCTACCTCAGCGATGTCGGCAAGGGCCCGGACGCGCTGCTGACCAGCCTGGAGAAGGTCCGCACCGATCTGCACCGGGAGCACGGACAGCCCTGGCTGCCGACCGTCTGCGGATGACACCCCCTACGGGGCCATCTCCTCCGGGCAGGGCGTGCCGCGCGGCAGCTGGTACTTGCCCGCTATCCGGTACGTGCCGGGGCGCGGGGCGTGCAGCACGGTCCACTCGTCCTGCGGCTGCCCCGCCTCGGCGTCCTCGACCTCCTTGGTCAGACAGCCCTGGCGGTTGACCGGCAGCTCATCGTGCCGGTCGGCCTTCGGCGCGTGGACGCTGCGCCCCTTGGAGTCGACCAGGCCCAGCCACGGCGAGTACGGGATGCGGATCAGGACCGGTCCGCGCTCCCGCACCTTCAGCACCAGCTGGTCCGCGCCCGCCCGCTCCACGGTGGCCGGCGGGTCGGCGAGCTGCGTGGGGTCCTTCACCTCGTACAGCTTCCAGTTGGCGTCCGACCACACCTGCCGCAGATACGGCAGCTTGCTGTCCAGCAGCAGCCGGGACTCCTTCTCGGCGCCCTGGTCCGGGTTGTCGGCGGGCAGCACCACGAAGTGCACCGCCCAGCGCTTGAGCCAGTCGTGATAGGTCGTGGGGGTGAGGGTGTTGTCGCCGTAGAAGATCGGGTTGCGGTCCAGGTCCCGCTGCCGGTTCCAGCCGCGCGCCAGATTGACGTACGGGGCGAGCGCGGAGGACTCGCGGTGGCTGCGCACCGGCACCACCTCGACCCGGCCCCGGCCGGCGTCCACCCGCTTCAGCCGGTCGACCAGCGGCGCGAGCTCCCGCGCCCAGGCCGCCGAGGGGGTGGTGTGGATGACGTCGTCGCCGGTCTTGACCAGCTGCCACACCGTGATCGTCGCGAGCGCCAGCACCAGCGCGGTCCACCGCTGTCCGGGCCGCGTGGTGCGCCACTCGGCGCGGGCGGGCCGGATGCGGCGCTCGCTCAGCGCGGCGATCACCACCACCCCGCCGAAGATCATGCCCAGCCGGGAGATGTTGGTGCCGATCTGGGAGGGGATCAGCCAGGTGAGCACCACACCGAGCGAGTACAGCGCCGCGCCGACCCGCACCGTGCGCCAGTCGGCCGGGGACAGCAGCCAGGCGGTGAGTCCGGCGATGAGCGGCAGCACCGCCGAGCCGAACGACATCGGCTGCTCACCGGAGAACGGGAACAGCCACGCGGACAGCGCGACCACCAGCGTCGGGGTGACGCCCAGCGCGTACGCGGCCGGACGCCGCTTGGTCAGCCACAGCGCGGCCGCCACTATCCCCACGAACAGGCCCGCCACCGGGCTGGCCATGGTCGACACCCCGGACAGCAGGGCGGCCAGCAGGAACCGGCCGGTCCGGTGATGCCAGTGCCGGGACCGCCACCGCACCGGCCACGCGAAGATCACCGCCACCGCGGCGAGCCCGAACATCGCGCCGAGCCCGAAGGTCACCCGGCCCGAGATCGCGTTGCAGACCAGCGCGAACGCGCCGTACAGGGCGGGCCACATCGGCCGCGCCACCGAGCGGCTGCGGACCAGCAGCAGGGCGAGCAGCCCCGCGGACAGCGTCCCGGCGATCACCATGGTCGACCGCACGCCGAGGACCGCCATCAGATACGGCGAGATGACGCTGTACGACACCGGGTGCATGCCGCCGTACCAGGCCAGGTTGTACGCCGAGTCGGGATGCTGGAGCGCGAACTCCGCCCAGGCGTCCTGCGCGGCCAGATCGCCGCCGCTGTTGGCGAGCAGCGCCACCCACAGCAGATGCAGCACCGCGGCCGCGGCCAGCGCGGCGGGCACCGGGCGGCGCAGGGCGTACCAGGCGCGCCGGAGCAAGCCCGTCCGACCGGCCGCCTCACCTCCGCGGGCCGCCTCCGCCGCCTGATCGTCCGGTGCGGTGGGCGAGCGCTGCGCGGGCAGGCGTATTCGCGCCGCGGTGCTCTCCTCCGAGCTCCCGTTCTTATCGGCCCGTGTCGGATCCACGGTGGTCACTGCGGCTCTCCCCGTCTCCCCCGAGGTCTGCCCCTGTTCATCTTTTCAACCCCGCGCCGGTCCCCCACGGTTCGCCTTGGTCGGGGCGAGTCAGGGTCGTGGGCATCATGCGACGCTAGCACGCGAGGCGGTTCGTCAGCGGCTACGGACACCGGCGCGGCTCCCGCGCCGGTGCCCGAAGCCCAGGTCAGGTGATACGGGTCAGCTTCGCCCCGAAGGACGGCTCGGACAAGTCGTTTTGCAGCGCCACCGGCGCCTTGACCTGACCGGGTCCGCTGCCCACGGTCACCTGGCCGACGACGGTGCCCGCCTTCGCCGAGTGCGGAATGGTTTTGCCACCGTCACCGATCTCGATGTCGACGTTCAGCCCCGCCCAGCCGACCGCCTTGAGGTCCTTGGTGGCGACGACCGGGGTCGTCCCGCCGAGGCCGTCGTCCACCTGGCCGACGACGTCGCCCTTCTTGATGACGGTCGCCGAGGTCAGGGCGTCCTGCACGGTGCTGATCAGCTTGTAGCTCTCCGTCTGGGCCAGCTGGAGGCTGGCGTCCAGCGTGGTGGGCGCGCGCTGCTCGAGCACGACGCCGAGGATCCGCTGCTTCTTGCCGTCGATCGTCCGCACCGCGCCCCACATCAGCGCGCCGCCGGCCGGGGTGGACGAACCGGTCTTGATGCCGATCACGCCCGGCTTCACCAGCAGATTGTTGTTGTTGTAGATCTTGCCGTCGAGGCCGGGGATCTCGGTGTTGGGCGTCGCCACGACCTCGCGGAACGCGTCGGACTCCATCGCCGCCTTCGCCAGCTTGAGCTGGTCGGCCGCGGTGGACTTGGTGGACTCCTTGAGCCCACTGGGGTCCGTGTAGGTGGTGTTCTTCATGCCCAGGCTCTTGGCCGCGTCGTTCATCTTCTTGGTGAACGCGTCCAGCGACCCCGCGTCCCAGCGGGCCAGCAGCCGGGCGATGTTGTTGCTGGAGTTGATCAGCAGCAGCTGGAGCAGCTGGTGCTGGGTGAAGCTCTGCCCCTTCTTCACCGACGCCCGCGACTCGTCGGCGGACTCCGACTCCTTGGCGGCCGTCGTGTCGATCTCGATGCGCGGGCCCTCGGCACCGGCCTTCAGCGGGTGCTCCTTGAGCACCACGTACGCCGTCATCACCTTGGTGACACTGGCGATCGGCACCGGCTTCTGCGCCCCCGACGTGCCCAGGCTGCCCACGCCCTGGACCTCGGCCGCGGACTGGCCCTCGCCCGGCCACGGCATGGCCAGCTTGTCGCCCTTGAACGCGTACGACGCGTCGGCCGTCAGCTTCAGCTCCGGGTCCGGCAGCGGCCGCACCGCCTGCGCGATCCCCAGCAGGACGACGAGCAGCAGCACCAACGGCGTCCAGATCTTGACCCGCCGCACCGCCGTCCGGACCGGAGTCTCGGGTTTCGGCGGCTTGTTCGTCAGCTGCGCCAGCAGATCGAGCGGCGCGGGCTGCTTCCCGTCCGGCGTCTGCGGCGGCAGCGGCTGCTGCTTGGTGCGCTCGGTCTCCGGCAGCTCGCCCGGCTTCGCCGGTGCCGCCGTCTCCGGCTTCGCCGGTGCTTTCGCCTCTGCCTTCGGCTCTGCTTTCGCCTCGGTCTTCGGCTCGGCCTTCGCCTTCGCCTTGGCGGGGGCGGGGTCGTCGGCGGAGCGCAGCGGTACGAACTTGCTGGTGCGCTCGTTCCCGCTCTCGGCCCGCTTCTTGGCGCCCTTGGCGTCGTCGCCGGGGAGCGCCTTGATGGCGGTGGTCGGCTGGTCGACGCCCTTCTTCTTCTCCGGGAGCACGCCGAAGGCGGCGGTGGGCCGGTCGATGGGCTTGTCGTCCACCTTGGGCGCGCGGAAGACGGCGGTCTTCTGATCGACGGACCGGCCGCCCGACGGCTTGTCGTCGCCGTCGTCAGACGCGGCCTTCGCGTCGCCCTCGTCCTCGTCCCCGTCGTCATCGGCCCATGCCGGACGCCGCCCACCGGAGGCGCGCTTGTCGTCGGCCTTGGCGTCCTTGGCGTCCTTGGCGTCCTTGGCGCCCTTGACGTCCCTGGCGTCCTTGGCGCCCTTGGCGCCCTTGGCGCCCTTGACGTCGGCGTCCTCGGCCTCGCCCTCGGCGCTGGAGGCGTCGTCCTCGCCGTCCTCATCGCCCGCGTCGCCGGAGCCCGCCTTCGCCGGACGGGACGAGTCCGAATCCTCGGCCTCCGCCTCCGCCTTGGCGTCGGAGGGTACGTCCGTCGTACGGAACACCGCGGTCTTCCGATCGACCGGCGTCTCCGAAGGGGCATCGCCGGACGTGGCCTCTTCGGCGTCGTCGTCGCCCTTCGCCTCAGCGGGGACGTCCTTCGTACGGAGCGATGTCGTCCGCTGGTCGACCGGGGCGTCCGACGGCTTGTCCTCGCCCTCGGCCTCCGCCTTCGCGTCCGCATCCGCGTCCGGTTCGCCGGACCCGACCCAGGCCGCGACAGCCTCCCGCAGACGGCTGTCGCTCCCCTCCGGCTTGCCCGTCTCGCCGGATTCACCAGATTCGTCGGATTCATCGGATTTGCCAGGCTTGTCCGCCGCGTCCGACGGGGACGCCTCGCCCTTGGGGCGGACCGGCAGACCCGACTCGGCCTCCGTGTCGCCCGACTCCGCTTCCGCTTCGACCGATTCACTGTCTTCGCTTTCGCGAACATCAGACGTATCGCCGTCGCCCGCGACTTCCGGACGCTCCGATTCCGGTTCCGCGGGAGCCGACTCGGACGCGTCCTCGGCGACGGCGATCGCCGAACGCCCGCCGCCGGCCCCCTCTTCACGGGAGGCCGTGAGCCGCGGATCGCGTGCTCCCCTAGCCGTCTCCCCCGACGACTTCTGCTGATCCGACCTGCCGGGGGACTCGCCCGCCACCGATGCCTCCTCGATACGTCACACGGGACGCCGGGCGCCTCCTGGCGCCGCGTCCCGCATTACAACCATCAACCAGTGTCCTGTGTGTCCGGCGCGCAGCCATGCAACGCCACCACCGGAGAGCGCCTCAGGGTGATCACTCACCTGCTAGACGAGAAAGACATACCTACTGGTTCCCACCCAAATCCCCCAGGCACTCTCGACAGACCAATGTGGCAGGGGTCACCCTGTCATTCATCCACGCGGGGAGGCATGGATGGGCAGGAGCCGCAGAACAATTCCGGAGGAGCTTCTGTTGCTCGCCCTGGACCCGACCACGGGTACCACGGCGCAGCCGCAGTCGCTCGACCTCGGTCTGGCCGGGGCACAGCTAGTAGAGCTGGCCTTGGCCGGACGGATAGCCCCTGACGGGGATCGTATCGCCGTGGTGCTGCCACGGCCGACCGGAGATCCAACTCTGGACTCCGCACTGGAGCTGCTGCGTCGACGCGGCAGCCCGGTTCGGGCTGTCCACTGGATCGGCGGGCCCCGGCTGGGGCTGCGCCAGACGTATCTCACGCACCTGGAGCGGTGCGGCATGGTGCATGCCGTGGCGGGCCAGATGTGCGGGGTACTGCCGACGACTCGCTACCAGGCGACGGACACGGCGATCAGCCGGGAGATCAGGTCCCGGCTGGACAGTGCGATCCGCACCGGCGTACCGCCGGACCCGCGGACCGCGGCGCTCGCCGCCCTGGCCCATGCGGTCGGGCTCGGCAAGCACCTGTATCCCGGGAACGAGGGGCGCTCCTCGCGCTCCAGGCTCCGGGATCTGATCAGGCACGACCCGATGGGCGGTCTGGTGGCGCACGCCGTGATGGACGTGCAGAACGGTGTCGCGGCGCAGCCACGGCGCGCGCCGGCCCCGGGCCGACAGCCGGCAGCACGCGCCGCGGAGCCCGCGGCCGGGGTGCCGGCTCAGCCGTCCCGTCGCGGGAGCATGGCCCGCGTCGGAGCGCGCTGACCCCTCACCAGGAGGCCCCCAGGGCGCCCCAGGACGCCGCGCAACGCCGCGAGCGCCCCGCCGCACCCCGAGGAGCCCCCGGAGCACCACAGCGCGCGACAGGGCACCACAGGGCACGTATCCAGGGCACCACAGGGCACCACCGGGGCTCGCGAGAGCCCGCAGAACCGATACAGCACCACCGAGCACCAATCCGCTCCACCGACCGCACCGCAGTCCCCACCGACCCGGTTCGGGAGCCGCTGAAGCGCGGGGTGGTGGGACGGCCGTTCCGGACGACCGGCCGTCCCGCCGCCCCGCGCGCGCGTTCGACCGCCCTTTGTACGGTCTTTGTCGGGCCATTTCCCAGCGCGGCCGGGTCCGGTAGTGGCAGGCTGCTGAACAGCATGTATCAGCAGTACGAAGCCGGAGGTGCACGTCCCGTGACATCGAACGTCGGCCCCACTGTCCGGCGACGCCGGTTGGGCCAGGAACTGCGCAGGCTCCGCCAGGAGAAGGGAATGACGGCGGAGGAGGTGGCGGAGGAGCTGATGGTCTCCCAGTCGAAGATCAGCAGACTGGAGAACGGCCGTCGCAGCATCAGCCAGCGCGATGTGCGCGACCTCTGCCGGACCTACAAGGTCGAGGACAAGGCCCTGGTCGATTCCCTGATGCAAATGGCGAAGGAGTCGCGCCAGCAGGGCTGGTGGAACGCCTTCGGCGACGTCCCGTACAGCGTCTACATCGGCTTCGAGACGGACGCGGCGTCGCTGCGGGTCTACGAACCCCAGGTGATGCCGGGGCTGTTGCAGACCCCGGAGTACGCGGAGGCGGTCATCAGCGGGGCGCTGCCCGAGGTCGCCCCGGACCAGATCGCCCAGCGGGTGCAGGTGCGGCTGCGGCGGCAGGAGCGGATCACCGATCCGCTGACCCCGCTGCGGCTGTGGGCCGTGGTGGACGAGGCGGCGATGCGGCGCGTGGTCGGCAACCACAAGATCATGAGCGATCAGCTGGAGTACCTGGTCCGCATGAGCCACGAGCCGCATGTGACGGTGCAGGCGCTGCCGTTCGGCATGGGCTCGCATCCGGGCATGAGCGGGCAGTTCACCATCCTGGAGTTCTCGGACGAGTCGGATACGAGCGTCGTCTATCTGGAGGGCGTGACGAGCGACCTCTATCTGGAGAAGCTCACCGATGTGCAGAGCTACAGCATGATGTACGAGCATCTGCGGGCCCAGGCGCTGAACGTGGACCAGAGCCGCCAGTTCATCACCGAGGTGGCGCAGGACCACGCGCGTCGGCACGGGGAGGGCTGACGACGCCGGTCGGGAGCGAGTGCGGAGCGTACACCTCCGCACTCCGCCATGGAAGGGGCCGGTGGAATATGCCACCCGGTCGAGTGAATGGCCACCTTTCCTGACGATGTTGACGAGTAACGTCGGCCTCGCCTCCAAACGGGGGTGCATCTCGTCAACAAAACGCATCGGAGCAATTGTGTCCATTCAGCAGGGAAAGACGAGTACCTGGGTGAAATCCTCGTACTCCGCAGGAAACGGCGCGTGCGTAGAGGTCGCCTCCCCGGTCGTCGACGAGATCGCCGTGCGCGACTCCAAGGACCCGCACGGACCGACGCTGAGCTTCGCCCCCGCCTCCTGGTCGGCCTTTGTCGCCGATGTCCACGGCGGAGCCTTCGACCTCGGCTGATCCTGCTGTTCGACCGGCCGCGGCAGCGCGGTCCGGCCCCGCAGAACCGCAGATTCGCGAGTCAGCCACCGAGCCCTCTCGACCGGCCGCCGTCCCTGCCGAGAGGGCTCGTCGCATGCCTCCCTCCGCCTTATCCCCCGCCTTCATCGAAGTTCCGCGACGTAGCGGTCCGTCCCGGGAATCGTCGGAATGAACGGCGCGACGAATTCCACCCGGCCCAGACCGGACCGTTCCACATCGGTGTCGAGACCCGTCAGGAATTCCTCCCAGCACATCCGTGGATCGCACTGCAGGAACCACAGCAGCGTCAGCCTGGTGTCGACGCCCTCCACCTGCTTGACGTACGCCATCCGGTCCGACGGCAGCGGGGTGGGGCGGAAGACGGTCACCAGCGCGGCGGGCGAGCCGGCCAGGCGGCGGGGCAGATGACGGGACGTGAGCCAGTCGAGCAGCTCACCGCGCCGCTCGGGGCCCTCGCTCTCGATGACCTCCAGGACCAGCCCGGCGTAGGGGTGGTCGAGGGCGTGGTGGTCGCGCGGCCCGGCCGCCCCGTCCCGGTAGACGGTCGCCTCCCGGTCGTGGAAGGCCGTCAGGACGTGCGTGCGCTCCTGGAACACCCGGCCGTCCCGGTTCAGCCGCTTGTTGATGCCGACCGTCCACCGCATGTGCTCCGCGTAGCGGTCCTCGGTGAGCCAGTAGACGGTGAGGTAGCAGCCCGCGGTGACCGGCTGGGCGACCGCCGACTTGGCCGGGTAGCGCAGCCGCTGGAGGTCGCGGGTGGCCACCCAGCGGCGCCCGGCGTAGATCCACGGCATGGCCATCGCGCCCGCGATGAAGTGGTCGTCCTCGTACCAGCGGTTGTACGCGTACTCATGGCCGGGATGCGGCTCGACCATCGTGATCAGGGCGTGCCCCGGGCGCACCCCGTAGGGGCCGACGGAGGCCAGTTCGCCGTACCGCGCGGCGAGTGTGTCCTCCGGCTCGCCGCGTGTGTCCTCGCTCGCGTCGCTCGTCATGCCCATCAGGTGTAGCTGACGTCGCGTCAGCTGGGGAGGGGGTGCGGCACGATCCGCGCCGTACGGCATTCGGCGCGAACCGGGTCTGGTCATATCCGGCCCGCGCGCCTAACCTGACGCGGCGTCAGCCCCGAGGAGGCCCCATGCTGAGCGGCAGAACCGTCATCGTCTCCGGTGTCGGCCCCGGCCTCGGTCAGCGCGTCGCCGCCGCGTGCCTGCGCGAGGGCGCCAACGTCGCCCTCGGCGCGCGGACCGCGGAGCGGCTGGCCGAGACCGCCGTGGAGCTCGACCCGGGCGGCACGCGCACCGCCCACCGGGCCACCGACATCGCGGACGAGGCCCAGTGCGAGGCGCTGGCCGCGCTCGCCCTGGACCGCTTCGGCCGGATCGACGCCGTCGTCAACGTGGCCGCCCTGGACAGCCACTTCGGCGGGCTGGAGGACGCCGACTTCGCGTCCTGGGGGCGCGTGGTGGACGTCAACCTGTTCGGGACGCTCCGGATGACCCGGGCCTGCCTGCCCGCGCTCAAACGGAACGGCGGCGCGGTGGTGCTCATCGGCACGCAGTCGTCGCTCGCCGCCCCCACCGAGGTGCGGCAGGCCGCGTACGCGGCATCCAAAGGGGCGCTCACCTCGGCCATGTACGCGCTCGCGCGCGAGCTGGGCCCGCACCGGATCCGGGTCAACACCGTGCAGCCCGGCTGGATGTGGGGGCCGCCGGTGCGGGCGTACGTCCAGTTCGCCGCGCACGCGGAAGGGCTGCCCGAGGCCGAGATCGAGCAGCGGCTCGCGGGCCGGATGGCGCTGCCCGATCTGGCGACGGACGGCGATGTGGCGGAGGCCGCGGTGTTCCTGGCCTCCGACCGGGCCCGGGCGATCACCGGGCAGTCGCTGCTGGTGAACGCCGGTGAACTGATGCGCTAGCGCGACTCCTGTCCGGCCTTTCGGGATCCCGCTCCCGTACCGACCCCTCGATGCGTGGGTGTGCGTCTGACGAAGTGCCCGCTCATCCTGGATTCGCGGACGCGTGCACGACAACGCCTGAGGAGGTCAAGAAACCGTAAAATCGTTCTTCTCTCTGATTTGTGTTCACATTCGTGACCTCTCGAACCCTTGACCGGCCGCCCGGACAAGCGGTTCAATCCGGGAAGTACCCCGCTCCCGCTCGGGGGAACCGCCCAAAGGAACGTCGCGGCGAAGTGCGCTCCCGTTCACAAGGCGGACCCCTGGGAGGGGACATGAACAGTCTCGACTGGGCTGTACTCATCGGCTACTTCGGCGTCATGGTCGGCATCGGCGTCTGGTCCCACAAGCGCGTGGACAACGTCAGCGACTTCTTCACCGCCGGCGGCAAGATGCCCTGGTGGCTGTCGGGCATCTCGCACCACATGTCCGGCTACAGCGCCGTGATGTTCACCGGTTACGCGGCCATCGCCTACCAATACGGCATCACCTCTTATGTCACCTGGTCCTTCCCCATCGCCATCGGCATCGCGATCGGCGCGAACCTCTTCGCGCCGCGCCTCAACCGGGTGCGCAGCAAACTGGGCGTCGCCTCGCCCCTCGAATACCTGAAGAACCGCTACAACCTGCCCACCCAGCAGGCGCTCGCCTGGTCCGGGGTGTTACTGAAGATCGTCGACGTGGGCGCCAAGTGGGCGGCCATCGCCACCCTGCTCTCCATCTTCACCGGCGTCTCGCTCAACCAGGGCATCCTGATCACGGGCGCGGTCACCGCCATCTACTGCACCGTCGGCGGGCTGTGGGCCGATGCGCTCACCGAACTCGGCCAGTTCGTCATCCAGCTGGTGGCGGGCATCGCGATGCTGATCGCCGTGCTCAACGAGCTGGACGGCTTCAGCACCTTCTGGACCGTCTGGGACGACCTGCCCGACAGCCACGCCGAACCGACCGTCGGCCCCTACACGCTGATCTTCCTGCTCTCCTACCTCTTCATCAAGACCTTCGAGTACAACGGCGGCATGTGGAACCAGGCGCAGCGCTACATGGCCACCGACAGCGCCCACTCCGCCAAGCGCTCGGCCCGGCTGTCGGCCGTCCTGTGGTTCGTCTGGCCGCTGGTGCTGTTCTTCCCGATGTGGGTCGCGCCGCTCATCATCAAGACGGACAAGCCCGCCGACTCGTACGCCGAGATGGCCGAACACCTGCTGCCGCACGGTCTGCTGGGGCTCGTCATCGTCGGCTTCTTTTCGCACACCATGGCGATGTGCTCCTCCGACGCCAACGCGATCGCCGCCGTGGTGACCCGCGACATCATGCCCGCGATCTTCAAGTCCGTACGGCAGTGGAGCACCCGCACCGGCCTGCTCGCCGCCCGCTACACCACGCTGCTCTTCCTCGCCCTGTCCATGGGCATCGCCACCCAGGTGAACTCGCCCTTCTTCGGCGACATCATCACCGTCGTCATCAAATGGGTCGCCGGTCTGATGGGCCCGATCGCGATCCCTCTGATGCTCGGCATGCTGCGGGCCTTCCGCAAGTCCGGGCCGACCGCGGCGCTCACCAGCTGGGGTCTCGGCCTGATCGCCTTCTACCTGGTCAACTACCCGATCAACGACGCGATCGACGGCGGCGTCAACCTGGAGTACCAGGTCGCCGTCCCGCTCGCGGTCTCGCTCGTACTCTTCATCGTCGTCGGCTACCTGAAGCCGGAGGACACCCCCGAGCGCGACGCCATCCTCGCCTCGCTCAACTCGGACGACGGCGGGCCGGGCGCGGCGGGCGCCGCGCGCTCGGTTCCGGCACCGGACGCCACCGGCCGTACGACGGTCGCGGGCGCGTCCGACTGACGCCCCGCCGCACGGCGGCAGCCCCACCGGGCCCCGGTCACCCTCGCTCCTTCGGTGACCGGGGCCCTCGCCGTGTGGCCCCTTTTGTGTGAAGCGGAACGGTCCGGGCGCCCTGAAGTGGAGCTTTACGGCATCCCCAGGCAACCATCCCCCCTCTCAGGACCCTCATCCGGAACGTACTATCGTCGGCCGCCTGTGCCGTTTGCCGCCCTCACGCACCTCTGGAGCGACCCCGTGACCGCGACACAGATGATCGCCCGGCGTCCCATCCTGTGCGCGGCGGTGTTCTGTCTGCTGTCCTTCACAGGCTTCTGGGTCGCGCAGCGGGCCGCCCACGTGTCCATGGTCGATCTGCTGGTCTACCAGGCCGAGGGCTGGACCGTACGCAACGCGGCGGACCTGTACGACATGCGGGCGACCGTGCACCATCTGCCCAACACCTACCCGCCGTTCGCCGCCATGCTGTTCACCCCGCTGACCGTCATGGGCACGGGCGTCCTGCGCACCTTCGGCACCGCCGCCAACCTGGCCCTGATGGTCGCCCTCGCCCATCTGTCGCTGCGGCTCGTCGGCCGCCCGCGCCGGGCGCCGCGCGCCGCCGCCGTCCTGGCGCTTGCCGGGGTCGCGGTCTGGTGCGAACCGGTGTGGACGACCCTGCGCTACGGCCAGATCAACTTGGCTGTCGCCGTCCTGGTGCTGTGGGACCTGACCCGCCGGCCGGGCCACCGCTGGGCCGGGTTCGGCACCGGCATCGCGACCGGGATCAAGCTGACTCCCGGGCTCTTCGTGGTCTTCCTCGCGGCCGCCGGGCTGATCGACGCCGTCCGGCGGCTGCGGGCCGGGCACGGCTTCGCAAGCGACCACCTGCGGCGGGCGGGCGTCGCCACGGCCGCCTTCGCCTGGACGGTCTGCCTGGCGGCGCTGGCGCTGCCGTACGACTCGAACCGCTTCTGGACCCAGATCGTGTTCGCCACCGACCGGCCCGGCGACGTCGAGGGCTCGGGCAACCAGAACCTCCTCGGCGCCCTCGCCCGCTTCCTGCACACCCCCGACCCCGGCCCGTGGTGGCTCGCCGCCGCCATTCTGACCGGCTGCGTCGGCCTGGCCACCGCCGTCGCCGCCCAGCTCGCCGATGACCGCGCCCTCCCGCACGCCCGCGCCTGGGCCGCCGTCAGCTGCGCCGTCACCGCCCTCATGGTCAGCCCGGTCTCCTGGTCCCACCACTGGGTGTGGGCGGTCCCGATGGTGCTGCTGCTCGCCGTCGAGACGGTCCGCCGCGCGTCCCGGGCCTGGGCGGGCTGGACGGCGCTGACCGGTCTGCTCTTCTGCTCCTTCATGATCTGGTACGCCCCGCACAGCGTGAAACAGCGCGTCGAGCTGCACCAGACCCCGCTCCAGATGCTGATGACGGCCGTCTACCCGATCATCGGCGTCGCCTTCCTGACGACCGCGGCGTGGGTCACCTACCGCGCCGTGCGCGGCGGCGGGGGCACCCCCGCTCAGCCCGTGGCGCCGCGTCGTCCCGAGTCCCGCACGCTCACGCGCGCGGGTAGCGGCTGAGCCAGGCGGGGGCCGAGTTCTCGGGGCCGTGCAGGGCGGGGCCCTGGGTCATCTCCATCGCGAAGTCGTCCGCCAGCTCCAGGATCGTGCCGCGCCCCTCCACCTCGGCGAGCCACGCGGGCGGCAGCGCCGTCTCGCCGTGCAGCACGCCCAGCAGATTGCCGCAGATCGCCGCCGTGGAGTCGCTGTCCCCGCCGTGGTTGACGGCGAGCAGCAGACCGTGCCGTACGTCCTCGGCGACCAGGGCGCAGTACAGCCCCATGGCCAGCGCCTCCTCGCCGGTCCAGCCCTCGCCGAGGGATTCGACCCGCTCGGGCGTCGGCAGCCCCTGGCGTACGGCGCCCAGCGCCCGCCGCAGCGCGTCCGTGGTCTCCTCGTGGCCGGGGCGGCCCGCCAGATGGGCCAGGGTGCGCTGGACGGCGCCGTCCAGCGCCTCCCCGCGCGCCAGCCCGTGCACGATGAGGGAGAACGCGCCGGCCGCCAGGTAGCCCGTGGGGTGGCCGTGGGTCTGGGCCGCGCACTCGATGGCCAGCTGGAACACCAGCTGCGGCTCCCAGCCCACCAGCAGCCCGAACGGCGCGGAGCGCATGACGGCGCCGCAGCCCTTGGAGTCGGGGTTCTTGGGCGCCTCCAGGGTGCCCATGGTCGCGTCCCCGAGCCCGGTCAGACAGGCCCGCCCTGGCGCGCGCTGGGCGTACAGCCATTCCTCGCGGGCCAGCCAGCCGTCGTCCTCGCGGCGTTCGTCGGGGCCCCAGTCGCGCTGGGTGGCGTACCAGCGGCGGTGCGCGGCGTGGATGTCGGTGGGCGGATGCCAGGCACCGGTGTCGCGGCGCACCTGGGCGCGTATCAGGCCGTCCACGGTGAACAGCGTCATCTGGGTGTCGTCGGTGACCGCGCCGCGCCGCCCGTACGCGGGCAGGAAGTCCGTCACGCCCTGCGCGCCGTGGTTCGCCCGGATGTCGGCCAGCGAGGAGAACTCCACCGCCGCCCCCAGGGCGTCCCCGATCGCCCCGCCGAGCAGACAGCCCCGTACCCGGCTGCGGAAGTCCTGCTGTTCGGCGCGGCCCCATACGCCGGTCGCTGCGCTGGCGGTTGCGGTCACGACCTTTCCCCTTTTCTTCGGTACGTGTATGGCCCTGGAGTGCCTTGAACTGTAATGGACACTCTTTGATTGATTCCGGATGGCGTCAATGGGGCAGCGAATGGTGAAGGCGTCATCACGGGTAGTGCGGCGGACCACCTCATTCCGAAATGGCGCACCGGATAACGGACAGTGCACAACGCGCAGCGGCGTTCCCATCGCGCGGCAGATCTTACGGGGAAGCCCCGGCATTCCCGGGACGGCGGAATGCATCGCGCCGCAGGCACGGATGAGGGCCCCGACCGCCGTGCGGTCGGGGCCCTCATCGTGCGGGCGTGTCGGTCCCGGTCAGGCAGGTTCCGGGGAGCCGAGCAGCGCGGACGCGGTCTCAAGTGGCGTATGGCCCGCGTCGGGTGCGGATACGGGAAGGGAACGGCAGGTGAAACCGAGACGGGTCAGTGCTCGGGTGACCTCGTCGGCGGTGAAGTCACGGCGGTCCTGACGGGTGATGACCGCGCCCACTTGCTTGACGGGGTATTGACGGCGGCCGATGAGCACGGAGTCCCCCGTCACGGTTTCGGGTTTGATACCTGCCATCGCTTGCTCGACCTCACTCTTGATCAGATCGAAGGGGAAGCGGGCGATAACACAGCGCATAATGCCTCAACAGGGTCGAAGAGAGGCCGGAATCGGATGGCCGGCCGGAGAGATCAGCGGGCGAGGGCGAGGACTCCCAGGGCGTAACCGTCCTCGTCGACCACCGGTGAAGCCCGCAGCGCGCGCTCGCGCATCCTGCGTTCCGCTTCGCTCACAGCCGTCACGGGCGAGGTGAAGGGCCCCCGGTCGTGCGGGAGGTCCCGCAACCGGGTTTCCTCGGTGTACCAGGAGGCGCCGCGGTGGGCGCTCAGCTGGGCACGGGCCACCAGTCCGGCACACCGGCCGTCCTCGTCACGGACGAGGAGATGGTCGGCACGGGCGCCCACGAGGACCGACAGGGCCACGTCGACGAACATGTCGTCTCCGGCCTGCGGCCCGGGCGGGCTCATCGCGTCATCGGCTGTCCTGGGGGAGCAGCTCGTGGGGCGGGGGTGCGGGTGAACCATCGTCATGGAGAGCCTCCGTGCTGTGGTGGTCCAACGAGCCGTACGTGAACGTCCGGTCCCGGGCCTACGCGGCCGAGCCGAGGGTGGACCGCCGCTGCGAGGCCCCCGACCCCGTCCGGGTCGATCCGGCGGCGCGGCGGGCCCGGGCCGGTCGGCTACGCCGTCCCCGCGAGGACGAGCCGCCGCGCTTGGCGCGTTCGACGACCGGCATGGCGATGGTGACGGGGATACCGGAGGGGGCCTGGGCGCCGGTGATGCGGCTCAGTTCCGCTTCGCCGGAGCGGACCTTGGTGCTGTGCGGAGTGATGCCGGCCGTGCTCATGAGCCGGGCCATGTCGCGGCGCTGGCCCGGCAGGACGAGGGTGACGACGCTGCCGGACTCGCCGGCCCGGGCAGTGCGGCCGCCGCGGTGCAGGTAGTCCTTGTGGTCGCTGGGCGGGTCCACGTTGACGACCAGGTCGAGGTTGTCCACGTGAATGCCGCGGGCCGCGACGTTGGTGGCCACCAGTACCGTCACATCGCCGGTCTTGAACTGGGCGAGCGTGCGGGTGCGCTGGGGCTGGGACTTGCCGCCGTGCAGGGCGGCGGCGCGGACGCCGCTGTTCAGCAGGTGCTGGGTGAGTTTGTCCACCGCGTGCTTGGTGTCGAGGAACATGATCACCCGGCCGTCACGGGCGGCGATCTCAGTGGTGGTGGCGTGCTTGTCGGCGCCGTCCACGTGCAGCAGGTGGTGTTCCATCGTGGTGACGGCGCCCGCCGAGGGGTCGACGGAGTGGACCACCGGGTCGGCCAGGTAGCGCCGGACCAGAAGGTCGACGTTGCGGTCCAAGGTGGCCGAGAAGAGCATCCGCTGCCCTTCGGGCCGGACCTGGTTCAGCAGCGCGGTGACCTGAGGCATGAAACCCATGTCGGCCATCTGGTCCGCCTCGTCCAGCACGGTGACGCCGACCTGGTTCAGGTGGCAGTCACCACGGTCGATGAGGTCCTTCAGCCGCCCGGGAGTCGCGACGACGACTTCGGCTCCGCCGCGCAGAGCGCTGATCTGCCGGCCGATCGCCATACCGCCGACGACGGTGGCCAGCCGCAGCTTCAGCGACCGGGCGTAGGGGGCGAGCGCGTCGGTGACCTGCTGGGCCAGCTCCCGGGTGGGAACCAGGACCAGCCCCAGGGGCCGGCGCGACTCGGCGCGCTGTCCGGCGGTACGGGCCAGCAGGGCCAGGCCGAAGGCGAGGGTCTTGCCCGAGCCGGTACGTCCACGGCCCAGGACGTCGCGGCCCGCGAGGGAGTTCGGCAGCGTGGCGCCCTGGATCGGGAACGGCACGGCCATGCCTTCCGCGGCGAGGGCCGCCAGCAGCGCGGGCGGCATGTCCAGTTCGGCGAAGGTCTCGGCCGGAGGCAGGGCGGGGGTACGCGTGACGGGCAGGGCGAACTCTCCCTGCGGCGCGGCGGGACGACGGCCGTTCCCACCGGAGCGGGGGCGGACGGAACGGTTGTTCGTTCGGGCAGTGCGTTTCATGCGGCCTTCCTCGATGCGGCACGTCGAGGAATTCTCGGCAGCAGTGAGCCGCGCAGAAAAGAATCGCAAGAACGAACCGAATAGGTAAACGAAACGAAGTGGGGCGGAAGAGGTGTGCCCATCGCGTCGAAAGATGATCGACATACGCCGGCAAGGCGGACGCTCGAGATGCCGGATCGTCGGGGAAAACGAGTGGGGCCCGCACCCAAGGTGCGGGCCCCGACGTCGCTGTACGCGTCAGCGTCAGGCGGGAACGATGTTCTCGGCCTGCGGGCCCTTCTGGCCCTGCGTGAGGTCGAAGCTCACCTTCTGGCCCTCCTGCAGCTCACGGAAGCCCTGGGCGGCGATGTTCGAGTAGTGGGCGAAGACGTCGGGGCCGCCACCGTCCTGCTCGATGAAGCCGAAGCCCTTTTCCGAGTTGAACCACTTCACGGTGCCAGTAGTCATGCCATATCTCCTTCGGGCGCAGTGCCCGGAGCCCACACTTTGCGGACCCCGCGTCGCCGCGATGATCGCCCCTCCGGAAATGCACCGGAAAATACAAAGCATTCCCGCCGCGTACGACGGCGAGGACACTTGAAGTCTGGGAACCACAACTGCAACTGACAACGACGGTAGCACGGCACGCCGGGTCATGCACGGCAATTGACAGTCACACTCGGCGAGGCAAAAACTCACTACCAATTCAGAAGCTATTTCTGCAGTCGCGGCATTACATATTGGGCATCGGCGGGGAGAACGCCACCGCGGGCCGACGGGCCGTCGGGAAGACGGCCTCGCGGCGGACGGCGGAGGTGGCGACCGAGGCCCCCGCCGCCGCACCCTCACCTTCGCCTCCCCGGCCCCATGGGCCCGGGCCGTCCTGGGCCTGTTGCGGCAATGGAGGTAAACCTGCATCGGCCGCAGTAGACATACGGCGCTCATGTGGGTACTGTTTCTCGCGTAGCCAAGGACGTCAGTCAGGCGCGGCAGAGACGAACTGCCGCGAGCAGAACACGGCACGACAGCGGAGTGGCAGGGCCGGGAAGTGCAGGAAGGTCCCGCCACTGGCTGCCGGGCCGGGTGGCCGCAGGGCCACCACGCATGAAGCACGACAGCAGTTCCAGCAAGAGCAGCGAGAGAAACAGGAGAGGAGGCGACGCCATCAGGATCGCCCGGGCAAGGACCTGGTCCGCTCGGGTACCGCAGGCCCCGGATTGGAAGGTGGTCCCCGGTCACGCAGCCGCGATCCCCGCGCCTCGCCCCCAGGGCGGGCAGCGGAAACAGAAGGCCGGCGCACAGCGCCGGTAGATGGTGTTGAACCCTCGGGGCCCTGGTGCCAAATGGCACCAGGGCCCCTCGACGCGTCCCACAGAGAGGTGCAATGAATTCGAAGCCCCGAGAGCGAGCCACCGACAAGTTCGATGACGACGATTACCCCGCGTACACCATGGGCCGCGCAGCGGAGATGATCGGCGCCACACCCGCCTTCCTGCGGGCCGTCGGCGAAGCCCGCCTCATCGTCCCCCTGCGCTCCGAGGGGGGCCATCGCCGCTACTCCCGCTACCAGCTGCGCATCGCGGCACGCGTTCGCGAACTCGTCGACCAGGGCACTCCGATCGATGCCGCCTGCCGCATCGTCATCCTCGAAGATCAGCTGGAAGAAGCCCGGCGGCTCAACGAAGAGCTGCGGGGGCCCGTCGCCGAATCGAACCAGCCCGAGCCTTCCTGACCACGCCCCATCGCCCCCCGGCCCCTTCGGGCGGCTTCCTCAACGCCCGGGGGCGAGCTGATTTCCTGATGTATCGTCACTTGAATGGGAACCGGGGTACTGCGCTGCGGAACATGTGGATCCAGTCGACTGACCCCGGTCGGGCAGCTCAGGACGCTCGAAGGCCAGAACGACCGCCTCCGGCTCAAGTTCCCCCGCCCGCGCGCCTACAAGCTCCGCCCGGCGTTCGACGTCGACTTCGCCCGCGCCTGCCTCGACTGCGGCGCCCTGCTGCCGTTCCTCAGCGACGTGGACCTCAAGCGGCTCAACGATGACGCCGATGGTCTGACCGGCTACGACACCTGAAGCGTCGCCCCTACGGTTCGCCGGTCAGCCGCTTGAACAGGTGCACGTCCGCGTGGCCGCCGGGGATGCCGAGCGTCCTGCCAGTCTCGGCGTAGCCGTGACGCTCGTAGAAACCGGGAGCCTGAAAGGTGAACGAGGAAACCACGACGCGATCGCAGCCGCGCCGACGCGCCTCGTCCTCGGCCGCCCGCAGAATCCTGCTGCCCCAGCCGTCCTGACGACTGCCCTCGCGCACCCACAGCAGCTCGATGCCGCACAGGCCACCCCACGTCCACGCGGACAGCCCACCGACCAACTCGCCCGCTTCATCGTCGGCCTTGACCGAGAACGCGCCACGGTCGGCCGCGCCCGTAGCGGCCGTATTGAAGGCGACCAGCTCCTCGGTCAACCGCCTCTCGAGTTCGCTGTCGCGTCCGCCGGTGGTCAGGGTGGGACCAGGTCCGTCATCGGTTGTCATGGCGCGCAGCATGGCAGTCCACCGAGCCGCACGGCACGCGTTTTCTCCTCGCCTGTCGGGCGCGGGCTCAGTCCGTGACGCCCAGGCGGAGGTGTTCGACGTGGTGGAGGGCCTGGTCGAGGAGTTCCGCCACGTGGTTGTCGTGGAGGGAGTAGACGACGGAGCGGCCCTGGCGGGTGCCGGTGACCAGGCCGAGGTTGCGGAGCAGGCGGAGTTGGTGGGAGCAGGCGGACTGCTGCATGCCGACGGCTTCGGCGAGTTCGGTGGCCGGGCAGGGGCCCTCGCGGAGGCGGGCCAGGATCAGCAGGCGTGAGGGGGTGGCGAGGGCCTGGAGGGTGGCGGCGACCGTCGGGGCGTTCTCGGGAGTGAGACGGGCGCGCGGGGCGGCGGCGTCGCCGGCGGGGGGTTGTGCTCCATGGCCCATGGGCTCATCCTACGGACCACCTTATGCATGAATACTTGTTCAAGTGTTGCTGGTACGGTGTGCGGCCATGACGTCCACGCTCACCACCCGTTCCGCGCCCCCGACGGCCCGGCCCTCGGCCGTACCCCGCCGCCGTACCCACGTACTCGCCCTGCCGGAGGCCCGCTGGGCGCTGGCGGCGCTCGTGCTGTTCCTGGTCGCGCTGGCGGCGCAGCTCGGCGGGGCGCCCGGCTGGGCGTGGGGGCCGCTGTACGGGGCGGTGTATGTCACCGGGGGCTGGGAGCCGGGGTGGGAGGGGCTGAAGGCCCTCAAGGACAAGACGCTGGACGTGGATCTGCTGATGGTGGTCGCGGCGCTCGGCGCGGCGGCGATCGGGCAGGTGCTGGACGGCGCGCTGCTGATCGTCATCTTCGCGACCTCCGGCGCCCTGGAGGCGGTCGCCACCGCGCGGACCGCCGACTCGGTGCGCGGGCTGCTCGACCTCGCGCCCGCGACCGCCACCCGGCTGCTGCCCGGCGGGGGCGAGGAGACGGTGGCCGCCGACGCGCTGGCGGTCGGGGACACGGTCCTGGTCCGGCCCGGGGAGCGGGTCGGGGCCGATGGGCGCATCCTGGACGGCGAGAGCGACGTCGACCAGGCCACCATCACGGGCGAGCCGCTGCCCGTCGCCAAGGCGGCCGGGGACGAGGTGTTCGCCGGGACCGTCAACGGCACCGGGGCGCTGCGGGTACGGGTCGAGCGCGACCCGTCGGACTCGGTGATCGCCCGCATCGTACGGATGGTCCAGGAGGCGTCGGAGACCAAGGCGCCCACCCAGCTGTTCATCGAGCGGGTCGAACAGCGGTACTCCCTGGTGATGGTGGCCGCCACGCTCGCCCTGTTCGCGGTCCCGCTCGCGTTCGGCGCGGCGCTTCAGCCGACGCTGCTGCGCGCGATGACCTTCATGATCGTCGCCTCCCCGTGCGCGGTGGTGCTGGCCACCATGCCGCCGCTGCTGTCGGCGATCGCCAACGCCGGGCGCCATGGCGTGCTGGTGAAGTCCGCGGTCGTCATGGAGCGTCTGGGTCAGGTGGACGCCGTCGCCCTGGACAAGACAGGGACCCTCACCGAGGGCACGCCCCGGGTGACCGAGGTGCGCCCGCTGCCAGGTGCGGGGCTGGACGAGGACGCGCTGCTGCGGCTCGCGGCCGCGGCCGAGCGGCCCAGCGAACACCCCCTGGCCCGAGCCGTCGTGGACGCGGCGACGGGACGCGGGATACAGGTGCCGGACGCCGAGGGGTTCGGCTCCGCGCCCGGGCTGGGTGTCACCGCGACGGTGGACGGGCGTGAGGTGCGGGTGGGGGCGCCCGCCCGGGTGCTACCAGAGGCGTATGAAGAAGTCGCCGAGGTGGAGGCGGCCGGCCGCACCGCCGTCGCCGTCCTCGTGGACGGCCGGGCGGCCGGGGTGCTCGGCCTCGCCGACGGGCTCCGTCCCGGCGCGGCGGAAGCGGTCGACGGTCTCGCGGCGCTGACCGGCTCCCGGCCGGTGCTGCTCACCGGCGACAACCGGCGCGCCGCCGGCCGCCTCGCCGCCGAGACCGGCATCCACGACGTACGCGCCGGGCTGCTGCCGCAGGACAAGGTGGCCGCCGTACGGGAGCTGGCCGGCGCCGGGCGCCGCGTCCTGGTCGTCGGGGACGGCGTGAACGACGCGCCCGCCCTGGCGGCCGCCCACACCGGCGTCGCCATGGGCCGGGCGGGCTCCGACCTGGCCCTGGAGACCGCCGACGCCGTGGTCGTACGGGACGAACTGGCCGCCCTGCCCGCCGTCGTACGGCTCTCCCGCACCGCCCGGCGCCTGGTCGTCCAGAACCTGGTCATCGCCGGTGTCTGCATCACCGCGCTGGTCGTCTGGGACCTGGCCGGGCAGCTGCCGCTGCCGCTCGGCGTCGCCGGGCACGAGGGCTCCACGGTCCTCGTCGGCCTCAACGGGCTGCGGCTGCTGCGCGAAGCGGCCTGGCGGGGCGGCTCAGTCGCCGAGCACCGGTAGCAGCTCCGGAAGGTGGCCGTCCGAGGCGAGGGCCGCCGTCTGCCGCTCCTCCGGGACGTCCGCGTAGGTCGTCGTCCGGGGGCGGGCGGGGCGGCCCGCCAGGTCGGCGATGCCGATGAGGTCCTGGATGGAGCGGTAGGAGCCGTACGAGGAGCCCGCCATGCGGGAGATGGTCTCCTCCATGAGCGTGCCGCCCAGGTCGTTGGCGCCGGAGCGCAGCATCTCGGCCGCGCCCTCGGTGCCGAGCTTGACCCAGCTGGTCTGGATGTTGGGGATGTGCGGGTGGAGCAGGATCCGCGCCATGGCCGTCACGGCGCGGTTGTCGCGGGTGGTGGGGCCGGGGCGGGCGATACCGGCGAGGTAGACGGGGGCGTTGGTGTGGATGAAGGGGAGGGTGACGAACTCGGTGAAGCCGCCCGTCTCCTGCTGGATCTCCGCCAGCAGCCGCAGATGGCCCAGCCAGTGGCGCGGCTGGTCGACATGGCCGTACATCATCGTCGAGGACGAGCGGATGCCCAGCTCATGCGCGGTCTTGATGACCTCCACCCAGGTGGCGGTCGGCAGCTTGCCCTTGGTGAGGATCCAGCGCACCTCGTCGTCGAGGATCTCGGCCGCCGTGCCGGGGATGGTGTCGAGGCCCGCCTCGCGCGCCGCGGTCAGCCATTCGCGGATGGACATCCCCGTGCGGGTGGCCCCGTTGACGACCTCCATCGGGGAGAACGCGTGGACGTGCATCCCGGGGACGCGCTCCTTCACGGCCCGGGCGACGTCGAAGTACGCCGTACCGGGCAGGTCCGGGTGGATGCCGCCCTGCATGCACACCTCCACCGCGCCCACGTCCCACGCCTGCTGGGCGCGGTCGGCGACCTGGTTCAGGGAGAGGGTGTACGCGTCGGCGTCGGTGCGGCGCTGCGCGAAGGCGCAGAAGCGGCAGCCGGTGTAGCAGACGTTGGTGAAGTTGATGTTGCGGGTGACGATGTACGTGACGTCGTCGCCGACGGCCGCGCGCCGCAGGTCGTCGGCGATGCGGGTGAGCGCGTCCAGCGCGGGCCCGTCGGCGTGCAGGAGGGCCAGCGCCTCGGGGTCGGTGAGCCGGGTGGGGTCGTCGGCGGCCTGCGACAGGGCGGCCTTCACGTCCGCGTCGATCCGGGACGGGACCATGCCGGGGGCGGCGGCCTCGCGCAGCGCCTCCCAGTCGCCGTACACCTCGTCGAAGTCGTCGCGCCGGTCGCCGGTGCGGCCCTCGGTGTCGATGGTGCGGTGCAGATCGGTGCGGCCCGAAGGACTGAAGGCCTCGTCGGGCTCCTGCCAGGGCAGCCCGGCGGGCCGGGCGTCCGGGCGGGCGAGGCCGGTGGCCGGGTCGGCCAGTGCGCGCACGTGCGGCAGCAGCCGCGGGTCCAGCCACGGCTCGCCGCGCTGGATGAACTCGGGGTAGACCGCGAGCCGTTCGCGCAGTTCGAATCCGGCGGCTGCGGACCGCTCGGCCAGCTCGTCCACCTGGGGCCAGGGGCGCTCGGGGTTGACGTGGTCCGGGGTGAGCGGGGAGACGCCGCCCCAGTCGTCGATACCGGCGCCGATCAGCCGCTCGTACTCCGCGTCGACCAGGTTCGGCGGCGCCTGGATGCAGCCGGAGGGGCCCAGGATGTGCCGGGCGACCGCGACGGTGGCGAGCAGGTCGTCCAGCTCCGCGTCCGGCATCCCGCGCATTGCCGTGTCCGGCTTGGCGCGGAAGTTCTGGACGATGACCTCCTGGACGCCGTGGTACGAGCGCGACACGCGGCGCAGCGCGAACAGCGACTCGGCGCGCTCCTCGTACGTCTCCCCGATGCCGATCAGCAGCCCGCTGGTGAACGGTACGGAGCTGCGGCCCGCGTCCTCCAGGACGCGCAGCCGGACGGCCGGTTCCTTGTCCGGGGAGCCGTAGTGCGGGCCGCCGGGCTCGCTCCACAGCCGCTCGGACGTGGTCTCCAGCATCATGCCCATGGAGGGCGCGACGGGCTTGAGCCGCTGGAAGTCCGTCCAGGTCATGACGCCGGGGTTGAGGTGCGGCAGCAGCCCGGTCTCCTCCAGGATGCGGATCGCCATGGCCCGTACGTACGCGATCGTGTCGTCATACCCCTCGGCCTCCAGCCATTCGCGCGCCTCGGGCCACCGGTCCTCGGGGCGGTCGCCGAGCGTGATCAGCGCTTCCTTGCAGCCCATTTCGGCGCCGCGGCGGGCGATGTCCAGCACCTCGTCGGGGGACATGAACATGCCGTGGCCTTCGCGGCGCAGCTTGCCGGGGACGGTGGCGAACGTGCAGTAGTGGCACTTGTCGCGGCACAGCCGGGTGAGCGGGATGAAGACGCTGCGCGAGTAGGTGATGACCCCGGGACGGCCCGCGGCCTCCAGACCGGCGTCCCGCACGCGCGCGGCGGAGGCGGCCAGATCCTTCAGGTCGTCCCCGCGCGCCTGGAGCAGCACCGCCGCCTCGGCGGTGTCCAGCGCCACGCCCTCGCGGGCGCGCTTGAGCGCACGGCGCATCGCGTTGGCCGTGGGGGGCGTCGGTTCATTTCCCTGCGCGCTCGTGGTCATCCTCCGAGCATACGAGTGGTGTCCGACACCGCCAGACCGGCCGGGCCTGCGGTTTTGTGGGTCTGATCACGACAATTCGGCCCTGGTGCCGGGAATATTCATGCCGGTTACAGGCACTCGCCTACAGGTACCGCGCGCAGGCGTCCAGGGTGTGCAGGATCTCCGTCTCGTCCCCGGCCGGAAGCTGCACGACGACCTCCTCGACGCCGAGCGCGGCGTAGTGGGCGAGCTTGCCGGGCGAGGGGCGCACCGCGTACGGCACCACCTCCAGTGCCGCCGGGTCCCGCCCCGCGTCCGCCCAGACGCGGCGCAGTTCGGGGAGGGCTTCGGTGAGGCCGCCGCCCCCGATCGGCAGCCAGCCGTCGGCGTACGCGGCGATGTGCGCGAACAGCCGCGGCCCGGCCGCCCCGCCGATCAGGGTGCGCGGCCCGGTGAGGGGAGCGCCGGGCGGGCGCTCCCGGATCACCGGTTTGGGGTACGCCAGGCTCGCCCGTACCGACGCGTACGGGCCCTGATGGGCCGTGGGCTCCTCCGCCCACAGGGCGCGCATCAGCGCCATCCGGTCGCGGACCAGTTCGCGGCGCTCCGCCCAGACGGTGCCGTGGTCGGCGGCCTCCTCGACGTTCCAGCCGTAGCCGACGCCGAAGGTGAAGCGTCCGCCGGACAGGAAGTCGAGGGTGGCCACGCTCTTCGCGAGGCCGACCGGATCGTGCTGGGCGACCAGGCAGATGCCGGTGCCGAGCCCCAGCCGCTCGGTGACGGCGGCTGCCTGGCCGAGGGCCACGAACGGGTCGAGGGTGCGGCCGTACGGGCGCGGCAGCGGCTCGCCCATGGGCGCGGGGGTCTCACGGCTGACCGGGATGTGGGTGTGCTCGGGCAGATACAGCCCGGCGAACCCGCGCCGCTCCAGCTCGCGCCCGAGCCAGGCGGGGCGGACGGTCTCGTCGGTGAGGAAGACGGTGGTCGCGATGCGCATGAAGGGGCCGCTCCTGCCGCAAGGGACGTGTGTGACGTACGAGAGACGCGTGGGGGACGTATGTTCCCTCTCCGCCTTCGAGTTATCCACAGGCCTTTCCGCGGATGTCATCCACGCGTACAACGGTGTGACGCGGGTGACACGAATCCGACTGTGGGGGCAGGCATGCAGCGACGGGACGTACTCAGGCTCTCCGCTCTCGCGGGCGCGGCGGGCGTGCTCACGCTCGACCCGGTGTCGTTCGCGCAGGCCGACGCGGCGGACGGGGGCGATGAGAAGTCCCGTACGATCACCGGCCACCTCCCCACCGGCTCCCCGGACTTCGTCTATCTGCCGGTGGAGGTGCCGAGCGGAGTCCGCGAGATCGCCGTCTCCTATTCGTACGACAAACCGGCCGTCCCGGCGGGCACGCAGGGGAACGCGTGCGACATCGGCATCTTCGACGAGCGCGGTACGGAGCTGGGCGGGCGCGGCTTCCGCGGCTGGTCGGGCGGTGCCCGTACGGAGTTCGCGATCAGCGCCGCGGAGGCCACCCCCGGCTACCTCGCCGGGCCGGTCCGGGCGGGCACCTGGCATGTCGTCCTCGGCCCCTACACGGTCGCCCCGCAGGGCCTGGACTACAAGGTCACCGTCACCCTGCGGTTCGGCCCGCCCGGCACCACTCCCAAGCCGGTCTACCCGCCGCAGCGCGCCAAGGGGCGCGGCCGGGCCTGGTACCGGGGCGACTCCCATCTGCACACCGTGCACTCCGACGGCAAGCGCACCCCGGCCGAGCTGGCCGCCGCCGCCCGCGCCGCCGGGCTCGACTTCATCACCACCACCGAGCACAACACCACCTCGGCCCACGGCGCGTTCGAGGGTCTGTGGGGCGACGACCTGCTGATCATCACCGGCGAGGAGATCACCACCCGGAACGGCCATGTGGTCGCCCTCGGCATCGCCCCGGGCACCTTCATCGACTGGCGCTACCGCGCCCGGGACAACCGCTTCGGCCAGTTCGCCCGCAAGATCCGGCAGGCGGGCGGCCTGGTGATCCCGGCCCACCCGCACGGCACGTGCGTCGGCTGCAACTGGAAGTTCGGCTTCAACGAGGCGGACGCGGTCGAGGTGTGGAACGCCGACTTCGGCCCCGACGACGAGGCGACCGTCCTGGAATGGGACAACACCCTGGTCGCCGCCGCCCGCGGGGACGGCCGCTGGCTCCCCGCCGTCGGCCACAGCGACTCCCACCGCGAGCCCTCGCCCGTCGGCCTCCCCCAGACCGTCGTCCTCGCCGACGACCTGTCGCGCGACGCCCTCCAGGACGGCATCCGCTCCGGCCGCTGCTGGATCGCCGAGTCCTCCGAGGTCGACCTCACCTTCGAGGCGGTGGACGGCCGCGGCCACCACGCCGGAATCGCCGACCGGCTGGCGGTCGCCGCCGACGCGGAGGTGACGGTCCGCCTGAAGGTCACGGGCGCGGGCACAGGTCCCCAGGTCCGCTTCATCACCGACCAGGGCCCGCTGTACACCACCACCCTGCCCGACTCCGGCTCCGGCACCGTCGAGTGGAGGACCACGCCCTCCTACGCGGCCTACGTCCGCGCTGAGATCCGCCACCCCGCGGCGGACGGCGGCGCGTCGGGCATACCGGGCCCGATGGTCGCCCTGACCAACCCGATCTGGCTGGGCGAGCGCGGCCACTGATGTCCGCTGTCCCTATCCCCAGGTGAGCGGGTCGAGGTGGAGATAGAACCGCTCGCGGTCACGGTCGAGCGCGATGCCGTAGCGGTCGGCGAACATCTCCTCCGCGGCGTCGGCCTGCCGGTCATCGGGCCACGTCTCCCGGGCGGTGGCGAGCAGGAGGGCGATGTCGGCGTAGGGGTCGGCCCGTCCGAGGCGGCCGAGGTCGATGAAGCCCGAGACGGTCAGGGTCGTCGGGTCGAGGACGATATTGGGCAGGCACAGGTCCCCGTGGCAGACGACCGCGTCGGCGGCTTCCTGGGCGAGACGGTCCTCGACCTGTGGGGCAAGACGCGCGAGCAGTTCGCCGGGAGGGGTGCGCTGCTGGTCGACGGGGAGGAACTCCGGGTTGACCGCGCCCCGCGCCACGACCTCGCGCGCGGTGGCGAACATCTGCCGGAGGTCGCGACTGAAGGGGCACTCCTGGAGCGGCAGATCGTGGAGCCGCCGTACGGCATCGGCGATCGGCTCCCACGCCGCGTGGAGCGTGGCGGCCGGGACACGGTCCGCGGGCACACCCGCCACGGCGCCGGTCACCAGGCAGCCGCCCGCATCGGTCACCCGCCAGTCGAGCACCCGCGCCCCTGGAACACCCCGCGCATGAAGCCACGCGACCCGGTCCCGCTCCGCCTCCAACGCGGCCACCTGGCGCGCGGGAACGCACTTCCCGTACCGCGAACCGTCGTCGGAGCGGAAGACAGCGGCCCCGGACTCGCCGACGGTGACGGGCTTCCACTCGCCGCCCCCACGGCCCGCGGGCAGCAGGGTGCGCAGCGCCCTCGTATCGATCACAGCCTCAGCCTACGAACCCAGGGCGACCCGGGCGGCGACCGGCAGATGGTCGCTGCCGGTGGCGGGCAGGGTGCGGAGGTGGGCGACAGTCGCCGAGCGGGCCATGACCTGGTCGATCCGGGCCAGCGGGAAACCGGCGGGGAAGCTGGACGCGATCGCGGCCACGGCCGGGGGCGGTTGGGCCGTGCGGGACAGCAAGGACCTCGACCGGCCACCCCTCTACTTCACCGGTGAAGGATGGCAGGCGTTCCTGCTGGGCATCGAGCGCGGAGCATTCGAAGGCCAGGAACAGCGCAAACGACGTGGGCCTCCGGCAGCGGCCGGAGGCCCACGTCGCGTCAACGGCCAAGGGATCACGCGGCTGAGGCCAGATCCGGGCAGAACGCGGCGGTCGCGGCG
Organism: Streptomyces sp. NPDC007983; assembly: GCF_042958345.1. Taxonomy (NCBI): domain Bacteria; kingdom Bacillati; phylum Actinomycetota; class Actinomycetes; order Kitasatosporales; family Streptomycetaceae; genus Streptomyces; species Streptomyces sp. NPDC007983. The sequence continues at coordinate 661,621 of NZ_JBIBJI010000003.1, forward strand.
GAGCGGAATGCTCCGGCGCTTCAGCCGAGGGACGTGGAGCTGGCCGCTCGCACTTCGCCGAGTGCTCGCCGGGCGACGTCGCCGAACTCTTCGGCGTCAGGCGCGTCGCTCCAGCGCTCATAGGCGATCCGCAGGGTGAGCGCGCCCAGTTCCGCGGCCACGCGCGAGGGCACGTCGGGGACGCCGCGGCGCTTGAGCGCGTCGGCCATCGACGCGGTGAGGCGGAGGCCCTTCAGCGCCTCGCGTTCCCGCAGTTCCGGGTTGGCAGCGATCACCGCCCGCCTGCGGGCGCCGAGTGCGCGACGAGCGGCAGTGAAGGCTTCCCTCCCGACCGCGTCCAGGGCGAGAGCCACCGCTTCGAGCGGTGGGGCCGTGGCCGGTGCGGCGGCGATCTCCTGGGCGAGCAGTTCGGCCATCGTGTCGCCACCGAAGAGCACTTCCCGCTTGTCCTGGAAGTGCCGGAAGAACGTGCTCTTCGTCAGCCCGGCGCGCTCCGCGATGTCGATCACCGTCGTGTTCTCGTAGCCCCGCTCCGCAAAGAGGTCGAGGGCGGCGAGGGCGAGTCGCTCTGATGCGTTGGGTTGCCAGCGAGCCATGGGAACAGCGTACGGCACTTGGTCCCGTCACTCGTGTATGGTGATGGGACCAAGTCTCATCACCCTGGCCTGCTGGAGGTCCGCCATGAGCCGAGCCGTCATGTACGAGACGTTCGGAGGTCCCGAGGTACTGGAATTGCGCGAGGTCCCGGAGCCGCACGCGGGTCCGGGCGAGGTCCGCGTCCGGGTGGCGGCCGCCGGGCTGAATCCCATGGACTGGATCCTTGCCTCGACGCCCGAGGCGGCGGCGCAGTTCGGCATCACCGTGCCGTCCGGCTTCGGATACGACTTCGCCGGCGTCGTGGACGAGGTCGGCGACGGCGTCACGGGGTTTGCCGTGGGCGACCGCGTCCACGGAGGCGCGATGGGCAGAGCCGTTGCCGACTTCGTGGTGGTCACCACGCCCGCGGATGCGCTCTTTCACACGCCGGAGGGCATCAGCGACGAGGTGGCGAGCACGCTTCCGGTGGCCGGGCTGACCGCCGCCGCCGCGCTGGCGGCCGTCGGCCTGCGGTCCGGCGACACCATCCTGATCGGCGGGGCCGCCGGCGGTGTGGGTGTGTTCGCCGTACAGCTCGCGAAGCTCGCCGGTGCCCGGGTGATCGGGACCGCCTCGGAGGGCACGTTCGATTTCCTGCGGCGGTTGGGCGCCGAACCCGTGGCATACGGCGCCGGGTTGGGCGGCCGGGTACGGACGGCTGCCCCCGGTGGCGTGACCGCGGCGACCGACCTGTTCGGCACCGAGACGGCCGAGACCGCGCTCGCGCTCGGCGTACCGCCCGAGCGGGTCTCCACCATCGCCGCGGGGCCCAACCCGCCCGGCGGCGTACGCGCGACCAGCGGCGTCGACGCGGAGCCGGACGCCCTGGAGCGGATCACCGACGCGATCCTCGCGGGTCGGATCACCGTGCCGATCGCCGCGACCTTCCCGATCGAGAACGTTCGCGACGCCGTGACCCTGCAAGCCGGGCGCCACGTCCACGGCAAGGTCGTCATCACGCTGTGACCGGGTCTTCGGGCCGCCGGTCCGGCCGCAGGGTCAGTAGCGGACCCGCGGCGGAAAGGTGGTACTGGTGAACGGTGCGGATCCACGCACCCAGTTGAGCTCGGAGCAGCCCAGAGAGTCCATTCCCCACCCCGCGGACGCGGGGCGTCCCCCGACCAGTCCCTGATGGAGACCTGAGGAGCGCGCCATGACAGGGCACGGCTGGAGCTGCAGATCGCGCAGTCGCCGCACGGCATCGGCGATCGGCTCCCACGCCGCGTGGAGCGTGGCAGCCGGGACACGGTCCGCGGGGACGCCTGACACGGTGCTGGTCACCAGGCAGGCGCCGGCATCGGTGACGCGCCAGTCGAGGATTTGGGCGCCCGGCACACCCTGCGCGTGAAGCCACGCGACCCGGTCCCACTCCGCCTCCAACGCGGCCGCCTGGCGCGCGGGAACGCACTTCGCGTACCGCGAGCCGTCATCGGAACGGAAGACAGCGGCCCCGGACTCCCCGGCGGTGACGGGCTCCCACCCGCCGCCCCCACGGCCCGCGGGCGGCCTCAAGAGGTCGCCGCTTCGGCGAACTGGTTGGTGTCGAAGAGCTGGTTGATGTGTCCGCCGAGTTCGGACCAGTGGCGTCCGGAGAGTTCGGCGGCGGCACGCGGGTCACCGGTGGCGCAGACGTCGACGAGCTGGTCGTGGTGCTCGATGGTGTTGCGGCCGCCGCCGAGCAGCGTGGAGAACTTGCGGTGGAGGATGCGGTGGATCTGCGGGTGGACCTGTTCGACGATCCGGCTGAGTACGGGGTTGTCAGCGGCCGCGATGGGGACGGCATGGAAGCGGTCGTCGGCGGCGAGGGCGGCGGCGATGTCGTTGTCGGCGACGGCGCGCTCGAAGTCCCGGTTGGCTTCGCGCATCTGCCGCAGATCCTGCTCGGTCATGACCGGCACGGCGGTCTCCATGGCCAGCTGGTCGAGTGCGCGCAGGACCACGAGGGTCTTTTCGGCATCGCGACGGTTGAGGGTGGTGATGCGGGTGTAGACGCCCGGTTTGGCTTCGACGAGTCCGATGTCGGCGAGCCGGGCGAGCGCCTCACGCACCGGGGTGCGGCTGAGCCCGAGACGCTCGGCCAGCTCGCTGTCCTTGACCTTCTCCCCCGGGGGCAGTTCACCGCGCACGATGGAGTCGCGCAGGCGGTGGAAGACCTCGTCACTGAGGAGGCGGCGGGAGACAGGGCTGTCGAGTGACATATTGCGCACAATACATCGCCCTCTCCGTGGTGCACCGGCCTTCCTCGTCGCTCAGGCTGCTCGGGCCCGGCGGACGAGGGTCCGGGCCAGGAGGGCGGCCGGATCGATGAGGGGGACATCGACGGCGTCGGCGGGAAGTCCGAGGGGGATCTCGGTGCATCCGATCACCGCGGTGCAGAGCGAGTACTCGCTGTGGACCCGCGACGTCGAGGCGGTCACCCCGGACCCGCTGAGCGACCGGGTGATGGGCGAGCGCTACACCCCCGCGCACACCGCTGAGGTCGCTCGGAGTCAGCCGGTGGGCTCGACGCGCACGACGTCCAGCTCGACGACGTCGTTGACGTCGCGCCCACCGGTGACCTCGCCGGTCACGACCAGCCGGGGTCGGGCCGGCGGTGCCCCGTACTGCTCGACGGCCCAGGATCGCGCCCCGGTTGCCGGAGCCCGGGGAGATCTCGCCGTAGGAGACCAGCGCCCGGTGCCCGTCCGCGCCCACGCCGACGCTCAGCTATGTGTCGTCAACCGATCCTTCGACGACAGGCAATGCTCGCCGACGCCCGGTGCGAGGGCGCCGATGAGGGCGCCGAGCCCGACGGCGATGATCGACTGCACGCCGATCGGCATCCGCAGACATCGCCGCAGAAGCCCCGGCCGCGACCCGGACCGTGCGTCTGTGCTGGTGGTTTGGGTAGGTGGTGCGCTCATCCGAGCTCCAATATATTGCGCTCTGCGTATTGGGCGGTAAGACTGTGCCCAAGAGCGGCGGCATGTCAAGGGGCCCCGCACCGGCACATCGGCTGAACGGCAGGCGGCTACGACGAGGAGCACGGATGGCACAGGCCATACGCGTTGAAGACGATCCGGTGAGGCCGATCGGCCGTTCAGCCCAGGGCGACCCTGGCGGCGACCGGCAGATGGTCGCTGCCGGTGGCGGGCAGGGTGCGGATGTGGCCGACGCGCGCCGAGCGGGCCATGACCTGGTCGATCCGCGCCAGCGGGAGGCCCGCGGGGAAGCTGAAGGCGAAGCCTCGCTCCGCCACGTTCATCCGGGAGGTCAGCGGGGACAGTCCACGGTCGTCGACCGTGCCGTTGAGGTCGCCCAGCAGGATCACCGGCTTCACCTTCTCGGCCGCGATGGCCTTGCCCAGCAGACCGGCGCTCTCGTCGCGCCGGGAGGACGCGAGGCCGTTCACCCCGACGCGGACCGAGGGCAGATGGGCGACGTACGCGGCGATCTCACCGCGCGGAGTGCGGGCCACGGCCCGCAGTCCGCGGCTCCAGCCCTCCCCGACCCCCCGGGGCTTGATGTCCACCAGCCGGACGCCGGTGAGCGGATGCCGCGACCAGAGCCCTACGGTGCCCCGGACCGCGTGGTACGGGTACTCCCGGGCGAGCGCCTTCTCGTAGACCGGCAGCGCCGTGGGCACCAGCTCCTCCAGCGCGATGAGGTCGGGTCCGGCGTCGGCCAGGGCGCGGGCCGTCCCCGCCGGGTCGGTGTTCTCGTCGCTGACGTTGTGCTGCACGACGAGCAGGTCACTTTCCGTCTCCCCGGGCAGCAGCAGCCCGCCGAAGAGATACGCCCAGGCCACCACCGGCAGCAGCAGCGCCACCAGCGCGACGGCCGAACGCCGCAGCAGCGCCACGCCGAACAGACCTGCGACCGCCAGACCGAGCCACGGCAGGAACGCCTCCAGCAGACTGCCCAGGCGCCCCACGGAGTTGGGCACCGCCCGGTGGAACGCCAGCAACCCACCCGTCAGCACCGCCGGCACGGCGAGCCCCCGCCCCCGCGTCCAGGCCGACCGCCCCTTGGTGCCCTGCTGCCCCCAACGCCCCGCCCAACGCAGCATTTCCGCCTCCACCGTCCACCGCCTCCCATCCGTTCGGGCCCACCCCCGGAGACGATCACCCGGGCGAATCAGTTTCTGGCGGGCGCCGTCTGGACCGACGAGTCGGTGGCGAGTACTCCGTATGCGGCACGGCTCGCTGCGTTGCGCACACCGTTCCGCCGAGCGACATGGCGAGGGTGGGACCGGACGTAGCCGTCTCGCATTCCCAGGTGCACGGCCGTGCTCCGGCAGCTCTTCAGCCGCTGCTCAAGCGTCGGTTCCAGTGCCACCCTTCACCTCCGGTTCTTCCACGGCGACGAACCGCGCCCATACGCACTTTCCGCACCCCCGGTTCCGATACCCCCATGTGTGCGCCAACTGCTCAACCATGTAGAGACCACGGCCGCCCTCCTCGTCGGCGTCGGCGACGCGGAGGCGCGGGAGCCTGTCCCCGTCGGGGTCCGACACCTCCAGCACCACGTCTTCGCCCTGCAGAGAGACGCTGACCTCGACGTGGGCGAAGGTCACGCGGCAGTGCCGGATGGCGTTGGACACCAGTTCGCCGACCGACAGGATCACGTCGTCCGCGACGGTGCCGCTCACGCCCCAGTCCGCAAGGGACTTGCTCACCCGCGCCCGCGCTCCCGGCACGTTCCTTATGCGCTTCGCGATCCGGAAGGTGTCCCGGCGCGACTCGTCCGTAGCGGTTTCAGGCATGACAGACGTACCCCCTGACGGTTCGTCAAGACTGCGCTCTGTAGCGGCGCATGCGCCTAAAGTTAGACATGCAACCCCTACAGTCGCAAGTGATACTCATGCAAGCTTGCATTTTCGTGACCCTGTGTGGGATGGGACGGCCGTACAGTGGTTGATCGGCGCCAGCAGGCTCGGTGCCCGAGGAGAGGAAGGATCAATGCCCGCAGGGGGACGGCCGACTGTGCGGAGCAGGCGGCTCGGCGCAGCGCTCAGGCGGTACCGGCAAGCCGCCAAGTTCGACCAATCGCAAGCCGCTGAGGTGATCGCGTCCTCCACGGCCAAGATCAGCCGGATTGAGACCGGGCACGTGAGCGCTCGCGTCATCGACGTGCGTCTACTGCTGGACGCGTACGGCGTGGACGACGCGAAAGTACGGTCCAGGCTGGAGGAGTTGGCCAAGGGCTCGAACAAGCGTGGCTGGTGGCTTGAGCACGCGGCGCACCTGAGGCCGGACTATCTTGACCACATCGCGCTGGAGGACGACGCCACCTATATCCGAGAGTGGCAGCCCGTCCTTATTCCTGGCCTATTGCAAACCGCCGCCTACGCCGAGGCAAGCATTACCGCAGGGCCGAACTATGTCGATCCGGAGCGAGTCGCGCAACTGGTCAAGGTGCGTCAGGCACGGCAGGCACAGATCGAGTCCGGGGGAACGTCGTACGCGGTCATTATCTGGGAACCTGTGATTCTGCACCCGCTGCTGAACTCGCAGATTCACCGGGAGCAGTTGTCGACCATCCTCGATGTCGCGGGCAGGCAGAACGTAACCATTCAGGTCCTACCGTTCACTGCGGGAGTGTTGGCCGGTACGACCTCCGCGTTCTCTTCCTTCAGCTTCGATTCCGACCCGGCCGTTGAAGCCGTGACCATGGAGAACCTGAGGGGCACGTCGGTGCTTGAGGACCCTGAGGATCTGAGCGCTTACACCAACGCGTTCGACCTACTACGATCGGCGGCACTGGGGCCGGATGAAAGCACACGACTCATCCGGCGCGTACTGCGGAGCAGCGAGGAAGACGCGAAGTGACCCCTGAGGTTATAGGCCCTTACCGGAAATCGTCGTACTCCGGGCAAGAGGGAAACTGCGTTGAGATCGCGGTCACGGCCGGGGGCGGTCGGGCCGTGCGGGACAGCAAGAACCCTGACGGCCCGTCTCTCCGCTTCACCGGTGAGGGATGGCAGGCGTTCCTCCTCGGCATCGAGCGCGGAACGTTCGAGGTCTAGGAACAGCGCAGACGCACGGTGGGCACCGGCGCGTGCCGGGGCCCACGGCGTGCCGAACGCCGTCAGTAGTGGACCTTGCCGTAGTCGACCAGCTGTTTGCGTCGCCGGTGAAGCAGAACGTGCTGGCGGCCGTGTGCCACATGGTCGAGGTGGGTGAGCGGCACGTCGGTGACCCTCCCGGGCTTCGACGGGGACGGCCACAGCGACCTCGCGGTGTTCAGGGACTCGAACGAGGCTCGGGAACTGGTCGTCCTCAAGGGACCGTTCAAGCGCTCCGGCGCCCCGGTCAGGACCGTGGAGATCCCAAGCCCGGTCCACGAGGGCGCGTCACCCGTACTGGTCGCCGGGGACGCGAACGACGACCGATCCACCGATCTCGCGCTCTACGACTCTCCGTGGGATCCGCCCCTGCTGTTCACCGGCGGCGCCCGTACCGCCGGCGGCCTGAGCAAGGAACCCGAGCGGCTGCCGGAGGGCGAGAACATCGTCTTCGGCGATTTCGACGGGGACGGGCGCCAGGACATCGCCATCGGTCGGAGCTTCGTCGACAGCTACGACGAGGTCGACACACCGCACCGGCGCGGCCAGGTCAGCGTCCGCTACGGGAAGGAGCCGGGGAAGTGGGTCACCATGGACGGCGGCGACTTCAAGGAGGGTTTCGGCGCCAGGCTCGCCGTCGGGGACTTCAACGGCGATGGCTGCGACGACCTGGCCGTACAGCTCACCAAGAAGAAGGAGGCGGGGGACGCGCGGATCGAGGTGCTGCGGGGCGGCTCCGAGCACGGGCTCGGATCGAAACCCTGGCACTCCATCAAGCGGTCCGTGCCGGGGTGACGACGGCCCCGACGACGGCACGCTCTTCGCCGTCCACGACTGGGACGGCGACGGCCGCGCCGAACTGACCCTTCTCGGCGAGGACAGATGGTGGATCACCGACGGTACGGGCCGCGACGAGGCTTCCCTCCCGGTCGCCCCCAGCAAGGATCAAGGTTCGTAGGTACATGCTTGCTGTCCCGGGCACGTAGTCCCGGGCCCCGTAACGGGTGCCGCTCTGCCGCCTCGGCGATCACGCCCTTCAGCAGAGCCTCGAAGACTCCGGCGTCCCGCCACTGCCGAAACCGGTTGTGCACGGTGGACCAGGCGCCGCACCGGTCCGGCATCTCCCCGCCACTGGGCTCCCGGGCGGAACTTCCAGAGCACGCCCTCGAATTGCTGCCGCAGCCGCTCGCTGGGAGTGTGAGCCGAGGAGTTGGGTAGGTCAATCGTTCTGTCCCTGAGCACAACAGGCTGTGGGGGCGGTAGCCACTACCGCCCTGGAACGACGAGTACGAGTGGTGAGCGATCAGCATGACTGAACCCCCTGCCCCTGCCGGCAAGTACATCTTCGGGCCCAAAGTTGCGGAAAAGCACACAGAACGGCAGGTAAATGGCTGCGTCTCCGTCGTGTGGGGCGTTTGCGCACTGAGCGCCAGCGCGTACATCGCATGGAAGCTGTCGGCGCACTACCAGCTGTCGACGGTACTCCGCGCCGTGTTGGTAGCGGCAACAGCACTCGTCGTCGGTGGGGGCGCCGCGCTGATCTCCGGCCTGGTGGCGCGGCGCGGAACGGAGGACAAGCGGGTCGCACAGCTCCGCGCGGAGTACGGAACCGAGGAGAGCGACAGCGATCCGCAAGGGGACGCCGAACGATGAGCAACCGTGGAGGACCGCGCTGCTCGGGTCCAGCTTCGTAACTGCCGCTTCGGACTGGCGGGCATGCGCGAACGCGTCCTCCAGGCCGACGGCCAGAGCGACACCGGGCCGTCCGAGGCCGGGGCCAAGACCCACATCAACCAGATCTTCGCCAAGACGGGCAGCCGCGACCGCTCCCAGGCCATCGTCTACGCCCACCGGCACGCGATCACCCCGCCCGAGGAGTCGCACCAGTAGCAGGCCTTATGCGGGGCGGTAGGCCGCGCGGACGCGGCGGCCGCCGTCGACCACCAGGTCGGTGCCGGTGATCCAGGACGCCTCGTCGGAGACCAGCCAGCGGACGGCGTTCGCCACGTCCTCCGGTTCGCCGATGCGGGCCAGGGGGAGGGTGGCGGCGATGGCGGGTTCGTCGCGGTCCCAGACGAAGCGGGCCATCTCGGTGCGGATCAGGCCCGGCGAGACGGCGTTGACGCGGACGGACGGGGCGAGTTCGGCGGCGAGTTGGCGGGTGAGGCGGAGGAGGGCGGTCTTGCTGGCGCCGTAGGCGCCGACGCCGGGGCCCACGCCGTGGGTGCCCTCGGTGCAGATGTTGACGATCGCGCCGCCGTGGTCGCGCATCCAGGCGCGCCAGGCCGCCTGGGCCAGGCGGAGCGGGGCCTCCACGTTGACCGTGAAGGCCCCGCGCCAGGCGAGCGGGTCGGCGTCGATCAGCGGGCCGAGCGGGGCGTTGGTCGCGGCGTTGTTGACGAGGATGTCGAGGCGACCGAAGGCGGCCAGGGTGCGGGCGACGGCCTCGTCGAGGTGGGCCGGGTCCGCCACATCGCCCTGGCAGGCGAGGGCGTCAGGGCCCAGCTCGCCTACGGCCGCGTCCAGTTCGGCGGCACCACGTGCGGTCACGCACACCGCCGTGCCGTCGGCGGTCAGCGCCTTCGCCACGGCCAGGCCGATACCGCGCGAGGCGCCGGTGACGAGGGCGACGCGGGGCATCGGGGCCTCAGCCCCGCGTGGACACGCTGTGGGTGTCGCGGCCCGAGCGCAGCACCTTCCCCGGTATCGCGCCGGTGATCTCGTCGTCGCGGATGGTCTCGACGCCGCCGACCCGGACGCTCACGATACCCGCCGCCCGGGAGTCCAGGCGGGGGCTGTCGCCGGGGAGGTCGTGCACCAGCCTCGCCGGACCTGCGTCGATGCGGTCGGGGTCGAAGAGGACGAGATCGGCGTGGTAGCCCTCGGCGATCCGGCCGCGCTCGCGCAGGCCGAACAGCCGCGCCGGGTCGTCGGTCAGCATCTGCACGGCCCGCTCCAGGCCGACCAGTTTCCGGCCGCGCAGGCAGTCGCCGATGAAGCGGGTGGTGTACGGGGCTCCGCACATCCGGTCCAGGTGGGCGCCCGCGTCGGAGCCGCCCAGCATGACGTCCTCGTGTTCCCAGGTCTGCCGCCGCAGCTCCCAGCTGGCCGGGTCGTTGTCGGTCGGCATCGGCCACAGGACCGTGCGCATCTCGTCGGCGGCGCAGATCTCCACCAGAGTGTGGAAGGCGTCCTGTCCGCGCTCGGCGGCGATGTCGCGGACGACGCGGCCGGTGAGTCCGGCGTTGGCCTCGCTGTACGTATCGCCGATGACGTACCGCTCGAAGTCGGCGAGCCGCCGGAAGACCCCGGCCTCGGGGCTGTTCGCGCGGCGCAGCATCTCCGCCCGTACGGCCGGGTCGCGGAGCCTCGCGATGCGCTCGGGGATGGGCAGGCCGAGGATGTCTCCCCAGCCCGGGATGAGGTTGAGCGCGCAGAACGTGCCGAGCGACATGTTCATGGGGGTGAGGATGGGCATGGTGAGGGCGACGATGCGGCCGCCCGCCTCACGGGCCCGCTCGCTCGCCAGGAGCTGGCGCGGGACGCGCTCGGGGACGGCGGCGTCGATGGTGAGGACGTTCCAGTTGAGGGGGCGGCCGGCGGCGGCGCTCATCTCCACCAGGAGGTCGATCTCCTCGTCGGCGAACCGGTCGAGGCAGCCCGCCACGATGGCCTCGATCTGGGTGCCCTCGTGCTCGCCTACGGCCCGGGACAGGGCGAGGAGTTCTTCGGGGCGCGCGTGCCGGGAGGCGACGGGCCGGCCGTCGCCGTCGGCGTGGGTGGAGGACTGGGTGGTGGAAAGACCCCACGCCCCCGCGTCCATCGCCTCGTGGAGGAGCCGCAGCATCGCCTCCATCTGGTCGGGGGTGGGCTGTCCGCCGATCGCGTCCGGGCCCATGACGTGGCGGCGCAGCGCACAGTGGCCCACCATGAAGCCCGCGTTGACGGCGGTCCGGCCCTCCAGGGCGTCGAGGTATTCGCCGAAGCCGTGCCAGTTCCAGGGCGCACCCTCCTCCAGGGCGACGAGCGACATGCCCTCGACCCGGCTCATCATCCGCCGCGTGTAGTCGGCGTCGCCGGGGCGCTCGGGGTTGAGCGGGGCGAGGGTGAAGCCGCAGTTGCCGCCCGCGATGGTGGTGACGCCGTGGTTCATGGAGGGGGTGGCGTACGGGTCCCAGAAGAGCTGGGCGTCGTAGTGGGTGTGCGGGTCGACGAAGCCGGGCGCGAGGACGAGCCCGGTGGCGTCCTCGCCGCCGCGGGCCGGTTCGGCGACGGAACCCGGCTCGGCGACGGTGACGATCCGGCCGTCGCGCAGGCCGACGTCGGCGGTGTACGAGGGCGCGCCCGTGCCGTCCACGACGGTCGCGCCCTTGATGAGGTGGTCGAGCACGGGTGGGGTCCCTTCTGGCGTCAGCCGTTATCTGTATGACATCAGCTGATATCTGTCAGCTGTCATCCGTTCGCTGTCCGGCGGAAGCGGGTCGTGCGGTGCACCGGATCGGTGTCGATCTTCGGGATGACGTGCTCGCCGATGAGCTTGATGGTGTTCATGGTGTCCTCGTAGCCGATGCCGATCGGCAGCCCGAAGGAGAGCTGGTCGGCCCCGGCCTGTTCCCACCGCTTGCACTGCCGGAAGACCTCGTCCGGGTCGCCGCAGATCATCAGCTCCTCGGCGATGAGCAGTTCGATGATCTCCTCGGTGTATTCGGGGAGGAGTTCGGGCCACTCCGGGATGCCGTCCGGGCGGGGGAAGGTGTCGTGGTAGCGGAAGAGGAGGGACTGGAGGTAGTTGAGGCCGCCGCCGAGCGCGATCTCGACCGCCTTGGCGTGGGTCTCGGCGCAGATCGCGGTCGAGGTCACCATGACGTTGTCGTTGACGAAGCCACCGACCGGGTCGGCGTCCTTGACGGCGTTCTTGTAGGAGTCGAGGACCCACTCCATGTCGGACACCTTCTGGATGGAGAAGCCCAGGACGCCGAGGCCCTTGCGGCCCGCCATCGCGTACGAGGACGGGGAGCCGGCCGCGTACCACATGGCCGGGTGGCCCGCTCCGTACGGCTTGGGCAGCACCTTGCGGGGCGGGAGCGACCAGTGCTTGCCCTGGAAGCCCGGGTACTCGTCCCGCAGCCACATCTTGGCGAACTCGCCGATGGTCTCTTCCCAGATCTCCTTGGTGTGGTTCATGTCCGTGACGCCCGGGATGAACCCCAGGATCTCGTGGCTGCCCGCCCCGCGCCCCGACCCGAACTCGAACCGGCCGCCGGAGAGGTGGTCGAGCATGGCCACCTTCTCGGCGACCTTCACCGGGTGGTTGACCTGCGGGAGGGGGTTGAAGATGCCGGATCCGAGGTGGATGCGCTCGGTGGCGTGGGCGAGGTAGCCGAGGAAGACGTCGTTCGCGGAGAGGTGGGAGTACTCCTCCAGGAAGTGGTGCTCGGAGGCCCACGCGTATTTGAAGCCGGATCGGTCGGCCTGGATGACGTACTCGGTCTCCTCGATGAGGGCGTGGTGCTCGGCCTCGGGGTCGGCGCGGCGTCGGCGCTCCGGCACGTATCCCTGTACGAACAGTCCGAATTCCAAGGGGGTCACCGCCTCTGCTCTATCTGACGTACCGTCAGATTTGGGTTCGACCATGGCACCGGCGGGGTTGGGCGTCAAGGGGCACGCCCGGCCCCGGGGAGCCGTCAGAAGACCGAGACGCCGCACAGCCAGCCGCCGTCGGCGACGAGCGGCTGGCCGGTGATGTACGAGGAGTCGTCCGAGGTGAGGAAGAGCGCCAGGCGGGCGACCTCCTCGGGGCGGCCGATGCGGCCCATCGGGACCAGCTTGCGGTAGAGGCCGTCGACCGCCTCCGACGCCTCGGCCACATGGGCCGTGTCCGCCGCCGGGTCGAGCCGGGCGGGGTTGCTCATGGGGGTGTCGATCGCGCCGGGGCACACCGCGTTGACCCGGATGCCCTTACCCGCCAGCTCCATCGCGGCCACCCGGGTCATCCCGACGATGGCCGCCTTGGTGGCGGCGTACGAGGTCAGCAGGGCCATGCCGGAGAGGGCGACGTACGAGGCGGTGTTGACGATCGTGCCACCGCCCGCCGCCGCCAGCTCCGGGGCGACGGTGCGCATGCCGAGGAAGGCGCCGACCTGGTTGACCTGGACGACGGACAGATACTCCTCCAGCGGGGTGCTGGTCAGCTCGTTGAAGCGGAGGATGCCCGCGTTGTTGACCAGCCCGTCCACCGTGCCGAAGGCGTCTTTCGCGCATGCCACGGCGGCGGCCCAGTCGTCCTCGCGGCTCACGTCCAGGTGGATGTAACGGGCGGACTCCTCTCCCAGCTCCTTCGCCACGGCGCCGCCCTGGTCGTCGAGGACGTCCGCGAGCACCACCTTCGCGCCCTCGGCGGCGAACAGCCGCGCCTCCTGCTCGCCCTGCCCGCGCGCCGCACCCGTGACGATCACGACGCGTCCGTCCAGCTTGCCCACGATGGCCTCCTCAAGCGTTGAGTTGCGGGGCGACGTCGGCCGCGAAGGCCGCCATCTGGTCGGTCAGTTCGACGCGGCTCCGACTGCGGAACCGCACCTGGATCTGGTCCACACCCATGGCCGCGTACGCGCGCAGGGACTCGGCCAGCCGCTCCGGCTTCCCGGTGAGCGTGCGGCGCCCCACGTGCCAGGACGGCTCGCCCACGTACAGCGGCTCGGCGATGGCGCCGATCTCGGCGGGCTCCTCGATACCCGCCGCCTCGCGCAGCGCGCGCAGCCGGGCGATCCGGGCGGGGAGCCGGTCTCGCGGGTCGCCCTGCGGCAGCCAGCCGTCGCCCCGGACGGCGGCCCGGCGCAGCGCGGCGGGCGAGGAGCCGCCCACCCACAGCGGGGGGCGCGGCGACTGGGCGGGGCGCGGGGCCTGGCCGAGGTCTCGGTACGTGAAGCGCTCACCGTGGAAGTCCGCGAACTCCTCCGGCCCCAGCGCCGCCTTCAGCGCGTCGACCGTCTCGTCGAGCAGCGGACCGCGCGCGTCGAAGTCGACGCCGAGCGCGTCGAACTCCTCGCGTACGTGCCCGGCGCCGACCCCGAGGATCAGCCGCCCGCCGGAGAGGTGGTCGAGCGTCGCGTACTGCTTGGCGGTGAGCAGGGGGTGCCGGAGCGCGGCGACGGCGACATGGCTGAGCAGCCGCACCCGCTCGGTGGCCGCCGCCAGGTAGCCGAGGGTGGCGACCGGGTCGTACCAGACGGTGCCCATCGCGGCGGCCAGCCGCCGCGGGATCGCCACGTGGTCGCAGACGGCGACGTAGGCGAAGCCGGACCGGTCGGCGGCGCGGGCGAGGGCGACGAGGTCGTCCGGACCGGCGGCCGCCTCCCACGGTTCGGCGTAGAGGGTGCTCTGTGACTGGATCGGCAGCTGCATGCCGTAGCTCAACCGGCCCCGGGGCAGGACGCGCATGCCGGGCCTCCTTGTCGGTGGACCGCAGTGGACCGTGGTGGCCCCTCGGTGGACCGCCATCGTCGTATCTGACGGTTCGTCAGACAAGCCCTGGTGCTAACGTACGGTGGCTGTGGCCCGACCTTCACCCGCTGTAGCGCACACCCGTATGAGGGCAGACACGAGGGCACGTGATGATCGAGACGGTGTTCCGGTGCGACGAACTCCCCCGAGCCGACCGGTTCGACTTCTGGCGCGAGCAGATGGCGAAGCTCATGGCCCCCATGGAGATGAGCACTGAACACACCGGTGACTTCCGCGGACAGGTCCGCATCCTGGAGGTCGGCGCGGCCCACGTATGGCCCACGAAGTTCCACCCGATGACCTTCCGGCGGACACCGAAGCTCATCCGGCAGTCGGACCCCGAGCTGTACCACTTCTCCTTCCTCGAAGGCGCGAACCTCCAGGTCTCCCAGGCCCGCGAGGAGGCGGCGCACTCCGCCGGCGGCCTGTACGTCGTCGACACCTCGCGCCCCTACGACTGCGTGGCCTTCGGCGGCCCTCCCCAGGGCGTGGGCCTGGAGATCCCCAAGGCGCTGATTCCGGTCCCCCACGACCGGATCGACCGGCTGCTCGCCCGGCCCATCCCGGGACGGGATGGCGTCGGCGCCCTGCTGACCGGGTTCCTCAGCCGGCTGTCCGCGGACAGCGATTCGTACCGGCCCTCCGACGGGCCGCGCCTGGGTTCGGTGCTGATCGACCTGACCACGGCGGTGCTCGCGCATGCCGTCGAGGCCGAGGACGCCGTACCTCCCGAGAGCCGCCGGCGGACCCTGACCCTGCGCGTGCAGAACTTCATCCAGCGGAATCTGCACGACCCGGAGCTGACACCGGCTGCCGTCGCCGCCGCGCACCACATCTCCGTCAGCTATCTGCACCGGCTCTTCCGGGACCAGGACACCACGGTCTCCGGATGGATCCGGCGGCAGCGCCTGGACCGCGTCCGGCACGACCTCGCCGACCCCGGCCTGGCCGCCGCCCCTCTGCACGAGGTCGCGGCGCGATGGGGCTTCGCCCACCCGGCCGTCTTCAGCCGCGCGTTCCGCGCCGCGTACGGCATGCCGCCGAGCGACTACCGGCAGCTGGCGCTCAGGACCCCCGTGCCGGACGCTCCCCCGTGGCGTCCGGCAGGCACAGGGCCCGGGCCCTTCGTCCCGCCCCCGTCGTCCGGGACGTCGTAGGCGAGCGGGACCGATGCGCCCAGCCTGCCGGAGCGCCCGGCGGGTGTCATTGACCGGCAGTGGACACTTCCTTGCTCCTGAGTGAACCGGCGCACGGGCGCGGCTCCTGGGGAGCCGGCGCACGGGCGCCCGCTACGCCCCCGGTCCGGCCCAGAGCCCGTCGGCGGTCAGCCCCAGCAGCTCGATCGCGTTGCCCCGTACGATCCGCTCCACGACGTCCGGCGCGAGGTGGCCCATCTGCGCCTCGCCGACCTCCCGGGACTTCGGCCAGGTCGAGTCGGAGTGCGGGTAGTCCGTCTCGTACAGGACGTTGCCCACGCCGATCGCGTCGAGGTTCCGCAGCCCGAAGGCGTCGTCGAAGAAGCAGCCGTAGACATGCTCGGCGAACAGTTCGGACGGCGGCCGCAGCACCTTGTCGGCGACGCCGCCCCAGCCGCGGTTTTCCTCCCAGACCACGTCGGCGCGCTCCAGGATGTACGGGATCCAGCCGATCTGGCCCTCCGCGTACATGATCTTGAGGTTGGGGAAGCGCTCGAACGTGCCGCTCATCAGCCAGTCGACCATCGAGAAGCAGCAGTTGGCGAAGGTGATGGTGGAGCCCACCGCCGGGGGCGCGTCGGCGGAGGTCGAGGGCATGCGGGAGGAGGAGCCGATGTGCATGGCGATGACCGTGCCGGTCTCGTCGCACGCCGCGAAGAAGGGATCCCAGGCGTCGGTGTGGATGGAGGGGAGCCCGAGGTTCGGCGGGATCTCCGAGAAGCACACGGCGCGCACCCCGCGCGCGGCGTTGCGCCGCACCTCGGCGGCGGCCAGCTCCGCGTCCCACAGCGGGATGATGATCAGCGGGATGAGCCGGCCCCGTGCCTCGGGGCCGCACCACTCCTCCACCATCCAGTCGTTGTACGCGCGCACCCCGAGCAGCCCCAGCTCGCGGTCGCCCGCCTCGGTGAAGGTCTGCCCGCAGAAGCGCGGGAAGGTCGGGAAGCACAGCGCGGACTGGACGTGGTTGACGTCCATGTCGGCGAGCCGGTCGGGCACCGCGTAGGACCCGGGCCGCATCTGCTCGTAGGTGATGGCCTCCAGCCGGACCTCGTCGCGGGCGTAGCCGACGGCGGTGTCCAGCCGGGTGAGCGGCCGGTGCAGATCCTCGTACACCCACCAGTCGGCGATCGGCCCGTCGTCGCCGGGCGCGCCCATCTTCGGGGCGAACTTGCCGCCGACGAAGGTCATCTCCTTCAGCGGCGCCCGGACGATGCGCGGGCCGGTGTCGCGGTACTTCGACGGGAGGCGGTCCCGCCAGACGTGAGGGGGCTCAACCGTGTGGTCGTCCACCGAGATGATCTCCGGGAAGCTCTCCATGCCGTTCACGGTAGCGCCGATCTGACGGAGTGTCAGTTATCGGTGCGGACTCCCTCCGGGTTCACCGCGCGTTCGCCGAGGCCCTTCCCCGCCCCCGGGACGCCCCTTCCGGCGCAAGCGTCGCGCCACGCAACATGGTCACTTCGGACAACTATGGCGGGCTTGTGGAGGACGTGGGGGCCCTACTGACGCGGAAGGCGTTGACAAGGCAAACTGACCCGTGCGAACGGGGAAGGACAGGCGAGGGGGAGACCATGGGCGGCGAAAGGGAGCGGGTGCAAGGACAGCACTTGTACTTCACCGTGCTGGGCCCCGTCCGGGCCTGGCGGGGCGACGAGGCGATCAACACCGGTTCGCCGCAGCAGCGCGCGCTGCTGGCCGCGCTGCTGCTGCGCGGCGGGCGCACCGCGACCGCGCCCGAGCTGGTCGACGGCCTGTGGGGCACCGAGCCGCCGGAGGCGGCGATCGCCGCACTGCGCACGTACGCCTCGCGGCTGCGCAAGGCGTTCGGGCCGGACTCCGAGATACTGGTGAGCGAATCGGGCGGCTACGCGATCCGGATCGGCCTGGGCGCCCTGGACACCGATGTGGCCGAGCAGCTGACGGCCGAGGCGGAGAAGGCGCAGCACTCCGGGGACCGCACGCGGGCGCGCGAGCTGTTCAACAAGGTGCTCGACCTGTGGGACGGCGAACCGCTGGCCGGAGTGCCGGGTCCGTACGCGGAGACCCAGCGCACCCGGCTGGACGAGTGGTACCGCTCCCTGATCGAGACCCGGCTCGACCTGGACCTGGAGCTCGGCCACCACTCCGAGGCGGTCTCCGAACTGACCGCGCTGACCGCCTCGTACCCGCTGCGCGAGCGGCTGCGCGAGCTGCTGATGCTGGCGCTGTACCGCAGCGGACGGCAGGCCGAGGCCCTGGCCGTCTACGCCGACACCCGGCGGCTGCTCGCCGACGAGCTGGGCGTGGACCCGCGCCCCGAGCTGTCCGCGCTGCACCAGCGGATCCTGGAGGCCGACGCGGAGCTGGCGGTCTCCGCGCACGCCGCCGAGGAGCCGAGCGGCGGCGCCGCGAGCTTCGTACGCCCCGCCCAGCTGCCCGCGACGGTCTCGGACTTCACCGGGCGGGCGCCCTTCATCAAGGAGCTGAGCGATCAACTCGCCACCGCCGAAGGGCGTGTCATGGCCGTGTCAGCGGTCGCGGGCATCGGCGGCGTCGGCAAGACCACCCTGGCCGTGCACGTCGCACACGCCGCACGCCACCAGTTCCCCGACGGCCAGCTCTACGTCGACCTGCAGGGCTCGGGCCCCCTGGTCGCCGACCCCGGCGCCGTGCTGGGCTCCTTCCTGCGCGCCCTGGGCACCGCCGACAACGCCATCCCCGACGGCGTCGAGGAGCGCGCCGCGCTCTTCCGCTCCCTCCTGGACGGCCGCCGCGTCCTGACGCTGCTGGACAACGCCCGCGACGCCGCCCAGGTGCGCCCCCTGCTGCCCGGCACCCCGGGCTGCGCGGCGCTGATCACCAGCCGCCACCGGATGGTCGACTTGGAGAGCGCCCACCTGGTCGACCTCGACGTGATGAGCCCCGACGAGGCGCTGGTGCTGTTCACCCGCATCGTCGGCGAGGAGCGGGTCGGCTCCGAGCGCGAGGCCGCGATGGACGTCGTGGCGGCCTGTGGCTTCCTGCCGCTGGCCATCCGCATCGCCGCCTCCCGTCTCGCCTCCCGCCGCACCTGGACCGTCTCCGCCCTGGCGGGCAAGCTCGGCGACGAGCGCCGGCGGCTGGACGAGCTGCGCGCCGGTGACCTCGCGGTCAAGGCCACCTTCGAACTCGGCTACGGCCAGCTCGAACCGCAACAGGCCCGCGCCTTCCGGCTGCTGGGCCTGGCCGACGGCCCCGACATCTCGCTCGCCGCGGCGGCGGCCGTGCTGGACATGGACGTCGACGACGCGGAGGACCTGCTGGAGAGCCTGGTGGACACCAGCCTCCTGGAGTCCGCCTCCCCCGGCCGCTACCGCTTCCACGACCTCGTGCGGCTCTACGCGCGTGCATGCGCGGAGCGGGACGAGATGCCGCCGTCCGAGCGCGACGCCGCGCTGTCCCGGCTGCTGGACTTCTACCTCGCCTCCGCCGCCCGGGTCTTCGCCCTGGCCCGCCCCGGGGACCGGCTGGTGGACCATCTGGAGCCGACCCGGTACCCGGGGCTGGACTTCCGGGACTCGGCCGCCGCGCTCGACTGGATGTTCGCCGAGGCGCACTGCCTGCTGGCCTGCGTCCAGCAGCTGGCAACCGGCGCCACGCTGCGCCGCGCGGCCGACCTCCTGGTGGCGGCGAAGGACCTCGGCGAGTCGGGCGCCAACTCCCGGCAGTACGAGGCGGCGGCCCAGACCGTGCGCGACGCGGGGGCACGCGCCACCGATCCGCGCGCGGAGGGGCGTGCCCGCTTCACCCTCTCCCATCTGCACTGGATGGCCAGCCGGTACGAGCAGGGCGAGTACGAGGGCCGCCAGGCCATGCAGCTCGCCCTGGCGGCCGAGGACCCGGTTCCCGGCTGCGAGGTGCCCAACGAGCGCGGCATCATCGCGCTCTACCAGAAGCGGTACGAGGACGCCGAGGCGTACTTCCGCCAGGCGCTCGAATCGTTCCGCGCCGATGACAACCGGCCGGGCATCGCCGGCGCGCTGTGCAACATCTCGCGGGCCCACTCGGCGATGGGCCACACCGACAGCGCCATCGAACTCGCCGCCGAAGGCGTCGAGATCTACAGCGGCCTGGGGCTCGCCCTGCGGGTCGCCAACGGAAAGTTCGCCCTGGGCATCGCGCTCCACCAGGCCGGGCGATACGACGAGGCGCTCGACCAGCTGACGCAGGCGCTCACCCTGTTCCGCGAGAACCGGCAGCGCCTCTGGGAAGGCTCCACCCACGCCCGGCTGGCCGAGGTCCACCTCGCGGCGGGCCGTCCGCCGGAGGCGGCCACCCATGCCGAACAGGCCCTCGCGCTGCGCTTCGTGGGCGGTGAGTTCCGTCGCGGCACCGTGCTGAAGGTCTTGGGCCAGGCCTTGGCCCTGATGGGCCAGACGGACCGGGCCCGGGCCTGCTGGCAGGAGGCCCTGTCCATCTACGAGCAGCTGAACAACCCCGCGGAGGCGGAGGAAGTACGGGCCCTGATGGCGCCCATGGCGACCGCGTAGCAGGGCTACCGCGGCACGTTCATCAATCGTTTATCCCGGACCGGCAGTCTTAGTGCTGTCGATCCGTCCCCGCGGGGGGCAGACGGGTCGGTGAAGAGGCCACTCCTTGCCTCGTTTTAGGGTGAGCGGCCTTGTGCCCGTCCGGCGACCCACGGGGGAGTCGCCGGACGGGCGTTGTGCGCCCCAACCGACCGAGTTCAATGGAGTTGATCCTGGTGAGTCAGGACAAGAAGCCCACGTCGGACGCCTATCGGCCGCTCGACAGCCACCCGGACAGCCCGTCGCCGCTCAAGGCCGACAGCCACCCGGACGGGGTGGGCATCGGCACGCTGGACAGCCACCCGGACAGCCCGGGCATCGGCACTGAGGACAGCCACCCGGACAGCACGAAGCCGCTCCAGGCCGACAGCCACCCGGATGGCGCCGCCGAGATCACGACGCTCGACAGCCACCCGGACAGCGCGACCAAGTAGAGACCGTCGGCGGCCGCCGACGGAGCACGGCATGGCGGGGCCGGTGTTGGTGGGCCGGAGGGGAGGCCACCAACCCCGGCCCTCGCCATAGCGAGCCGTACATGAGTCGCACATGTCGTGCTTGCGCCATTTATCGATGATTTCAAGACAGCTTCATCGAACACTTATTCACATATCAGTAATCTTGCGTTTCACTTAGCAAACGCCCGTGCAGCTTCAGGAGTTGGTATGACCTACTCGAAGAAGGCCCTCGTCTCCTTCGCCTTCGCAGCAGCGATAGCCGCCGGAACCGCGGCCCCGGCCGTGGCCGACGCCCATCCGGACCGTGTGGGCGTCACGCAGGATGCCCACCCGGACAGCCCCGCGCCGCTGGCTCCGGCCTCCTCGACGAGCGAAGCCGGTCACTGACCACCACCTCCGGACCGTCAACGGCGGCATGGGGCCGGGCCGCTACGGCCCGGCCCCACGGCGTCGTTGCCGTGCGGGCCCGGCGGGCCTCAGGCCGGGCGGCCCCGGAGCTGGTGCTTGAGCACCTTGCCGCTCGCGTTGCGCGGCAGTTCCGGCACGAACTCCACATGGCGCGGCACCTTGTAGTTGGCCATTTCGCGGCGGGACCAGGCGATCAGGTCCTCGGCGGTCACGGTGGCGGCCGGGCGGCGGACCGCGAAGGCCTTGGCGACCTCGCCGAGGCGCGCGTCCGGAACGCCGACGACGGCGACATCGGCGAGGTCGGGATGGCGGGCGAGGAGTCGCTCGATCTCGGCGGGATAGGCGTTGAAGCCGCCGACGATGAACATGTCCTTGATCCGGTCGGTGATCCGCAGATTGCCCTCCGCGTCGAGGACGCCGATGTCGCCCGTCCGCAGCCAGCCGTCCGGCGTGATGGCGCGGGCGGTGGCGACCGGGTCCTCGAAGTAGCCGCGCATCACGTGGTAGCCGCGGACCCAGACCTCGCCGGGAGTGCCCGGCGGGCGCGGGTCGCCCAGCGGGCTCACGACCTTGATCTCGGTGTCCGGGATGGCGCGGCCCGAGGTGGCGGAGATGGTCTCCGGCGGATCGCCCCGGCGGCACATGGTGACGGTGCCGGACGCCTCGGTCAGGCCGTACGCCGTCAGCACGGTGGCGACGCGCAGTTCGGAGCGCAGCCGCTCCACCAGCTCCAGCGGGACGACGGCGGCGCCGGTGACGACCAGGCGCAGCGTGGACAGGTCATGGGCGTCGCGCGCCGGGTGGTCCAGGATCGCCTGGTGCAGGGTGGGCGGGCCGGGCAGGACGCTGATGTGCTCGGCGGCGATGCGGGTGAGCGCGGTGTCCGCGTCGAAGACGGGCTGCGGCACCATCGTCGCGCCGCGCATCAGGCAGGCGATGATCCCCGCCTTGTAACCGAAGGTGTGGAAGAAGGGGTTGACAATCAGATAGCGGTCGCCGTGGGTCAGCCCCGCCACCTCGCTCCAGGTGTCGTAGACCCGCAGGGTCTGCGCATGGGTGATCACCACGCCCTTGGGGTCGCCCGTGGTGCCGGAGGTGAAGGTGATGTCGGACGGGTCGCCCGGGCGTACGGAGTCGGCCCGCTCCCGTACGGCGTCCGGCGGCACGGACTCGCCCGCCGCCAGGAAGTCCTTCCAGGTGCGGAAGTCCTCGGGCGCGTCCCCGGCGAGGACGATCACCTCGCGCAGATACGGCAGCCCCGGCAGCGGAACCCCCAGGCCGGGCCCCCGCTCCGCCGCCCGGCGCAGTGACGCCACGTAGGAGGCGCCCAGGAAGGTGCCGGTGATGAACAGGTGGGTGGCCCGGGTGCGCCGCAGGATGTACGCGACCTCGGCCCCCTTGAAGCGGGTGTTGACCGGGACGAGGACGCCGCCCGCGGTGACCGCGCCGAGGGCCGCCACGATCCAGTCGGCGGTGTTGGGCGCCCAGATCGCGACCCGGTCGCCCCGCTCGACGCCGGAGGCGACGCACGCGGCCGCGGCCCGTTCGACGCGGGCGCCGAGGTCGGCGTAGGACATCCGGGCGCGGCCCTCGACGACGGCCTCGGTCGCGTCCCCGTAAGCGCGCGCCGCGGCCCGTATCAGCGCCGGGATGGTCTGCCACTCCGCCATGAGACGCCTCCGCACCAGGATCCCACTAGCTGACTACCCGTCAGATTAGCGGTAGCCTTCCCCGCTGTCAGCACCGGTGACCGCGACGTACGGAGGTGGCCATGGGCCTGAAGGACGCGACGGCGATCGTCGGCATCGGCCAGACCGCGTTCGCCAAACGCCTCCCCGAATCCGAGAAGACGCTCGCCTGCCGGGCGATCCTGGCCGCGCTCGACGACGCCGGGATCGCCCCCTCCGAGGTGGACGCCTTCGCCTCGTACACCATGGAGGAGACCGACGAGGTCGAGGTCGCCAAGGCGATCGGCGCGGGCGACGTGACCTTCTTCAGCAAGGTCGGCTACGGGGGCGGCGGTTCCTGCGCGACCGTCGCGCATCTGGCCGCCGCGATCGCCACCGGGCAGGCGGGCGTCGGCGTGGCCTGGCGCTCCCGCAAGCGCGGCAGCGGGCCCCGGCCCTGGACCAACACCCGCGTCCAGCTGCCCACCCCCGCCCAGTGGACCCGGCCGTACGGGCTGCTGCGGCCCGCCGACGAGATCGGGCTGCTGGCGCGCCGCTACATGCACGAGTACGGCGCCACCCGCGACCACTTCTTCAACGTCGCGCTGGCCTGCCGCAACCGCGCCAACCAGAACCCCGCCGCGATGATGTACGAACGGCCGCTGACCCGCGAGATGTACATGACCGCCCGCTGGATCAGCGAACCGCTGTGCCTGTTCGACAACTGCCTGGAGACCGACGGCGCGCTGGCCTGCGTCGTCGTCTCCGCGGAGCGGGCGCGCGACTGCGCCCGCCCGCCGGTGTACGTCCACTCCGCCGCCCAGGGCCTGCCGGCCCAGCACCACGGGATGGTCAACTACTGGAACGACGACCCGCTCACCGGCCCCTCCTGGACCGCCGCCCGCCGCCTGTGGAAAGGCGCCGACTTCGGCCCGCAGGACGTGGACGTGGCGCAGATCTACGACGCGTTCACCCCGCTGATCCCGCTGTCCCTGGAGGGCTACGGCTTCTGCGGGCGCGGCGAGGGCGCCGCGTTCACGGAGGGCGGCGCGCTGGAGCTGGGCGGGCGGCTGCCGCTCAACACCGGCGGGGGCGGGCTGAGCGAGGCGTACGTACACGGCTTCAACCTCATCACCGAGGGGGTCAGACAGTTGCGCGGCACCAGCACCGCCCAGGTCCCCGACGCCGCGACCTGCCTGGTCACGGCGGGCGAGGGGGTTCCCACATCGGCCCTGCTGCTGAGGAGTTGACGATCCGCATGACCACGCTGCCGGAACCGGAGCTGCTGCATGCCGTGCCCGACGAGGACGGCGCGCCCTTCTTCGAGTACGCCGCCCGCGGCGAGCTGTGCGTCCAGACCTGCGCCGGCTGCGGTGAACCGCGCTTCCCGCCCCGGCCCTGCTGCCCGCACTGCCAGTCCTTCGACAGCCTGTGGACGAAGACGAGCGGGCGTGGCCGGATCTGGTCGTACGTCCTGCCGCATCCGCCGCTGCTGCCCGCCTACGCGGCGCAGGCCCCGTACAACGTGATCCTCGTCGAACTGGCGGAGGCCCCGCGGATCCGGCTGGTGGGGAACCTGGTCGCGTCCGCCGGTGCCGCGCTGAACTCCGTCGACCCGGCGCGGATACGGATCGGGGCGCCGGTGCGGGCCGTCTTCCACCCCATGCCGGGCGGGCCCACCGTGGTGCGCTGGCTGCTGGAGCGGCCATGACGGCCGTGACAGTCGTGACGGAGATCCGGGACGGCGGCGTCGCGGTCGTCACCCTGGACCGGCCCGAGCGCCACAACGCCATCGACCTGGCGACGGCCGCCGAACTGGCCTCCGTGTGGCGGGACCTGCGCGGGGACGAGTCGGTGCGGGCCGTGGTGCTCACCGGGGCGGGCGAGCGGGCGTTCTGCACCGGGATCGACCGCTCGGTCACGGTCCCGCAGCCGCCGTCCCCGTACGCGATGGACGATCCGCTGCGGGACATCGGCCCCAAGGCGAACGACCTGTGGAAGCCGGTCGTGGCGGCCGTGGGCGGGATGGCCTGCGGCGGGGCGTTCTATCTGCTGGGCGAGGCCGAGTTCATCGTCGCCGACGAGACCGCGACCTTCTTCGACCCGCACACCTCCTACGGGATGGTCAGCGCGTACGAGGCCGTCTACATGGCGCAGCGCATGCCCGCCGGGGAGGTCGCGCGGATGGCGCTGATGGGCACGGCCGAGCGGGTATCGGCGCGGCGGGCCTATGAGACGGGGCTGGTCAGCGAGGTGGTGCCGCGGGGCGAGGCGGTGACGGCGGCGGTGCGGGCCGCCGCCGTCATCGCGTCGTACCCGACGGAGGCGGTCCAGGGCACCGTACGGGCGGTGTGGGCGGCGAAGGAGGCGGCGCTGACGCAGGCGCTCGCCCGGGCCCCGCAGCTGATCGCCCTGGGGAACCGGCCGCCGGACGCGCAGGCCGCGCTCTTCGCGGCCCGCACGCCCGGTTTCCGTACCCGGTGACCCGGACGTGCGTCAGCTGCTCGTGGGCGACTTGCTGGCCAGGCTGATCTGGCACGTGTACTGGGTGCGCTTGGTGATGGTGTAACTCGCGGCGGCCGTGAACGTCTCGCTCTGGCCGGGCAGCACGGTCACGTCCTGACTGTCGTAGCCGAGCAGCCCCTCGTCCGCGTAGTCGTTCCACTTGGTGCTGATCGAGTAGCGGAAGCTGCGGGTGGTGTCGGTGTTGGTGACCGTCACGTCGTACTTGAACTGGCTGGTCGACTGGTCGTAGCGGCAGTTGGTGCCGCTCGTCTCGCTGGTCGCGTCCGGGTTGTAGGTGGGCGGCGCGGAGTAGGAGTAGGGGTCCGAGGGCGTCGGGGCGCCGTACGACGGCAGGTCCGAGGGCCCGCTCGGCAGATCGGTGGGGATGTCGCTGGACAGTCCGCTGGGGCCGGACGCGGGCTCGTCGCCGCCGGTGCCGCCGGAGACGAATCCGTCGTTGCCCCCTCCGAGGCCGTGGCTCTTCTTCTTTCCGCATCCGGTGAGCGATCCGGTGAGCGCGAGAAGTCCGACCAGCGCGACGGCAGGCAGGCGCAAGGAACGGCGTTGCATGGAATTACCCCCGTGGAAAAGCTGCAATCAAGCCAACCTATGGTTGGTTGACAAGTGCACGCCACCCTAGCAACGCCGTGCCGTACCCCATAGTCACTTCGGAGGGCACATGACCTTTGGGTACACGGCCGTTACGGACGGGGCGCGGGGCGGGACTGGCCGGTGCCCTTGACCGCGTCCAGCGCGTATACGCAGCGGTCCTTGCTGCACGCGTACACCACGCCGCCCGCCGCCACCGGCGAACCGGTGATCTCACCACCCGTGGCCAGCTTCCAGCGCAGCTGGCCGCCTGCCGCGTCGACCGTGTAGAGGCAGTGGTCGGCCGAGCCGAAGTGCACGCGGCCGTCGGCGACGACCGGGGAGCCGATGACGTCGCCGCCCGCCGCGAAGCGCCACTTGGGGGTGCCCGTGACGGCGTCGAGCGTGTACAGGGCGCTGCCGCTGCCCAGGTGGACGGAGCCGTCGGCCACCAGGACCGGTTCGATCGAACCGCGCGCCTCGGTGGCGATGCGCCAGCGGTCGCGGCCGTTGGCGGCGTCCAGCGCGTAGACCGTGCCCAGGTAGTCGGCGATGTAGACACCGCCGCCGGTCACCGCGGGCCCCGGCGCGTACGCCGGGGCGCTCAGGAAGACGGCGGGCGCCTCGAAACGCCACCGCACCTCCCCGCGGGCGATGTCGATCGCCAGCACCCGGGTACCGGCCGAGACGTACACGACCCCGTCGGGCGCCGAGAGCAGCCGCAGCGGCACCCCGCCGCAGGAGGCCGTGTCGCCGACCGGGTACGACCAGCGCTCCGCGCCCGTACGCGCCTCCAGGGCGCGCAGCCGGGCGTCCGACCACACGAAGACCGTGCCGTCGTGCACGGCCGGGCCGGACTCGGGCGTCTCGAAGTCGGTCTGGATGCCCTGCATCTCCCACAGCAGCTCGCCGTTGGCCGCCTCCCATGCCTGCACGCCGCCGCCGCGGGTGCCGGTGACGACCGTGCCGCGGTCGACCTTGAGCGAGTAGACCCAGCCGTCCGTGGACAGCCGCCACCGCTCGGAGCCGTCCGTCGCGTCCAGCGCGTACAGGGTGGGGCCGTCGGAGGCGTGGATACGGCCGCCCTCCACGGCCATCGCCCAGGCCACGTCGCGGGTCTTGAACTGCCGCCGCCCGGTGCCCACGTCCAGCGCGTGCACCTCGAACGAGGTCACATAGAGCAGGTCACCGGCGACCGCCGGGGTGCCCCACACATCGTTCGACATGCGGAACCGCCAGGGGCGCCAGCGGCCGTGGCCCGCCGCGCCCGGCGGCTCGGCCGCGTCGGTGGACGGGGAGTGGGTGGGCGGCGGTACCGCGCCCGTGGCGGCGGCCTCGCCCCCGCCCGGCCCGCCGGTGGTCATCCCCGGCGGCCGCACCCAGCCCGTGGCGGGGCCGGTGTCGTGCCGCGCGTGCGGGTCGCGCGTGTCGGCGGCGCGCAGCCCGGGGCCGATGGCCACCTGGGAGTTGTGCAGCCGGACCGGCCCGTCGGCCCCGGTGGTCAGCGGGGCGGGCGCCGGAGCGGGCGCGCTCGCGGACGGGACGGGCGCGGACGGAGCCGACGGGGACGGGGCGGACGGCCCGGAAGCGGAGGGGGCGGCGTGCCGCCCGGGGCCGATGGAGCTGAGCGCGTTCGACGGGCCGGGCGCGTCGGGCGCGCGCAGGCCGCCGCGCGGGTCACCCGTGCCCACCGGCTCCCAGCCGCCCGCTCCGGCGGGCGCCCCGTGCCGGCCGCCGCCGCGCCCGTCGGCCCCGGCCGGGGCGTACGACGGCGGTGCGGGCGGCCGCTCGGGCGGCAGCGGCGCGGAAGCCGGGCTTCCGGCCCCGCCGCTCCCGGAGGGGCGGGAGGAGCCGGACGCGGGCCGCGAGGAGCGGGCCACCTGGTTGCGCCCGCTGCGCTTGCGCTCGATGAGCGCGACCGCGCCGCCCGGCAGCCACGCCGAGGCCGTACCGCTGTCGTCGGCGTTGGAGGCGAACAGATGCGGGGCGAGCTGCGACTGCAGATCGGCCGGAGACGGCCGCCGGTCGGCCTCCATCTGCATGCACGACTCGATGAGGGGGCGCAGCTCGTCCGGCAGCCCGGTCAGGTCCGGCCCCTCGCGCAGCAGCATGAACACCGTCTCGACCGGGTTCGCGCCGTGGAAGGGGGCGTGGCCGGTGGCCGCGAAGGTCAGGGTGGAGCCGAGCGAGAAGATGTCGCTGGCGCCCGTCACGCTGCGCGAGTCGCGCGCCTGCTCGGGCGACATGTAGGCGGGCGTGCCCACGGCGACATTGGTCATCGTCAGCCGGGTGTTGGAGACGCCCGAGGCGATACCGAAGTCGATCACGCGCGGGCCGTCCTCGACGACCAGCACGTTCGACGGCTTCAGATCCCGGTGGACCAGGCCCGCGCCATGGATGGACTGCAGCGCCTCGGCGACCCCGGCCGCCAGCCAGCGCACCGCCTGCGCCGGCATCGGCCCGCACTCATTGACTATTTCCTCGAGCGACGGCGCGGGGACGTAGGCCGTGGCGAGCCAGGGCACCGCGGCGCGCGGATCGGCGTCCACGACCGCGGCCGTGTAGAAGCCGCTGACCGCGCGGGCCGCCTCCACCTCGCGGGTGAAGCGGACGCGGAACAACTGGTCCTCGGCGAGCTCGGTCCGGACCGTCTTGATCGCGACCCGTCGGCCGGACGCCGAACGTGCCAGATAGACGAGCCCCATGCCGCCCGCGCCAAGCCGGCCCAGCACCTCGAAGGGACCGATCCGCCTCGGATCGTGCTGCGTCAGCTGCTCCACCACTTGCCTGCCACCTCCCCGTGGGGGCTTGAAAAAATACAGCCCCGTGCAGCGTCTCACCGACAAACCAACCGGCGGCACGCATCCTGCATTCTCTCTGGCGAAGGCGGCGGTTGCGAACCCGGGGGCAATTCGTCGTGTCATCGGGCGATACGGAGCCGGAGCCCGTCCGGTTCGACCGCCCGGCCGCCGGACCGCCCTCAGCCCCGCCCCGCCCTGTTCTCCCTTGCTCCTTCGGTCCCCTGCGAGGTGTCGATGACCGCGAAATGCGCGCCCTGATTGTCCGCAAGGACCGCGAAACGCCCGTACGGCGTATCTTCGGGCTCATTGAGAACCCGCCCGCCCAGCCGTTGGGCCGTACGCGACG
Organism: Streptomyces sp. NPDC007983; assembly: GCF_042958345.1. Lineage (NCBI taxonomy): Bacteria > Bacillati > Actinomycetota > Actinomycetes > Kitasatosporales > Streptomycetaceae > Streptomyces > Streptomyces sp. NPDC007983. Next base: position 690,319 of record NZ_JBIBJI010000003.1, read on the forward strand.
CATGATCGCAGTCCGCCACCACAAAGTACGTCAGGAAGTGCGCGGGCAGTTCGGCCGGGTGCGGTTCCCCGAGCACGACCCGCCCGGCGACGGCGTGGCCGGGTCCGGCGGGCTCGCCGCGCGGTGACCACAGCAGGACGTCGGCGGGGCGCTTCGGCCCGGGTCCGGCGGGTCCGGCGGGGCGCTTCGGCCCGGGTTCGGCGGATTCGGCGGGTCCGGCGGGTCCGGCCTCTTCGCCGGTATCCGGCGCCGGGGCCCGCCCCCGGACCGGCCGCGCCTCGTATCCGAAGACCGTCCGGTAGAAGGCGTCCACCACCCGCGGCTCCCGGGTGTGGACCTCGGTCCAGCCGTAGCTGCCGGGGACGCCCCGGCGGGCGAAGCCGGGGTGGGTGCCCGTCTGCCAGAGCCCGAAGACCGCGCCGCCCGGGTCGGCGGCGGTCGCCATGACGCCGAGGTCGTCGATCCACCGGGGCGCGACGATCACCCGGCCGCCCGCCTCGCGGATCCGGGCGGTGGCCGCGGCGGCGTCCTCGGTGGCCAGGTAGACGTTCCAGACGGTGGGCATCCGTCCGTCGGACTTGGGCACCAGGGCCGCGACGTCCTCACCCCCGAGCCGGGCCCAGGTGTACGGGCGGTAGCCCGCGCCGCCCTCGGCGAAGGTCCAGCCGAACAGCTCGCCGTAGAAGCGGCGGCCCGCCGCGACGTCGGGCAGCATCGCGTCCGCCCAGCAGGGCACGCCTTCCACGCACTGGACCATGACCCGAGTCCTCCCGCATCCTCCTGTTCGCGGTCTTTACCGCGTTTGCCACGCTAACGGGGGATCGTCCCGGATGCCCGCTCCGGAAGTCGAAATATTTGGCCAATCCTTGGTCCGCGCCACCAGGCCCCGGCCCGGTCATCCACGCTTCTTATCCACAGCCTGTTGATAACACGATTCACCCGCATGGCGGAGCGGCGAGAAGCGGCTTGGCGGCGTACGAGAGGCCATCGGATGGGGCCGGAATCAGCCATTCCAAGCTGCCGAGGAGGGCTCACAAACCCTCTCATCCCGCACGAACCCCATTTGCACGCAGTCGAATCGCGCTTCGATCACCCCTCGGTAAGCTGACGGCATGACAGGACAAGTACGCACCGTCGACGGTCGGGTGGCCGGTCGTCGCGGGCAGGCGACGCGGCAGAAGCTGCTCGACTGCCTCGGCGAGATGCTCAGCACATCCCCGTACCGAGACGTCAAAGTCATCGATGTCGCCCGTAAGGCAGGCACCTCACCGGCGACGTTCTACCAGTACTTCCCCGATGTGGAGGGCGCCGTCCTCGAGATCGCCGAGGAGATGGCGAAGGAGGGCGCGGGCCTGACCGAACTGGTCGCCGGGCGCTCCTGGGCGGGCAAGTCCGGCGCCACGGCGGCCGACGAGCTGGTCGACGGCTTCCTCTCGTTTTGGCGCAAACACGACGCCATTCTGCGTGTGGTCGACCTCGGCGCGGCCGAGGGGGACAAGCGGTTCTACAAGATCCGCATGAAGATCCTCAACTCCGTCACCAACTCGCTGACGGACGCGATCAAGGAGCTTCAGTCCAAGGGCCGGTACGACAAGGACGTCCAGCCGGCCGCCGTGGCGGGCTCGCTCGTCGCGATGCTGGCGGCCGTCTCCGCCCACCAGAAGGGGTTCCAGAGCTGGGGCGTCAAGCAGGCCGACCTGAAGCCGAGCCTGGCGCTGCTCGTGCATCTGGGGATCACCGGCCGGAAGCCGCCGAAATAGCGCGGCGGCGCTCACCACGGCGCCCGCGCGCCCGTACGCGCCCCCGCGCACATCCGCGCGCCGACGCCGGGCCGGGCCCGGTCGGCGGGCCAGCACGTCCTGTCATGTCACGGCGGGTCACTCGACACGAGTGGCCCGCCGCGGCCGTTTCGGGCGCGGGGTTCCGGTGTCCCCCTGGGCGCCTCACGATTCCGGCCCGGCCCACGGCTCCACCGGCTCCAGGCGGAACAGCCGGATCCGGCGCTCCACCCGCGCCTGATAGCCGGCGTACGGCGGCCAGAAGGCCACCACCGCCGACCAGGTCCGCTCCCGCTCCGGGCCCTCCAGCAGACGGGCCCGGACCCGGATGTCGCGGCCCCGCCAGCTGATCTCCGCGTCCGGGTGGCGCAGCAGATTGGCCGTCCAGGCGGGGTGGCCGGGGCGGCCGAAGTTGCTGCCGACCAGGATCCAGCCGCCGCCCTCCTCCGGCATGCAGGCCAGCGGCGTACGGCGGGGCAGCCCGGACTTCGCGCCGCGCGCCGTGAGGATCACGCTGGGCAGCATCCGCGCGCTCGGCAGCACCCGGCCGCGGGTCAGCCGGTGGACGGCCCGGTCGAGGGCCGGGACGACGTGCGGGGCGAGCCGCGCGAAGGCGCGCCCCGACGACACCTTCTGTACGAGCCGTGTCATCCGCGCCCCCGGCGGCATCAGACCGTCACCGCCGTTGCGGCGGCCGGGGCGAACAGCCCGTCCCGGTCGGCCGCCCGCGCCCGCAGCCGGTGGGCGGGGCCGAAAAGCAGCTCGTCGGAGGCGGCCCGCTTCAGGTACAGATGCGCGTCGTGCTCCCAGGTGATGCCGATGCCGCCGTGCAGCTGCACGGCCTCGCCCGCGGCCGCCCGCTGCGCGTCCAGCGCCGACGCGAGCGCCAGCGGGCCCGCGACCGGGGCCTCCGGCCCGTCCGCCGCCCACGCCGCGTAGTACGCCGCCGAGCGGGCCGCCCGCACCGCGACGTACACATCGGCCAGCCGGTGCTTGACCGCCTGGAACGAACCGATCGGGCGGCCGAACTGCTCCCGCGTCCGTACATGGTCGACCGTACGGGCCAGGGCCGCGTCCGCCGCGCCCACCGCCTCCGCCGCCAGGACGGCCGCCGCCGGACCGCCCAGCCCGGCCAGGGCGCCCGCCACGTCCGCGCCGTCCTCGCCCAGCAGCTCGGCCGGGACGTCCCGCAGCTCGATACGGGCCTGCGGCCGGGTCTCGTCCAGCGCGGTCAGCCGGGTGCGGACCAGCCCGGCCGCCCCCGCCCGTACGGCGAAGACCAGGGTGCGGCCGCGCGTATAGCCCCCGGCGCGGGCGGCGACCAGCAGCAGCTGGGCGCTGTGTCCGTCGAGCACCTGCTCCACCTGCCCGTACAGCCGCCAGCCGCCGTCCCGGGCCCGGGCCTGGACGCCGCCCGCGCGGCCGCCGCCCGCCCAGTCCGCCTCATCACGGCCGCCGGCCTCCCCGTCGAGACCCAGCGCCCGGGACAGCGCCCGGCCCGGCACCGCGAGCGCCGCCGTCAGCTCGCCGCCCGCGATCCGCGGCAGCAGCTCGGCGCGCTGCGCGCCGGTCCCGAGGGCGGTGATCAGGGGCGCGGCGAGCACGGCGGTGGCCAGCAGCGGCGAGGGCAGCAGCGCCCGCCCGGTCTCCTCGCAGGCGAGCGCCAGCTCCACGGGCCCGCAGCCGACGCCGCCGTACGCCGTGGGCAGGGCCAGCCCCGGGAGGCCCAGCCGCCGCGCGAGTCGCCCCCACAGCGCCTCGTCGTATCCGGCGGCGGTGCGGACCGCGGCCTTGACCTCGTCGCCGCCGCACCGCCCCCGCAGCAGCTCCCGCAGGGTGCGCCGGATCTCCTCCTGCTCCTCGCTGAGCGCGGCATCCATCGGACGAGCACCTCCCGTTCCTGACGACCAGTCATACTAGCCCAGCAATCTGATGTACCGTCAGATCCATGACGCCTGCCCCTCGTAAGGTCGCCGTCGCCGGCGTCGCCCTCGCCGACTGCGGTCGCGTCGACGGCCCCACCCCGTACGCCCTGCACGCCCAGGCCGCCCGCCGGGCGCTCGCCGACTCCGGCCTCGACCGCTCGGTGGTGGACGGCTTCGCCTCGGCGGGGCTCGGCACGCTGCCGCCCGTGGAGGTGGCCGAGTACCTGGGGCTGCGGCCCGGCTGGACCGACTCGACCGCCGTCGGCGGGGCCACCTGGGAGGTCATGGCGGCGCACGCGGCGGACGCCATCGCCGCCGGGCACGCCCGCGCCGTCCTCCTCGTCTACGGCTCGACCGCCCGCGCCGACATCCGGGCGGGCCGCCGGACCGCGAACCTCTCCTTCGGGGCGCGCGGACCGCTCCAGTTCGAGGTGGGGTACGGCCACACCCTCGTCGCCAAGTACGCGATGGCCGCGCGCCGCCATATGCACGAGTACGGCACCACCCTCGAACAACTCGCGGACATCGCCGTGCAGGCGCGCGCCAACGCCGCGCACAATCCGGACGCGATGTTCCGGGAACCGATCACGGTCGATGACGTGCTGAGCGGGCCGATGATCGCCGACCCCTTCACCAAGCTGCACTGCTGCATCCGCTCGGACGGCGGCTGCGCGGTGCTGCTGGCGGCCGGGGAGCTCGTCGCGGACACGGCCAAGGCCCCGGTGTGGGTGCTGGGCTCGGGCACCGCCGTCTCGCACTCGGCCATGTCGGAGTGGGACGACTTCACCGTCTCGCCCGCGGCGGCCTCCGGGCGCGACGCCTTCGCGCGGGCGGGGGTGCGGCCGGAGGAGATCGATGTGGCGGAGCTGTACGACGCGTTCACCTATATGACGCTGGTGACCCTGGAGGACCTGGGTTTCTGCGCCAAGGGCGAGGGCGGCGCGTTCGCCTCCGGTGGGCGGCTGACGCTCGGCGGCGCGCTGCCGGTCAACACCGACGGCGGCGGTCTGTCCGCCTGCCATCCCGGGATGCGCGGGCTGTTCCTGCTGGTCGAGGCGGTACGGCAGCTGCGCGGCGAGGCGGGGGCGCGGCAGGTGCGCAAGGCGGGCGGGCGGCTGCCGGAACTGGCCGTGGCCTCGGGGACCGGCGGCTGGTTCTGCTCCTCCGGCACGGTCGTGCTCGGCCGCGGCTGAGCCGGGGCTCCTCCCCTTGCCCGGACCGGCGCCGGGTGATCGGATGGGGATCCCATGAGCGACGTACGTGATGACGCGGCCGACGACCGGGCCGAGACCCAGGCCTTCCGGGAGCTGCTGCGCGGCTTGCGCGTCCCGCACGCGGCCGAGCTGCCCGTATTCGACCCGGCGCAGGCTCCGGACGCGCCGCTTCCGCTGTTCCGGCGGTGGCTGCGCGAGGCCGCCGAAGACGGCGAACCGGGCCCGCACACGATGATGCTCGCCACCGCCGGCGCGGACGGCCGCCCGTCCCTGCGCACGGTGATGCTGCACGACGCCGACGCCCGCGGCTGGCACTTCGGCACCCATCACACCAGCCGCAAGGGCCGCGAGCTGGCCGAGCACCCGTACGCGTCGCTGGGCTTCCACTGGATGCGCCCCGGACGTCAGGTCCGGATCAGCGGGCGCGTGACGGAGGCCGGGCCCGAGGCGAGCGCGGCCGATCTGCGCGGCCGCTCCCCCGCCGCGCTGGCGGCGGCGCTGGCCGGGGCGGGACGGCAGAGCGCGGTGCTCGGTTCCTACGAGGATCTGGAACGGGCCTTCGCGGACGCGTACGAGCGGGCCGGGCGCGAACCGGACGCCGCCGCACCCACCTGGACGCTGTACGTCCTGGAGCCGGACGAGGTGGAGTTCTACCAGGAGGAGGCGCGGCGCCGGCACGTCCGGCTCCGCTACCGCCGCGCCCCGGAGGAACGCGGCGGCTGGCGGCGCGAGTTGCTGTGGCCCTGACCGCCCCGGCCCTGAACGCCCCCTGATCAGGCCAGCCGTACCGGCAGCGCCCGGTGGCCGTTGACGATGACCGACGGGGAGCGCTCCAGGGGCCCGTCCGGGTCGGCGAGCCGCAGGTCCGGGAAGCGGGCGAAGAGTTCCCGCAGCGCGATGGTGGTCTCCAGCCGGGCGAGCGCGGAGCCCGGGCAGCTGTGCGGGCCGTGACCGAAGGAGGTGTGCCGGGGGCGGCGGGCGATATCGAAACGGTCGGCGTCCGCGCCGTGCTGGGCGCGGTCGCGTCCCATGCCGCCGTAGGAGATGACCACGCCCTCCCCCTTGCGGATCAGCGTTCCGGCGACGTCGATGTCCTCGGTGGCAAAGCGGAAGAGGAAGTTCAGCGTCGGGGAGTCCAGCCGCAGGCTCTCCTCGACCACGTCGTCCCAGTCGTACCGGCCACTGTGGACGAGTTCGAGCTGTCCGGGGTCGCCCAGCAGCGACCGTACGGCGTTCACGATCACATGGACGCTGGTCTCGTGCCCGGCGGTGATCATGACCTGGATGGTGGCGATCAGCTCCTCGACGGCCTCCTCCGACGGGTCGTCGCCGAGTTCCGACAGCAGCGCGCTGGTGAGATCGGCGCCGGGCTCGTCGCGCTTGAGCCGGACCAGCCGGGCGATGTAGTCGTACAGCCCCCGCAGGGTGGCGTGGACGGTCTCGGGGGCGGCGTTGTCGTCGAAGAAGCTGTCGTACAGCTTCCGCAGCGGCCGGTGCCACTCGACCGGCATGCCGAACAGCTCGCCGACCACGGTGATGGGCAGCGGGAACGCGAAGGTGTCCTTGAGGTCCACCACCCCGCCGGAGCCCTCCGCCGCGGCGGCCTCCGCCGTCCGGTCGAGCAGCTCGCGGGTGATCTCCTCGACGCGGCCGCGGAGCGCCTCCACGCGCTGCGGGGTGAACTCCCGGGCCACCGGGCGGCGCAGCCGCCGGTGCTCGGCGCCGTCCGTGCTGACCAGCGAGGTCCCCAGGTCGACCAGGCCGATCAGCGGCCAGTCCGCGGGAATCTCGCCGCGCGTCCAGGGACCCCACTGGCCGATGTCCTTCACGAAGCGGCTGTCGCGCATCACCTCGCGCGCGGGCGCATCATGGGTGACGGCCCAGGCGGACACCCCGCCCGGCAGCTCGACCCGGACCACGGGCCCGGCCGCGTAGAGGAGTTCGCTCTCCTCGGCGGAGCTGCGGATCGTCGGGTCGAGCAGGAGGGGTCGTTCCTTGGTCGTTCCCATCGTTTCCTCGGTCAGTCCCATCCGAAGCCTCCGGTGTATGAGTGGGCGGGCGTATAGGTGACGGGCAGCGAGGTCAGGCCGCGCAGCCAGGGCGAGGGGCGCCATCGCAGCTCGTCCGCGGGCACCGCCAGCTCCACGTCCGGCAGATGCTCCAGCAGCGTCTCGACGGCCGTGTGGGCGACGACCTCGGCGATCCACTGCCCCGCGTACGGGCACCGGTGTTCGCCGTGGCTGTACGACATATAGGCGTTGTGGCCCTCCGGCCCGGCCGCCCCCGCCGCCTGCGGACGGATATAGGGGTCGGTGTTGGCCCCCGCGAGCCCGAGCAGCACCAGGTCCCCGGCGGGAATGCGGGTCGCGCCCAGCACGGTGTCCTGGGTGGTGAAACGGCCCGCGAAGATCTGCACCGGGGTGTGGTCGCGCAGCACCTGGTGCATGGCCTGGCGGACCGAGCGGCGGCCGCCGCCCATGTCGGCCGCGTAGTCGTGGTCGGTGAGCAGCAGCCACAGGGTCATGCCGATCCAGTCCGTGCAGGGCTGGTGTCCGGCGAGGGTGAGGACCATCAGGTCCTCGACCACCTCCTGATCGGTGAGACCGGCGTGGTCGGCGAGCATCCGGGAGGTGGTGTCCGGCCCGGGGTCCCGGCGTTTGCGGGCCACCAGCCGCTCCATGGTGTCGCGCACCTCGATCTGCCCGCGCAGGGCGTCGGGGCCGCCGTCCACCATGTCGTTGATCGCCTTCACCAGGGTGACGCCCTCGGAGTCGGACAGGCCGAGGACGCGGCTGAGGGCGAGCACCGGCAGCGGATGGGCGTAGTCGGCGATCAGATCGGCCCGGCTGCCCTCGCTCAGCTTCTCGATCAGACCCTGCGCGAACGACTGGGTCGCGTCCTGTATCTGATTGAGATCGACCGCTTCGAGGGCGGATCCGACCGCTCCGGCGCGCCTGCGGTGATCGTCGCCCTCCCGGTACAGCAGCGACCCGTTGTCCTCGACCATCGGACGCAGCGGCCAGTCCGGCGGGATCTGCGGCCACAGCCGCCAGCGGGCCGAACCGCGCCCGAACACCTTGGTGTTCTCGGTGACGCGCAGCAGTTCGCGGTAGCCGAGGACCAGCCAGGCGGGGACGCCGCCGGGGAGCAGCACGGGGGCGACCGGTCCGTAGGTGTTCCGCAGCTCCCGGTAGACCTCGGCGGGCGTGTCCTGGAAGCGCGGGCCGAACAGCTCGACGGCGTCCTCGTGGGACGCGGGCTGCTCGATGGGGGGCGGGGCGGACTCCGTCGGGTCGGACTCCGTCGGGGCGGGTTCGCCGCGCGGGCCCGGCTCGTCCGGTGCGCCTGGTGCGCCGGGTTCGTCGGATGGTGAGGTCGGCTGGGTCACGAAGCGGCCTCCTGGGCGGCGGACAGGGTGTGGAGATGGTCGAGCAGCGCCACCAGGACGTCCTTCCCCGAGGTGTGGGAGCGGGCGTCGCAGGCGACCAGCGGTATCCCGTCCGCGAGGTCGAGCGCGCCGCGTATGGCGTCCAGGGTGTGGTCCGGACTGTCGTCGAAGCGGTTGTGGGCGACGACGAACGGCATCCCCTTGCGCTCCAGGTGGTCGATGACGGGGAACGAGTCCGCCAGCCGCCGGGTGTCCACCAGGACCACCGCGCCCCAGGCGCCCAGGAACAGGTTGTCCCACAGGAACCGGAAGCGGCTCTGGCCGGGGGCGCCGAACAGATACGTCACGATCCGCTCGGTGACGCTGATCCGGCCGAAGTCGAAGGCGACCGTGGTGGCCGACTTGCCCTCCACCCCGGCCACCTCGTCGATCCCCACGCCCTTCTCGGTCATCACGGCCTCGGTCGTCAGCGGGTCGATCTCGCTGACGGCCCGGACGAAGGTCGTCTTGCCGACGCCGAAGCCGCCCGAGATCACGATCTTCACCGCGTCGCGGGCCGTATCGCTCAACGGGGCCTCGACATCGACCGTCTCGTCGACCGTCTCAGAGATTTTTGAGTGCAACGAGAACCTCTCGGACCAGGCCGGTATCGGGCAGTCGGGGCCGTGCCGGGGCGGCGGCCCCGGCACCCCGCGGGGCCGGCCGCCCGGTGCCACCGGCCCCGCTGCTGGGATGGCGGACCGAGATCCGGCCCTCGGCGAGCAGATCGGACAGCAGGATCGCGACGACGCCCACGGGCATGCGCAACCGCGCGGAGACCTCCACCAGCGCCATCGGATGGCGGCACAGCCGCAGGATCTGAACCGCCTCCGGGGCCATGCCCGCGGCCGGTTCGGACTCGCTGACGACCAGTGACACCAGATCGAACTCCGTGTACGCGCGGCTACGTCCCCCCGTCGCGGCGAACAGCCGGTCCGGCTGTTCATGGACGTCCCAGCGCATCATGCCGTCGCGCCGCCCTCCTCCCCGGGCACGCGCTGCGGCGAGGTGATGTACGAGAGGAGCCCGTCGACCAGGACGGACATGCTGTTGCCGACGATCCCCGGGTCGGCGTCCTCCCGGGCGAGCACCGCGAGATGGGCGCCCTCGCCCGCCTCGACGGTCATCAGCACCGCACCGCCGACCGCGACCAGGGAGTGCTCCACGCTGCCGGAGCCGTCGCCGAACTTGGTCGACACCGTTCTGGCCAGGCTCTGGATCCCGGAGGCGATGGCGGCCAGCGTCTCCGCCTCCGACCGGCTCAGATCGGAGGATTGGGTGATCACCAGTCCGTCGTTGGACACCGCGAGCGCGTGCCGCGCCCCGGGCGTCTTCGCCAGCAGGGCGTCGAGCTTCCAGTCGAGATCATGCGGGTTCATGAGGTCGTGCCTTCCGAGCGTGGTGTCGTGCGAGTGCGGTCCTGCTTGACGGCGGTGTGGAACGAACCGAACCGGTTCCCCGCCTCCGCGGGCTTCTTGCGTACGGGAGGTGGCGGCGCCGGTGGCTCGGCGCCCCGCTCGGTGCCGGTCTCGACCTGCTTGCGCCGGCGCCTCGGCAGCCCCTCGGGGGTGAGCGGATGGGCACCGGACCGCTCCTCGGACGGCTCCCCGGACCGCTCCTCGGATGGCTCTCCGGACGGCTCTCCGGACGGCTCTCCGGACGGCTCTTCGGGCCGCGACCACGACGGTGACGGCGGCCTGCGGGAGGGGAGCGGGGGCGCGGCGGCGCGGCGGCCCGGGGCATCGTGACCGGACGCCTCGTGACCGGGCGCCTCGTGGTCGGGGGCGTGATGATCGGCGCGGGGCTCGGTGAGCAGCTGCTGCGGGATCAGCACGGTGACCGCCGTACCGCCGGTCGCGGAGGCCTGATACCGCACGCGCAGCCCGAACTTACGGGCGATCATGCCCACCACCAGCAGACCCTGCCGGGTGCCGGACAGCTTCAGCATGCTCGACGGGTCGTCGGCGACCGCCTGCTGCGCGCGGGCGAGCATGTCGGGCCGCATGGCGAGGCCGCTGTCCGCGATCTCGACGGCGAGCCCGCGCGGAACCTCCTGGACGTAGACGTTCACGACGGTGGAGGGCGGCGAGAAGCTCACGGCGTTGTCGATCAGCTCGGCGAGGAGCGTGATCACCTTCTCGGCGGCGGCACCGACCACGGCCTGTTCGCTGGTGCAACGGATCTCGACCCGCTCCAGCCCCTCGATACGGGAGGTGGCGGCGCGCAGCACCCGCCAGATCACGATGGGCCTGGGCCAGTGCTTGCCGGACAGCGCGCCGGTGAGGACGGCGATGCGGTCGGCCATCCGGCCGGTCTGCGAGGTGGTGCTGTCGAGCTGGAAGAGGTCGTCGAGGGCGTCGGCCTCGTAGCGGTCCTGCATCTCCCGCAGCCGGGCGAGGTTACCGGCGACCAGCGCCTGGAGGCGACCGGCGATGCTGCGGAACGCGGCCACCATCTCGGTGCGCTTCTGCCGCTCCCGGGACAGTTCGCCGCCCACGGTCCGCAGCAGGTCGCGCAGCGGGCCGGTGGCGGGCTGCCCGATCCCGGCCAGCGCCTCCTCCACCGGGACCCGGCCGCGCAGCTGCTCGACGAGGGCGGGCAGCGCGGTGCCGACGGTGTGGCCGAGGTCCCGCTCGGCCGCGGCGGTCCGCTGGACGGACGCGGCGGCCTCCTGTTCCGCGGCGGTGGCCCGCCGCTCGGAGGCGGCGGCCCGTTCCCTCAGCTCGCGGACCTCGGCTTCGGCGCGCTCGGCGGCCAGCCGGTTCGTTTCCGCGATGGCCCCGGCCTCGGCGGCCCGTGCCTCGGCCTGCGCCGCCCGGAACTCCAGCGCCCGTACGGCCATCGCGGCGCGCGCACGGGCCGCGCCGCCGTGGGCCGCCGCGGCGACCGCGGCGCTCACCAGCACCCCGGCCACCACCGCGCACCCGATCACCGCGGGTCTCGCCGCGTCGGGCGCGGCTGCCGCCGCCGCCCACCCGGCGATGCCGAGCACGGGGACCGTCACCAGGAGGCCGAGGAAGGCCCGCCTGGCGGGTGAGTCCCACCGGTGGACACGCGACCGCTCGCGCTGATCGGGGTGTATCGGAGTCATCGATTCCTCGCGGCCGGGAGGTGAAGCAGGCAACAGCCGCCGGGCGCCTCGGGCATGGCTCGGAAGAGTAAGTCCTCGGTAAAAGGCGGAAGTTAGGCCGTCAGTCTAGGCACTTGGCCGAGTGATTGTTCAAGATTGATCATCAAATTATTTTGATCGCAGATGAGAATTCGGCCTGATCATTCAGGCAGCGGCCGGAAGACGGGGACGGCCGGGGCCCCGTCGGCGAGCGACCGGAAGGCGACGCGCAGCCGCATACCGGCGCGCAGCCCGTCCGCTGGGTGGTCGACGATCCGGGTCATCATCCGCGGCCCCTCGGCGAGATCCACGACGGCGGCGGTGTACGGGACCTGGGCGCCGAACGGCGGGAGGTCGTTGCGGTGCACCTCGGACCAGGCGTAGAGGGTGGCGGCACCGCTTGCGTCCTCCCAGGCGACGTCCTCGCCCCAGCAGTGCGGGCAGAACTCGCGGGGGTAGTGGTGGGCCCGGCCGCAGCCGGCGCAGCGGCGGATCAGCAGCCGCCCTTCGGCGGCGGCGTCCCAGTAGGGCCGGGTGAAGGGGTCGGGTTCGGGCAGGTCGAAGCGGGGCGCGGCGGAGGCGTCGGGGCCGCTCATGGGCACACTCCTTCCGGCCGCCGCACGGCGGCACACCACCCTTTCTGACGGCACATCAGTTTCCGGCGGCCGGAGGGGAGCGCGCAAGGGGCGGTCCGCAGGCGGGGACACCCGGCCCACAGTGCCCGTGACCGATCCGCAACCGATTCGGAATTCCTTTGACCGAAACCCGTCAAGCAGCCGACTACGCTCGCCACCATGGCCGACAGTCTCCCCGCGAGATCCCCCTCACCCGTCTATGTGATCGGCGGCGGACCGGGCGGGCTCGCCACCGCCGCCGCACTGGGCGGGCGCGGCATCCACGCCGTGGTCCTGGAGAAGTCCGATACGGTCGCCGCCTCCTGGCGGGGCCACTACGACCGGCTGCGCCTGCACACCACCCGCCGCCTCTCCGCGCTGCCCGGGCTGCCGATCCCGCGCGCGTACGGGCGCTGGGTCGCCCGGGACGACGTGGTGCGCTATCTGGAGCGGTACGCGGAGCACCACCGGCTGGAGATCGCCACGGGTGTGGAGGTGACCCGGATCGACCGGGCCGACGACGACACCGGCTGGGTGCTGCGGGCCGGCGGCGGGCGCGAGCTGTGTTCGCCGGTGGCCGTGGTCGCGACCGGCTACAACCACACGCCGCGGCTGCCGGACTGGCCGGGCCGGGACACCTTCACCGGCGAACTGCTGCACGCCCACCGCTACCGCAACGCCCGCCCGTACGAGGGCCGGGACGTGCTGGTGGTGGGGGCCGGCAACACGGGCGCGGAGATCGCGGTCGACCTGGTCGAGGGCGGCGCGGCGCGGGTGCGGCTGGCGATTCGCACCGTGCCGCACATTCTGCGCCGTTCGACGGCGGGCTGGCCCGCGCAGCGCACCGGCATCCTGGTGCGGCGGCTGCCGCGGGGCGCGGTGGACCGGGCGGCGCGGGTGATGTGCCGCCTGAGCATGCCGGATCTGTCCGCGCACGGACTGCCGTGGCCGGACACCGGGCTCTACACCCGGGTGCGGCAGGGCGCGATCCCGGTGCAGGACGTGGGGCTGGTGGACGCGGTGCGGACGGGGCGGGTGGAGGTGGTCGCCGCGGTCGAGTCGCTGGATCAGGACAAGGTGGTGCTGGCCGACGGCTCGCGCATCGGCCCGGAGGCGGTGATCGCGGCGACCGGCTACCGGCGCGGCCTGGAGGACCTGGCCGGGCACTTGGGCGTACTGGACGACCGCGGGCATCCGCTCACCCACGGCAGGCGAACCCTGCGCACCGCACCGGGCCTGTACTTCACGGGCTATACGAACCCGATCAGCGGCATGCTGCGCGAACTGGCCCTGGACGCGAAGAAGATCGCCGGGATGGTGTCCCGCACGACGGCTTGATTTCGCCGCCCATCCGGCGGCGTGAGCACGCCGCCGGACGGGCACGCTCTTGTTGCCGTCGCGCCGTACCGCCGGTAACCGCGCGCCGTCACCCTGCGTGTTCTCCGCGCACCGAGCATTCCTGACAGCCCGTCAGCTCTGTAGCCTGACCACTCAGTAATGTGACTGGGCGTCAGTTACCTGGTTATTGGCCAACGAGCAGGAGTGGCGGATACCCAATGCTTGGATCGACTCACGGCACCCTCACCACCAACTCCCGTCACGCCCGCGCCGTCGCCTGCGGGCGGCCCCCCGGCCCCGCCGTCCACGTCCACAGCAGCGCCTCGGCCCTCGACGACGCCGAGGACCTGGACGTCAGCGGCCGGCCGCTGCACTCCGACGTCCCCGACCTGGACCGCTTCTTCCGCCCCGAAGCGGTGGCCCTCATCGGGGCATCCGACACCGAAGGCCGCCCGGGCACCGGCATCACCCGGCAGCTCCTGGCCTGGGCGACACGCGTCGGCGCCCGGCTGCACCCTGTCCATCCCTCCCGTCCGGCCGTCTTCGGCCTCCCCTGCGTCCCGTCCGTCGCCGAACTGCCCGAACCCGTCGACCTCGCCGTCCTCCTCGTCCGCGACCCCCTCCCGGTCCTCGAGGAACTGGCCCAGGTCAAGGTCAAGTTCGCCGTCGTCTTCGCCTCCGGCTTCGCCGAGACCGGCGCCGAGGGCGCCGCCGCCCAGGCCCGGCTGACCGCCGCCGCCCGCCGCGCCGGGCTGCGGCTGCTGGGCCCCAACACCAACCTCAACGCCTTCGAGGAGTTCCGCGACGACCTCGAAGGGCCCGCCATCGCCCTCATCACCCAGTCAGGCCACCAGGGGCGCCCCCTCTACACCCTCCAGGAACTGGGCATCCGGCTCAGCCACTGGGCCCCCACCGGCAACGAGGCAGACCTGGAGAGCGCCGACTTCCTCTCGTACTTCACCACCCGGCCCGAGGTCGGCGCCATCGCCCTGTACGCGGAAGGGCTCAAGGACGGCCGCGGCTTCCTCCTCGCCGCCGACCGGGCCGCCCGCGCCAAGGTGCCCGTCGTCGCCGTCAAGGTCGGCCGCACCGAGACCGGCGCCCGCACCGCCGCCTCCCACACCGGCAAACTGACCGGCGCGGACACCGTCGTGGACGCGGCCATGCGCCAGTTCGGCGTGATCCGGGTGGACGGCCTGGACGAACTCCAGGACACCGCCGCGCTGCTCGCCCGCGCCCGGCCCCCGCGCGCCGAGGGCGTCGTGGTGTATTCGATCTCCGGGGGCACCGGCGCCCACGTCGCCGACCTCGCCACCGCGGCCGGGCTCCCGATGCCCGTCCTCTCCGCCGAGAAGCAGGCCGAACTCCACCAGTGGATCCCCGCGGACCTCGGCGTCGCCAACCCGGTCGACAACGGCGGCCACCCCGTGGGCGACTGGCGCGGCCCGAAAATCATCGACGCGATCCTCGCCGACCCGGCCGTGGGCGTACTGATCTGCCCCATCACCGGCCCCTTCCCGCCGATGAGCGACAAGCTCGCCCAGGACCTGGTGGACGCCGCGGAACGCACCGACAAACTCGTCTGCGTGGTGTGGGGCTCCCCCGTCGGCACCGAGGACGCCTACCGCACCACCCTGCTCGGCTCCTCCCGCGTCGCCACCTTCCGCACCGTCGGCAACTGCCTCACCGCCGTCCGCGCCTATCTGGGCCACCACCGCTTCACCGCCTCCTACCGCTCCCCCTTCGACGACGCCCCGCGCACCCCCTCCCCGTCGATGCGCAAGGCGAGCGGACTGCTGCGCCCCGGCCAGCGCTTGAGCGAACACGCCGCCAAGCAGCTGCTGCGCGCCTACGGCATCCGGGTGCCGCGCGAACAGCTCGTCACCAGCGCCGCCGCGGCCGTCCGCGCCGCCGGACTCGTCGGCTACCCCGTCGTCATGAAGGCGTCCGCGCCCCAGCTCGCCCACAAAACCGAACTCGGCCTGGTCCGCCTCGGCCTGACCTCCGCCAGCCAGGTCCGCGACACCTACCGCGAACTCACCGACATCGCCCGCTACGAAGGCGTCGAACTCGACGGCGTCCTGGTGTGCCAGATGGTCGAGCGCGGCGTCGAAATGGTCGTCGGCGTCACCCACGACAACCTCTTCGGGCCCACCGTGACCGTCGGCATCGGCGGCGTGCTCGTGGAGGTGCTGCGCGACACCGCCGTCCGCGTCCCCCCGTTCGGCGAGGACCAGGCCCGCGCCATGCTCGCCGAACTGCGCGGCCACGCCCTCCTCGACGGCGTACGCGGCGCGCCCCCGTGCGATGTGGACGCCCTGGTCGAGGTCGTGCTGCGGGTGCAGCGCATGGCCCTGGAACTCGGCGACCAGCTCGCCGAACTCGACGTCAACCCCCTGATGGTGCTGCCCCGCGGCCAGGGCGCGGTCGCCCTCGACGCGCTGGCGATCTGCCGCTGAGCGCCCGTACGCCGCTGACCGCCCGTACGCCGCCGAGCGCACGCGCCGCGCCCACAGCCCGAGGAGCCTGCCCATGACGTCTCCCTCCCCCGAAGAAGTGCTCGATTCCGTTGTACGGCACGCCACTGACAACGGGGTCGCCTGGATCACCCTCGACCGCCCGTCCGCCCTCAACGCCCTCACCCCCGACCAGCGGGAACGCCTGATTCTGCGGCTCGATCAGGCCTCCGCCGACCCGGCCGTGCGGGCAGTCGTGCTCACCGCCACCGGCAAGGGCTTCTGCGCGGGCGCCGATCTGCGCGGCGCCCCCTCCGCCCCGGCCGAGCGGATCGCGGGCGACGTCGCCCGGCTGATCCGCGGCGGGGCGCAGCGGCTCATCACCGCCGTACTCGACTGCGAGAAGCCCGTCATCGCCGCCGTCAACGGCACGGCCGCGGGGCTCGGCGCCCATCTCGCGCTCGCCTGCGATCTGGTCCTGGCCGCCGAATCGGCCACCTTCACCGAGGTCTTCGTGCGCCGCGGACTCGTCCCCGACGGCGGCGGCGCCTACCTCCTCCCCCGGCTGATCGGCCCCCAGCGGGCGAAGGAGCTGCTGTTCTTCGGCGACGCGCTGCCCGCCGCCGAGGCCGAACGGCTGGGGCTGGTCAACCGCGTCGTACCGGACGGCGAACTGGCCAAGACCGCCCGCGCCTGGGCCGAACGCCTGGCAGCGGGCCCCACCCGCGCCCTCGCGGCCACCAAGGCGCTGGTCAACGCCTCGCTGGAGTCCGGCCGGGCGGCCGCCTTCGCCGCCGAGGCAGCCGCCCAGGAGACCAACATGACCACGGCCGACGCGAACGAGGGCGTCCGCGCGTTCGTCGAACGCCGCACGCCGGTCTACCGGGGCCGCTGAGCGGACCTCCGGAAGAGAGACGGAACAACGAGGAGATGCGAAAACCATGATGGGACACGCCGGAATGGCCGCCACCGCCGTCCGCTATCTGCGCTCGGCCGGTTCGCCCACCACCGCCGGGCCACCGCCCCCGCCCAGGCCCAGCGCGCGCCGCGCGCTGCGCGCCGTACAGGAGGATGAGCGCCCGCCCCTGTCCCCGGCGGAATTCCGCCGGGTCCTGGGCCACTTCGCGAGCGGCGTCGCCGTGATCGCGACCACCGACGAGGCGGGCCCGACGGGCTTCGCGTGCCAGTCGTTCACGTCGCTGTCCCTCGACCCGCCGCTGATCGCCTTCATGGTGGCCCGTACGTCCACGACCTGGCCCCGTATCGCCCGCAGCGGCGTCTTCTGCGTCAGCATTCTGGGCGCGGCGCAGGCCGAGCTGTGCCGGTCGTTCGCGATCAGCTCCGCGGACCGGCCGGACAAGTTCGCCGGTGTCCCCTACACCCCGTGCCCCGTCACCGGCTCCCCCCGGCTCACGGGCGCCCCGGCCTGGATCGACTGCACCGTCCACACGGTCCACACCGGCGGCGACCATCTGGTGGTGGTGGGCCGGGTGTGCGCCCTGGACACCGACGAACAGGCGGCGGCCGACGGCCCCCTGCTCTTCCACCGCGGCGCGTTCACAGGGCTGGCGCCGGGGCGGTAGCGGCACCCCGCCGGATCATCAGCGCCATCAGCGCCGCCACCGCGCACAGCCCGCCCGCGCCGTACCAGACCAGGTCGTACGACCCGAACGCGTCCCGCGCCATGCCCCCGGCGAACGCCACGATCCCCGCGCCCACCTGGTGCGACGCCAGTACCCACCCGAACACGATGGCGCTGTCCTCTCCGTACCACTCCCGGCACAGCGCGATCGTCGGCGGTACCGTGGCCACCCAGTCGAGCCCGTAGAAAACGATGAAGAAGATCATCGGCGGACGCACCGCGTCGTCCAGGAGCAGCGGCAGGACCATCAGGGACAGCCCGCGCAGCGCGTAGTACACGGCCAGCAGCCGCCGCGCGTCGAAGCGGTCGGTGAACCAGCCGGAGCCGATCGTCCCCACGATGTCGAAGACGCCGATCACCGCGAGCAGGCCCGCGGCCGCCGTCACCGGCATGCCGTGGTCGTGCGCTGCGGGCACGAAGTGGGTCTTGACCAGGCCGTTCGTCGAGGCGCCGCAGACCGCGAACGTCCCGGCGAGGAGCCAGAACGTACCGGTCCGCGAGGCCGAGACGAGGGCCGTCACCGCGCGCCGGGCGGCGCCCCGCCGCGGGGCGGGCCTGGGGGCGGGCGGGCCGTCGGCCCCGTACGCGGTGAGCCCGACGTCGGACGGGTAATCGCGCAGGAGCAGCACCACGCACGGCACGATGGCGAGGGCGGCGACCGTGACGACCATGGCGGCGGGCCGCCAGTCGTGCTGCCGCTCCACGATCCAGGAGAGCAGCGGCAGGAAGACCAGCTGGCCGGACGCCCCGCCCGCGGTGAGGACGCCGGTGACCAGGCCGCGCCGTGCGACGAACCACCGGTTGGTGATGGTCGCGGCGAAGGCGAGCGCCATGGCCCCGCTGCCGAGGCCGACGAGCACGCCCCAGCACAGGATGAGCTGCCAGGGGGACGTCATGAAGACCGTCAGACCGCCACCGACGGCGATGACCGTCAGCGCGGCGGCGACGACCTGACGGACGCCGAAGCGGTCCATCAGG
Organism: Streptomyces sp. NPDC007983; assembly: GCF_042958345.1. Taxonomy (NCBI): domain Bacteria; kingdom Bacillati; phylum Actinomycetota; class Actinomycetes; order Kitasatosporales; family Streptomycetaceae; genus Streptomyces; species Streptomyces sp. NPDC007983. The sequence goes on from NZ_JBIBJI010000003.1 coordinate 708,800, forward strand.
GCGGCGGCGAACGGCGCGGTGAGCCCGTACAGCGCGAGGTTGACGGAAACGGCGAAGCCGATGGTGCCGCGCGACCAGCCGAACTCCTCATGGAGCGGGTCGATCAGCAGTCCGGGCAGGGAGGCGAATCCGGCCGCCATGGTGATCGTCATAAAGGCGACGGCGGCGACCAGCCAGGCCCGGTGCGGGCGGCGTACGCGGGCCCGGCCCGGCTTCGCGTTCTGTCCGGGGGCCTGGGGACGTTCGGTTGTCTGCGTCACCGGACCAGCATCGGGCGGCGCCTCCCCGCGAACGAGTGGCCCGTGGGACAGCATTCGCTAGGATCGGGCCACACCGCCGCGACAGGAGGCCGGAGCCATGCCTCAGCCCGGGATGACCGAAAAGCTCCATCGCGTCGTCGTGCTCGCCCTGCCCGGCGTGATCCCCTTCGAACTGGGCATCCCCTACCGGATCTTCGGCAAGGCCCGCTCCGCCGCCGGGCGGCCGCTGTACGAGGTGGTGACCTGCACCCCCGTGCCCGGCCCCGTGACCACCGACGCCGACTTCCCGATCATGGTCGAGCGGGGCCCGGAAGCCCTGGCCGAGGCGGACACCATCGTGGTTCCGGCCTCGCACGGGCTCGGGCCGGTCCAGAAGGAGGGCCGGCTGACCGCACCGCTCGCCGCCGCCCTCGCCCACGCCCGCCCCGGCGTCCGCTGGGTGTCCATCTGCACCGGCTCGTACGTGCTCGCCGCCGCCGGACTGCTCGACGGCCGCCCCGCCACCACCCACTGGAGCAGCACCGACCACTTCCAGCGGCTCTTCCCGGCCATCGCGGTCGATCCGGATGTGCTGTTCGTGGACGACGGCGACGTCCTCACCTCCGCCGGGGTCGCCTCCGGTATCGACCTGTGCCTGCACCTCGTACGGCGCGACCACGGCACCGCCGTCGCCAACGAGGTCGCCCGGAGCAGCCTGGTGCCGCCGCACCGCGACGGCGGCCAGGCCCAGTACATCCGGCGCCCGGTGCCCGCGCCGCAGCAGGCCACCACCACCTCGGCCCGCGCCTGGGCGCTGGGCCGCCTCGACCGTCCCCTCACCCTGCGCGACCTGGCCGCCCAGGAGTCGATGAGCGTCCGCACCTTCACCCGACGCTTCCGCGAGGAGGTCGGCGTCAGCCCCGGCCAGTGGCTGACGCGGCAGCGGGTGGAGCGGGCCAGGCAGCTGCTGGAGGACACGGACCTGTCGGTGGACCAGGTGGCACGGGACGCCGGCTTCGGCACGCCCGCCTCGATGCGGCAGCATCTGCAGGCCGCGCTCGGGGTCTCCCCCAGCGCGTACCGGCGCACCTTCCGGGCCTCCGCCTCGGAGGACGGGCCCGATCAGAAGGTGAGGACGGCCCGCGCGACCCGCCCGCCGCGGGCGTCGTCCACGGCCGCGGCGAAGTCCTCCATCGGGTAGACGCGGGTGACGAGTTCGTCCAGCAGCAGCCGGCCCTGCCGGTACAGCTCCGCGTACAGGGCGATGTCGCGCTGCGGGCGCGCGGAGCCGTAGCGGCAGCCCAGGATCGACTTGTCCAGATAGAGGGAGGAGACCCGGAAGGCCGCCTCGGCGTCCGCGGGCGGGACCCCGAGCAGCACCGCCTGACCGTGCCGGTCGAGGAGGTCGACGGCCTGCCGGATGAGCAGGGTGGAGCCGACGCATTCGAAGGCGTGGTCGGCGCCGGTGGGCAGGATCTCCCGTACGGCCTCGGGCGAGCCGGCGAAGTGCGTGGCGCCGAAGCGCCGGGCCAGCGGCTCCTTGGCCGGGTTGTTGTCGACGGCGACGACGGTGGTCGCCCCGGCGATCCGGGCCCCCTGCAGGACGTTGAGCCCGATGCCGCCGGTGCCGATGACGACGACCGACTCGCCGCGGTCCACCCGCGCCCGGTTGAAGACGGCGCCGACGCCGGTGAGGACGCCGCAGCCGATGAGGGCGGCCGAGGTGAGCGGAATCTCGTCCGGGATCTTCACCGCCTGGACGGCCGTGACCAGCGTGCGCTGCGCGAACGCGGAATTGGAGGCGAAGTTGAACAGCCGCTCGCCGTTTCCGCGGTGGAACGGGCGGCTCGGCCTGCCGATCGCGGCGCGGCACATGGTGGGGCGGCCACGGTCGCAGTCGGCGCAGGTACCGCAGTTGGCGAGGGTGGAGAGCGCGACGTGGTCACCCGGCGCGACATGGGTGACGCCGGGCCCCACCGACTCGACCACGCCCGCGCCCTCGTGGCCGAGCACCACCGGCACGGGAAACGGAATGGTGCCGTCGATGACGGACAGATCGCTGTGGCACAGCCCGGCGGCTGCCACGGCCACCAGCACCTCGCCCGGGCCCGGGCCGCGTACCTCCAGGTCGTCGACCACCCGGGGCGCCTCGCCATCGAAAACAACGCCTCTCATACCCGTTCTCCCCCACCTCCGGGGCCCTCAGGAGGCCCAGACCACCGACTGGAGTTCGCTGTACGCGTGCAGCCCGAACGAGCCGCCGTCGCGGCCGACACCGCTGTGCTTGAAGCCGCCGAACGGCGTCTCGGGGTGGCGCTGAACCGTGTTGATGCCGACGTTTCCGCTGCGCAGCCGGGCGGCCAGCGCCCAGGCGCGGCCCGCGTCGGCGCTGAAGACGTAGTCGTAGAGGCCGTACGGGGTGCCGTTGGCGATCCGCACCGCCTCGTCCTCGTCGTCGAAGGGCAGGGCCACGACGACCGGGCCGAACAACTCCTCGCGGGCCACGGTCATGCCGGGGTCGGCGTCGGCTATGAGGGTCGGCGCGACGTAGAACCCGGGCTTGACAGCCGGACGTTCACCGCCGGTGACGATGCGGGCGCCCTGCTCACGGGCCCCGGCGAGGTACGCCTCGACCCGATCGCGCTGGGCCGCTGAGATCAGCGGACCCACGATCGTGGAGTTATCCACAGGGTCCCCCACCGTCAGTGACTTTGCGTAATCTGTGAGTGCGGCGACCACCCGCTCGTACAGCGATCGATGGACGAGCACCCGAGTCGGCGCCGTGCAGATCTGCCCGCTGTGGAAGGAGAAGGTCGAACCGACCGCCCCGACCGCCGACGCGATCACTCGCTTGTCGGCGTCCCCAAGGACGATGGCCGCGCCCTTGCCCCCTAGTTCCATCAGGGTGCGCTTCATCGAGTGGCCTGCGGATTCGGCGATCTTCTTCCCCACGGCGGTGGATCCGGTGAAGCTGACCATGTCGACACCGGGGTGCGCGACCAGCGCCTCGCCCGCGGCCGCGCGCGAGCCGGTGACGACATTGAAGACACCGTCCGGGAGCCCGGCCTCGGTCAGCAGCGGGCCGAGTTCGAGACAGGCCAGCGGGTCCTGCGGGGCCGGTTTGGCGACGACCGTATTGCCCATGGCGAGCGCCGGGGCGACCTTGCCCGCGAGATTGGCGAGGGGAAAGTTGTAGGAGGTGATACAGGCGACGACACCCACCGGACGGCGGACCGCCGCCGCGCCGATCAGCCCGCCGGGCGCCAGCGGGCTGGCGGCGACCGGCAGCGGGGCGAGCGGGACGGTGTCCGGTTCCATGGCGCCGCGCGCGTAGCGGCGGAAGCGGTCGGCCGCGGGGGGCACTTGGAGGGCCGCGGTCACCCGCAGGGTCGCGCCCGTCTCCGCCTGGAGGAGGGGCACCAGGCCGGGGGCGCGCTCGGCGAGCAGGTCGGCCGCGCGGTCGAGTACGGCGGCGCGCTCCCGGGGGGCGGTGCGCGACCAGCCGTCGTACGCGGCCCGCGCGGCCCGCACCGCGGCGTCGGCATCGGCCTCGTCGGCCTCGGGCGCCCGGCCGACGGTCTCCTCGGTGGCCGGGTTGACGACCGCGTAATGCCCGGCCCCGGGCGCCCGCCAGGAGCCGCCGATCCAGTGCCCGTACGTCTTCATCTGCGCTCCTTGGGGAGGTGGAGTACGCGCTCGGCGATGATGTTGCGCTGGATCTCGTCCGAGCCGCCGTAGATGGTGTCGGCGCGGGAGAAGAGGAAGAGGCGCTGCGCGGCGTCGAGTTCATACGGCCGGTCCTCGGTCCAGCGCACCGGTCCGAGCGCGGCGGCGGCGCCCCGCACCCGCACGGCCAGCTCGCCGAGCCGCCGGTGCCAGCCGCCCCACAGCAGCTTGGCCACACTGGGGGCCCCGGCATCGTGCGCCGTGGGGCGAGGGGGCGCGGGGCGGTGGGGAGCGGGGGTGGAGGGGGCGGGAGGGGAGGGGGTGGGGGTGGGGCCCCCGGAGGGGGGATTCCCCGCGCCGCCCAGGGTGCGCAGGGCGTTCCAACGCATGACCTTCAGCTCGGCCCACTGCTGTATCAGCTGGTCGCGCAGTACGGGTTCGCGGGCGGCGCCGGTCTCCAGGGCCTGTCGGATGACGCGGTCGAGTTCCTGGGCGAAGCCGATCTGCTGGACCAGGGTGGAGACTCCGCGTTCCACGGCCAGCAGGCTCATGGCCACGCTCCAGCCCCGGCCCGGGCCGCCGACGAGGTGGTCGGGGCGGGCGAGGGCCCCGTCGAAGAACACCTCGTTGAATTCCGCGGTGCCGGTGAGCTGCCGGATCGGCCGGACCTCGACGCGTCCCGGCTGGTCCATGGGCACCAGCAGGAAGGACAGCCCGTGGTGGCGTTGTGATCCCTCCTCGGTGCGGGCCAGGACGAAGCACCAGTCGGCTTCGCGGGCGTGGGAGGTCCAGATCTTCTGGCCGGTGACGCGGTAGGTTCCGTCGCCCGGGTCGCGGACGGCGCGGGTGCGCACTCCGGCGAGGTCCGAGCCGGCGTCGGGTTCGCTGTAGCCCTGGCACCACAGCTCCTCGCCGCGGGCGATGGGGGGCAGGAAGCGGGCGCGTTGGGCCTGGTCGCCGTGTTCGAGCAGGGTGGGGGCGAGCAGGTTCTCGCCGATGTGCCCGAATCGGACGGGGGCTCCGGCGCGGGCGTATTCCTCGGCCCAGACGACCTGTTGGGTCAGGGTGGCGGCCCGGTTTCCGTAGGTCCCGTGGGTGCGGTCCCAGCCGAGCCCGATCCAGCCGCCGCCGCCCAGTTCGCGTTCCCAGGCGCGTTGCGCGGCGGCAGTGGCGGCAGCGGCGGCAGCGGTGGTGGCCGTGTCGGTGGGACGGGTGAACCGGCCGGTCAGGTGGGCGTCGAGCCAGGCGCGTGCCTCGTCGCGGAAGTGTTCGTCCCCGGGCCCGAAGGCGAAGTCCACGGCCTCTCCCCTTCCTCACGTCGCACGGTGGGCGTGCGGGTCACGCGTTGGGGCGCTGGTGGGTTGCGGCGGCCTGGGCCATGGCTTCGAGTTGGGCCAGCAGCGGCATGGGGTCGGTGCCGACGGTGCCGGGCAGGAAGTCGGCGATCTTCTCGGGGGTCCAGGTGCCCTCGGCGTATCCGGCGCGCAGTTCCCTCGGCTGGGCCCAGACCGCGATCTTGGGGCCCGCGATCGTATAGACCTGTCCGGTGATCTTCTCCTCGCGGGCCCGTTCGCTCAGCAGGTAGACGACCAGGGCCGCGACGTCCTCCGGTTCGCCGATCTCCTTCAGTTCCATCGGCACATTGGCGGACATGCGGGTACGGGCGACCGGGGCGACGCAGTTGGCGGTGACGCCGTATTTGTGCAGGCCCAGGGCCGCGCTGCGGACCAGCGAGATGATGCCGCCCTTGGCCGAGGCGTAGTTGGCCTGGGCGACGCTGCCCTGGTGGTTGCCGCTGGTGAAGCCGATCAGGGTGCCGGAGCGCTGCCGCCGCATCACCGCGGACGCGGCGCGGAAGACGGTGAAGGTGCCCTTGAGGTGGGTGGCGACGACCGGGTCCCACTCCTCCTCGCTCATGTTGAAGAGCATCCGTTCGCGGAGGATTCCGGCCACGCACACCACGCCGTCGAGCCGCCCGAACCGTTCGACGGCGGTGTCCACGATGCGCCGGCCACCGGCCATGGTGGAGACGTCGTCGGCGACCGCGACCGCCTCTCCGCCCGCCGCCGCGATCTCCTTGACCGCCGCTTCGGCGATCTCGCTGGTGGGTTCGCCGCCCTCGATCGAGACCCCGTAGTCGTTGACGACGACCTTCGCGCCCTCGGCCGCGCAGGCGAGGGCCACGGCTCGTCCGATGCCGCGCCCGGCCCCGGTGACGGCGATGACCTTGCCGTCCAAGAAGTTGCCCACGTCGCGTCCCCTCCCGCAGTTTCTGACGGACCGTTAGATTTTTGAGCAGACCCGCGCCGAGTACAAGCCCTGGAACGGAACCGACCGAAGGAGGCACCATGTCGCTGCCACCCGAGTTCCACGACATCGCCAAGCGCGTCAACAACTGGGGACGGTGGGGGGCCGACGATGAGATCGGCACGCTCAACCTGATCACCGACGCGGTGGTCCAGGACGCGGCCGCGGCGGTGCGCACCGGCCGCCGCGTCCCGCTCGCGGTTCCGCTGCGGCACGACGGCATCCAGACCGGGATGATCCCGGGACGGGTCAATCCGCTGCACACCATGGTCGCCGTGAACGCCGAGGTGTTCGGCCCGGGCACGGTCGCCACCAGCGACGACGCCGTGACGATGGGGCTGCAGGCCGGTACCCACTGGGACGGGCTGGCCCATGTCTCGCACTCCGGCAGGCTCTACAACGGCCGCCCCGCCGCGTCCGTCACCGCCCATGACCGCGCGGCCTTCAGCGGCATCCACACGGCGCGGCACATCGTCTCGCGCGGAGTGCTGCTCGACGTCGCGCGCGCCCGGGGCGCTGACCGGTTGCCCGAGGGGCATGCCGTCACCCCCGAAGACCTCGCCGCCGCCGAGGAGCTGGCCCAGGCCCCGGTACGGCCCGGCGACATCGTGCTCGTACGGACCGGGCAGATCCAGCGGTATCTCGCGGGTGAGAGGGAGGCGTACGCGTATCCGTCGCCGGGCCTGTCGCTCCGTACGCCCGAGTGGTTCCATGCCCGTGACGTGGCCGCGGTCGCCAACGACACGCTCACCTTCGAGATCTTCCCACCGGAGATCGACAACCTGTGGCTGCCCGTCCACGCCCTCGACCTGGTCGAGATGGGCATGCCGCAGGGCCAGAACTGGAATCTGGAGGAGCTGTCGGCGGCCTGCACCGAGGAGGGGCGCTACACCTTCCTGCTGTCGGCCACGCCCGAGCCGTTCACCGGCGGAACCGGCGCCCCGGTCGCGCCCGTCGCGATCCTCTGAGGCCGGCGCCGCGAAGAGCACCAAGAAGGAGACCCCGGAGAGAGCAGAGAACGCGAGGGGACGGGCAAGTGGGGCCTATCGGGCGGCGGTGCGCTCATGCACACCCCGAGCACGGCATCGCGCACCGCCACCCGGCTCCGGCGTCGAGCCCTGATCAGACGCCGGGCCGCGACCCGCACTCGCCAAGGAACGGCCCCGCGAACACACGGTTCACAGGGACCACATAGCCCTCGGCGTCCCCTCGCGACGAATCGCTGATCCTAGAGTGATCACTCGGCCACGTCACGTCAACACCTGGTCTGGACTTTGTGGAGTCCGCCCCAGATGTGATGACGCATGGGAGGCGCCACGCCCCGTCAGAAGCGACTCGTCACGCCCCCCGTGATCGCCGCCTTCGACGCGCTCCGCGCCGTCCACGCACTCTTCCCGCCGACCGCGGTCGATTTCGCACCAGATGCGCTTGCCCGCGCCCTCGGGCTGCCAGCCCCAGCGGTCAGCGAGTCCGTCGACCAGCTCCAGCCCGCGGCCATTGGTGGACTCCTCGTCGGCGCGGCGCTGACGCGGCGCGCGGGCGCTGGCGTCGGCGACCTCGACCCGGACCGTGCCCAGTTCGGGCCCCTTGCCGGCGGAGGGCTCCACGGAACCGCCGCTACCGCCGCCGGTGCCGGTCTGCGCGGGGAAGCGCATCCGCAACACCGCGGGACAGCCGGTGTGGACCACGGCGTTGGTGACGAGCTCGGAGATGAGCAGGATCAAAGTTTCGGCAAGCGGCTCGTCGGCCCCGATCCCGGATCCGGCGAGCCGCGAACGCGCCCACCGACGGGCACGACTCACCTCCGCGGGGTCGGGTCGGACCTCCATTTGCATCTGAAGCACCTGCACCGCTCACACCATCCGAACCGGCGGACACATCGCCTCATACCTCCAAGAGGTCACGGAACGTGACTCTCTCCCGGCTGCGGCCGGGAGGTACCCCCGTGCGAAAGAGCATGGTTGACGTACAGTCACCCCAACAAGCGCTTCGGTCATATTCCAGCGCCAAGGAGTATGCGTGGGGCATACTGTGCGACGCACGCCCCGATGACTCGAACAGCGAGGCATGGCCGGAGCGCACCCCGTGCGAGCGGGGCACATCGGCGTGCCCGGAGTCGCCCCACGGGCCACGCCGGGTTCGTTGTACCCCAAAACCGCTCGCACCCCACGGAGAGTACCCGAGCCGGAGCCCGACTCTCCCCTGTGACGAGTCACGCCTAGGAAACAACCCGATATCAACGCTCGGTCACCTCAAAGCCTCCGGGGATCTCCCCAGAGAATGCGACATCCCAACAATTCAGGCGTATCCATGGAGCCCGGTTACAAACCTGTTTCAGCGGTCAACAGGAGTCCGGCGGCCAGTTCCTCCTCGGCCCCGGCCGCCGTCTGCCACTGCCCGGCGCGCACCCAGGCCCGCTTGAGGTGCAGGTGGACATCTGCTTCCCAGGTGAAACCCATCCCTCCGTGCACCTGAAGACAATCGCGGGCATTACGGACGGCCGCCTCGTCGGCGAGCAGTTTGGCGGCGGCGATGTCACCCGCGTCTTCTGTGACCGCGGCGGCGTACACCACACTTCTGGCTGATTCGGCGCGTACGAGCATCCGCGCGCACAGGTGCTGGACGGCCTGGAAGGCGCCGATCGGGCGGCCGAACTGCGTGCGCGCCGTGGCGTGGTCGACCGCCATCCGGACCGTACGGGAGGCGCTGCCGAGCTGTTGGGCGGCGGTCAGCAGGGCCGCCTCGCGCCGCAGCCGGGCGGCGGCCCCGGACGCCCCCGGGGGCAGGGCCTGCGGGTGCGCACGGTGCAGCGGGGTGGCCGGGTCGACGGAGCGTATCGGCCGGGCCGAGTCCGCGAGCGCGTCCGCCGGAACCACCCCGGCGTCCTCGCCGCTCAGCACCAGCACGGCGTCGGCCGAGGCCAGATGCTCCACCAGCGGGTCCGCCGCGGCCCCGGCGCCGAGGTCCAGCGCGGTGACCACGGCCGCCCCCTCGGCGGCGCCGGCCGTCTCCAAGCCCGCCGCGAGCTGGGTGGCGACCAGCGGCCCCGGGAGCAGCGCCCGGCCCGCCTCCTCCATGGCCAGCACCGCCTCCGGCAGTCCGAGCCCCACCCCGCCCGCCGACTCGGGCAGCCGCAGCGCGAAGAATCCGGCGGTGCCCAGTTCCCGCCACAGGGCACGGTCCAGCGTCACGGCGCTGCGTTCGTAGCCATCCACGACCCTCCGTAACCGGGCGCGGGGGAAGCGCCGTTCCAGCAGTTCGCGCATACCGTCCCGCAGCGCCCGCTGGTCGTCGTCGAGCTGGAAGTCCATGCCCCTGGTCACCGCCCCTTCGGCAGGCCGAGGATGCGCTCGGCGACGATGTTCCGCTGGATCTGTGAGGTTCCGGCCGCGATGGTGTACGAGAGCGACGACAGCCGGTCCGCGACCCACTCGTGCCCGGCGTCCAGCGCGTCCGGGCCCAGCACTTCGGCGGCGGCGTCGTACAGCTCCTGCCGTACCTCCGAGAAGCGGAGCTTGAAGACCGAGCCGCCGACGCCCGGCACCCCGCCGGTGCGCTGCGCCTCGCTCACGTTCCACTGGGTGAGCCGCCACAGTGCCGCGCAGTCGGCGGCGAGCCGACCGAGCCGCCTCCGCAGTACGGGGTCGTCCCAGCGGCCGTTGGCCTTGGCGGTACGGGCCAGGGCCTCCAGCACCCGTCGGCAGGCGACGACCTCGCCGACGAAGGCCGTGCCGCGTTCGAAGGAGAGGGTCACCATGGTCACCCGCCAGCCGTCGTTCTCGGCCCCGATCCGGTGGTCCACGGGCACCCGCACCTCGTCCAGGAAGACCTCGGCGAACTCGGCGGTCCCGGCGAGGGTGCGCAGCGGCCGTACGGTCACGCCGGGCGCATCCATGGGCAGCGCGAGCCAGGTGATGCCCCGGTGCTTCGGCGTGTCGGGGTTTATAGGCGTGGTGCGCACCAAGAGTTCGCACCAGTCGGCGATCTCGGCGTGCGAGGTCCAGATCTTGCTGCCGCTGACGACGTAGTGGTCGCCGTCCCGTACGGCCCGGGTGCGCAAGGCGGCCAGGTCGGATCCGGCGTCGGGTTCGGAGAAGCCCTGGCACCAGACCTGGTCGCCGCGGAGGATCGGCGGCAGCCAGCGGGCCCGCTGGGCGGGGGTGCCCTCGGCGGCGATGGTGGGTCCGGCGTGCAGCAGGCCGACGAAGTTGGCGCCGACGTAGGGCGCGCCCGCGCGTTCGGTCTCCTCCAGGAAGATCAGGTGCTGGGTGGGGGTGGCGCCGCGGCCTCCGGCGTCCTCGGGCCAGTGCAGTCCGGCGTATCCGGCGTCGTACAGCCTGCGCTGCCAGCCGCAGTCGTAGGCGCGGCGGGCGGGCCAGTCGGCGGGGTCGGGGCGGTCGGGCAGGGTGGGGAGGACGTCCGCGAGCCAGGCGCGCAGTCCGCGCCGGAAGTCCTCCTCGTCCTCGGTGAAGGCGAGATCCATCGGCGGCCGTCCTCCCTTTTCTGATGTCTCGTCAGATCAGGCGGCAGGGGAAGGCTAATCCGCACCCTCTGGACCGACAAGACGGACGGCCTTACGCTTCCCGCACTATCTGACTATCCGTCAGGTCAACGGATTCGGCCACGGGAGGCCGGGATGACCGACACCGCACACGCCCTCGGCGCATCGGCGACGCTGTGGGAACTGCTGGAGCGGCGCGCCGCGCTCACCCCGGACGCCCCCGCGCTGATCCAGGCCGCCGCCAGCGGCCGGCACGACCGGCGGCTGACCTTCCGCGCCCTGCGCACCCGCGCGGAGCGCACGGCGGCCGGGCTGTACGCGATGGGGGTGGGCCCCGGCAGCCGGGTCGCCTGGCAGCTGCCCACCCGGCTGGAGACGGTCGTGCTGACGCTGGCGCTGGCCCGGCTGGGCGCCGTACAGACCCCGCTCATCCCGTACTACCGCGACCGCGAGGTGGGGTACGCGCTCCGCGCCTCGGGCGCGCGGTTCTTCGCCGTCCCCGGGACGTGGCGCGGCTTCGACCATACGGCGATGGCGCACCGGCTGGCCGCCGGGCTGCCGCAGTCGCCGCTGGTCTTCGAGGCGTACGACGCGCTCCCGGTCGCCGACCCGAAGGCGCCGCCGCATCTGCCGCCGCCGCCCACCGACGGGACCGCCGTCCGCTGGATCTACTGGACCTCGGGCACCACCTCCGACCCCAAGGGCGTGCTGCACACCGACCGCAGCCTCATCGCCGCCGGTTCCTGTCTCGCCCACGCGCTGCGGCTCACAGCGGACGACATCGGGTCGATGGCCTTCCCGTACGCGCATGTCGCCGGGCCCGACTACACGGTGATGCTGCTGCTGTACGGCTTCCCCGCCGTGCTGCTGGAGCACTTCGCGCTGCCGGAGTCGCTGTCCGCGTACCGGCGGCACGGGGTGACGGTCGCGGGCGGCAGCACCGCCTTCTACTCCATGTTCCTGGCGGAGCAGCGCAAGGACCCCGCGCGCCCGCTCATTCCGACCCTGCGGCTGCTGGCCGGTGGCGGCGCGCCCAAGCCGCCCGAGCTGTACTACGAGGTGGTACGGGAGTTGGGGTGCCGCCTGACGCACGGCTACGGGATGACCGAGGTTCCCATGATCACGATGGGGTCGCCGGACGACACCGACGAGGCTCTGGCGACGACGGAGGGGCGCCCGCCCGCGGAGATGGAGATCCGCGTCGTGGACGGGGAGGTGCGGCTGCGGGGCGAGGCGGTGTGCGCCGGATATCTGGACGAGGCGCAGACCCGGGAGGCGTTCGACGCCGACGGCTTCTTCCGCACCGGCGACCTCGGTCATCTGACGGAAAGCGGTCATCTCGTGCTCACGGGGCGCGCCAAGGACATCATCATCCGTAAGGGCGAGAACATTTCCGCGAAGGAGATCGAGCAGCTGCTGTACCGGCATCCGGATGTGGGGGATGTGGCGGTGATCGGGCTGCCGGACGCGGAGCGGGGGGAGGTGGTGTGCGCCGTGGTGGAGCAACCGGTGGGGGCCGCGCCGCTGACGGTTGAGGGGGTCGGGTCCTATCTGCGCGGGGTGGGGCTGTCGGTGCACAAGGTGCCGGAGAGGGTGGAGGTGGTGGACGCGCTGCCGCGGAACGACACGCTGCGGAAGGTGCTGAAGTACCGGCTGCGGGAGCGGTTCGGGGGCGCCGCGGCGACGCCTCGGCCCGGGCGCTGAGGCCATCAGCCCGTCGTGCTGTACGTGGCCGTCGCCTGCTCGAAGTGGCGGTTCACCGTGCGGCGCTCGTCGGCGGGGCCGATCGCCAGGACCACGTGGTAGCGGCCGCCGATCAGCATCGCCAGATTGCGCGCGTACACATTGCGGCCGCTGCTGTCCCGCCAGCTGAACTGGCCCTCGGCCATCGCCGTCTTCCCGACGTCGATCCGCTTCAGCCCCGAGGACGACGCCCACGCCGAGTCGCGGAAGGCGGCCAGTTCGGCCTCCCGGTTCTGCTGGTACGCCATCGGGTCGCCGCCGAACTCGGACACCTTGTCCCGTCCCGCCACGATCACCAGCTCGATGTCGCCGCCGATGTAGCGGATCTGGCCGCGCGCGTTTTCGCCGCGCCGGGTCCAGCCCTCGTGGACGGCGACGGAGAAGCCCTTGGGGTCCTTGCGGACCGCGAAGCCCTTCGCGAGACCGGCCGGTTCGGTGGACTGGGGCTCGTCGGAGCCCGGGTCCGCCGAGCCGTCGTCCTCGCTGCCCTCACCGGACGGTGACGCCGGGTCGTGGGCGCTGGTGGGCGCCGGGCTCCCCGCGCCCGCCGACCCCGTACGGCCCTGGCCGCCGGTGTCCTCGGTGCGCGGCATGAACATCATCGCGTACAGCACCGCCGCCGCCAGGCCCAGCAGTATCAGCAGGAGCAGCACCCGCCCCAGCCTGCGCGGCTTGCGGCCCGTGGCCTGCTCCCGCCGCGGAGCCTCGCGCCGCGGAGCCTCCCGCCGCTGGGCCGGGCCCGGTTCGCGCGCGGCCTGCTTCGCCCGCTTGTGCCGCCCGTGCGCGGCCGCCGCCCGGTCCGGGCGGCCCCGGCCCTTGCGCACCAGCCAGCCCCGGCGGCGCACGATCGGCAGCCGCTTCGGGTCGGACGCGCCGCCCGGCCCGATCGACGGCACGGTGACCGTGCTGCTGCCGACGTCCGGCTCCGGCGCCGACCTGATCAGCGACCGCAGCCAGCCGCGCAGCTCCTCGAAGTCGGGCCGCTCGGTGGGGTCCTGGCGCATCAGCGACTCGACCACGGGGCGCAGCGGACCGCACTCCTCCGCGTAGGCGGGTGCCTCCGCGCACACCATCTGCACCAGCTCGGCGGCGTTCTCCTCCGGATACGGGGCGTGGCCCTGGACGGCGCGGAAGAGCAGCACGCCCAGCGCCCACAGGTCGGCGGCGGGGCCGACGGGCGGGGCCAGCCGCCAGTTCTCGTGTACGGGTCCGGCCTGCTCGGGCGCCCAGCGCTCGGTGACGGCGCCGACCACGACGATCCGCGCCTGCCGGGCCCGTTCGGCGGCGAGCGCGGTGGTGGGGCCGCGCGGCGGGTCGCCGTCCGTCGTGCCGCCGCCGTCCCAGGAAGCGCCGCCGTCCTCACCGTTCGGCTGCCGGGGCACGGTGGCGCCTTCCGGCGAGGGGGAACCGGAACCAGAAACGGAACCGGAGGCGGGGTCGGAAGCGGAATCGGGCCAGGGCGCGCCGCCCGTGAGCGGGCCCAATTCCTGGGGGGTGTACCGGGGGGCGTCGGCGCCGGCCCGTGCGGCGGCCGCGCGGGCTCCTGCCGCGTACGCGGCGATGGCCTTCGCCCGCGCGGCGCGCGCGGCCGCTCCCTGCGCGTCGTCCGCGACGCCCTGTGGGTCGTCCCCCGCGCCCTGCGCCGGAATGTGACCGGAGCCGCCGACGGCCCATTCGGCTTCCGGTCCTGCCAAGTCCGGATATCCGTGCGCCTCGGGCCCCTGACCGCCGCCGCCCGCGCCGCGCGGAGCGGGGAAGCCGCCCGACGCGCCCTGGTCGCGGTAGACCGGGCCCTGCGCGCCGGGACGCGGCTCCGGCCACTCCTCCGGGCGCTCCCCGCCGGGCCGCTGGTCTGGCGCGGCGCTCTCGTAGCCGTGCGGAAGGGCCGGGGTGGGCGCGCCGGCGATGGGAGTGCCCGCGGGCGGCGTGGGGGTGTACCCGTCGTCCGCGGCGCGCGCGTCCGGCGGCGACGCGGGCCCGGAGACGGGGCCGGGAGCGGCGGGAGCGGCGGGACCGGAAGCCGGAGACTGCTCGTCCGGCGGCCTCGGCACCGGGTCGTAGCCGCACAGTGCCTCCTCCGCCGCGCCCGCCGCCAGGCCCGTCAGCATCGCGCGGCCGTCGTCGCACAACAGCACCGTGCGGGTGGTGACGTTGCGGTGCGTCCAGCCGTGGGCGTGCAGCGCGCGGAGCGCCGTCAGCACGTCGTTGGCGACCTCGGCGGCGCGGTGCGGGGACAGGTTCCGCTCGGTGAGCAGCGCGGCGAGCGGGCGCCCGGCGACGAGTTCGCTGACGATCCACAGGCTTCCGGCCTCCGCGAAGACGTGGAAGACCTGGCCGAGCCTCGGGTGGTCGGGGATCTGCGCCGCCGCGGTCGCCGCGTCCAGCGCGCGCCGTACGGCGGGGTCGCCGCCCCGGGCCGTACGGGACGCCCCGTTCAGCCCGCCGCCGGGGTGGCCGTCGTCGTCGACGACTTCGGCGTCGACGACTTCGGCGTCGACGACCTCCGGAAGCGGTATCTGCCGCAGATGGACCTGCTGGCCGCTGTAGGTGTCGAAGGCGCGGGTCTCGACGAACTCGTACTCGTCGGCGGGCGGCAGGGGCAGGCGATAGCGGCCGGCCAGTACCCGGCCCGCGTACTCGTCCACGACGCCTCCCCTGGCGCACGATCAGGCGCGATCAACGTCCCTGTATGCGATCAGCACAGTGCTAGGCCGTCAATTGTGGTCGTTTTGGCGGGTTCATGCGACTGCGCACGGTCTACGGGCACTCACGATACGGGCCCGCACGACGCTTCGCCGACAGGAGTGCTCAGTCCGTGATGTCGAAGGTTTTGAACGCGATGTCGCGCAGCGTCCTGCACTCCTTGTCGTCCCACTTGCTCGCCTCGCAAGTGATCATGATGGAGAAGCCGTGGCTGCCGTCCGCCTTGAAGCCGCGGTTGAGCACCCGTACGTGCTTACCGTCCTGGTCACGCTCGAACCTCCAGTCCGCGACGCTCGGGTAGCCCCGCCAGGAGACCGTCTTGATGCCGAGGCTCTTGTAGCCGGACATGCTGCTCCGCGCGGCGGCCTCGCCCTTGCGCCACTCGGCCGCCGCATCCGGCTTCGGGGAGGAGGTGAAGTCGATCTGGATACGCGGGATGCTGGAGCCGCCGTAGTACTTTCGGCTGCCGCTGTAGCTCCCGTTGTGCACCGACCAGCCCTTGGGCATCGCCATGGTGAACGGGAAGTCGGAGCTCTTGACGGTCTCGTAGCCGCCGGGCAGGGAGCCGCCCTTGCCCTCCCCCTTGCCGCCGCTCCCGCCGTCGTCCCCGCTGCCGCTCCCGCCCTTGCCCTTGCCGCCGTCGTCGTCCGTGTCGCCGCCCTTGGACGTGTCCGAGCCGGCCTGCTCCGTCGATCCGCCGGACGTCTTGCCGTCCGGGGACTGGGTGTTCGCCCCGCCGGACGCGCCGGTGTCCTTGCCGTCCTGCCGGTCGCCCGACGCCCCGGCCGAGGCCGACGCCTTGGCGCCGCCCGTGCCCTTGGCCTTGTCGTCGTCACCGCCGCCGCTGAAGGCGACGGCGAGCACGGTGGCCACGATGGCGACCACGACGACCGCGATGATGATCAGCGTCCGCTTGGACACCACATCGGTGATCGGGGCGCGGGGCGGCACCGGGCGGTACGGACCGGACGCGTCCTCGGGCTTCCCGGAACCGGAGGAGGAAGCGGAGGCCGAGGAGGAAGCCGAACCAGCAGCCGGCTCCCCCTTCTTCGTGAGGTCGGCCTTCTTCGAGGACTGCGCGCCTGCCGCGGCCGCCGCGGACTTCGAAGGCTTGGCGGAATCGGCCTTCTTCGACGTCTCCGGCTTCTTCGCCGGGTCCGCCTTCTGCTCCGTCTTCGCGTTCCGTACGGACTTCAGCGCACCCCGGGCGCGCTCCGCGACCGCCGCGGACTTGGCCTCCGCGGCCGCCTCGTCCTCCGCCGAGGGGGCGGGCGGCAGGCTCATCGTGCGGGTGGCGTCGGCGGGGACCTTCTTCGACGCGGTGTCCTCCGGCGCGCTCAGCGCGTGCTCCAGCAGCGCCCGCGCCCCCGCGTCGTCCAGCCGCTGGTCGGGGTCCTTGACCAGCAGACCGTAGATGACCTCTTCCAGCGGGCCCGCGTTCTTCGGCGGCTCCACCGGCTCGGTCATGACCGCGGTGAGGGTCGCTATGGCCGTGCTCTTGTCGTACGGCGGTACGCCCTCGACCGCCGCGTACAGCAGGCCGCCCAGCGACCACAGGTCGGACGGCGGGCCGGGCTTGTGGCCGCGGGCCCGCTCCGGGGAGATGTAGGACGGCGCGCCGACGAGCATGCCGGTGGAGGTGACGGACGGGTCGCCCTCGACCTGGGCGATGCCGAAGTCGGTGAGGACGACGCGGCCGTCGTCCGAGATCAGCACGTTGGACGGCTTCACGTCGCGGTGCAGGATGCCCGCCTGGTGGGCCGCGCGCAGCACGTCGAGGACGGCGAGGCCGACCTCGGCGGCGCGCCGGGGGGTGAGCGGCCCGTCGTCCCGGACGACGTCGGCGAGCGAGCGGCCCTCGATCAGCTCCATGACGATCCAGGGGCGGTCGTCCTCGTCGACCACGTCATAGACGGTGACGGCGCCGTTGCTGCGGATCCGGGCGATCGCCTTCGCCTCGCGCAGCGTGCGGGTGATGAGCCGTCTCTTCTCGTCCTCCTCGACGCTGGACGGGAAGCGCAGCTCCTTGACCGCGACCGTACGGCCGAGGGTCTGGTCGCTCGCGCGCCAGACGGTGCCCATGCCGCCCTGACCGAGAATCTCCCCCAGCCGGTATCGCCCGGCGAGGAGGCGCCCAGTCGAACCCTGCGTCTTCTCAGCCTCCGACATGCGACCCCTCTGCGAATCAACCCACCCTGAACCCACCCTGGGAGAGCGTCCATTGTCTCTCATCCGCGACCCCGGGAAAGCCCGGGGTCCGGGCGGTGGAGCGGGCACGGTGCGGCGGCCGTTGCGTGCACCTGCGAACATCGGGGGTCCGCAGGGAACGAGAGGCCCGTGTCATGCCCATCTCCGCCATACGATGGCACAGGCGAGGCCGTATGCCGACCGTCGTGGCGCTGGTCGCGGCCATGGCCGTCGCCCTGTCGGGCTGTACGGCGGACGCGGACGCCCGCGCGAGCGTGGCCGGCGGGGGCCGGAAGGCCGCCGAGCGGGAGGAGCGCGGTGCCGTACGGACGGCCCTGCGGCGGCTGGTGGCCGACGGCACGGCGCCCGCGGCCGCGGCGCTCGTCCGGGACGGGGGCGGGGCCCGGTTCACCGCGGCCGGGGTCGCGGACACCCGGAGCGGGCGGCGCGTCGATCGGGACGATCGCTTCCGGGCGGGCAGCGTCACCAAGACCGTCATCGCGGCGCTGACGCTGCGGCTGATCGGCGAGGGCAGGCTCGGCCTGGCCGACACCGTCGAGCAGCATCTGCCGGGGCTGGTGCGCGGCCATGGCAACAATGGCCGAAAAATCACCCTCGGTCAGCTCCTCACCCACACCAGCGGGCTGTTCGACTACACCGCCGACCCGGTGCTGGCGCGTCAGCTGTCGGCCACGGGGGGCACGGACGGCACGAATGGCGCGGACGGCGCGGACGGCGCGGGCCGTACGGAGGCGCACAGCCCCGCCTCCCTGGTGCGGGCCGCTCTCACCCACCGCCCCGCCTTCGCGCCCGGGGCGAAGTGGCACTACTCCAACACCAACTACGTCCTGCTGGGCATGATCGTCGAGCGGGTCACCGGACGCCCGTACGCCGCCGAGGCCGAGCGCCGGGTCCTCGATCCGCTCGCCCTGCGCGACACCTCGTTCCCCGGCGTCCGCACCACCCTCCCGGCCCCGCACGGCCGCGCGTACGACTCCCGGGGCGGCCGCTGGCGCGATGTCACCGACCTCGACCCGTCCTCCGCCGGAGCCGCGGGCGAGATGATCTCCACGCTGGGCGATCTGTCCCGTCTGCTCGGCGCGCTGCTGCGCGGCGCGGTGGTGCCGAAGGCCCAGCTGCGGCGGATGGAGGACACCTCGGCGTCCGGCGGCCGGTACGGGATGGGCCTGTTCCCGGTGCGGCTGCCGTGCGGGACGACGGTCTGGGGGCACAACGGCGAGGTCAGCGGCTCGTACGCGCTGGCCGTGGCCACCCGCGACGGCCGCCGCACCCTCGTCTACCGCCTCAACAGCGCCGGGCCGCCGGACGCGAAGGCCGAGACCGCCCTGCTCACGGCGGTGTTCTGCCCGAACCGATGACCATCCGGGGCTCGCCGCCTACAGCGGCACGATGTCCGGGGCGCCCAGCCGGGCCGCGTCCGCCGTCAGGTCGTCCGGCTGCCGCTGCGATTCGCGCTCCGCCTCCACCCGCTTCTCGTAGTGCTCGACCTCCTTGTCGATCTGCTCCGGCCCCCAGCCCAGGACCGGCGCCATCAGCTCGGCCGCCTCGCGGGCGCCGCGGGTGCCCCGGTCGAAGGTCTCGATGGAGATGCGGGTGCGCCGGGTGAGGACGTCGTCCAGGTGGCGGGCGCCCTCGTGGGAGGCGGCGTAGACGACCTCGGCGCGCAGATAGTCGTCGGCGGCGGTGAGCGGTTCGCCGAGCGACGGATCGGCGGCGATCAGCTCCAGCACCTCCTCGGTCAGCGCGCCGTACCGGTTCAGCAGGTGTTCGACGCGGGCGACGTGCAGCCCGGTGCGGCGGGCCATGCGCGCCCGCGCGTTCCACAGCGCCTGGTAGCCGACGGCGCCGACCAGCGGCACGTCCTCGGTGACGCAGGGCCCGACCCGCTGGTCGAGGCCGTGCACCGCCTCGTCCACGGCGTCCTTGGCCATGACCCGGTACGTCGTGTACTTGCCGCCCGCGACCACCACCAGGCCCGGCACCGGGTGGGCGACCGTGTGCTCGCGCGAGAGCTTGCTGGTCGCGTCCGACTCCCCGGCCAGCAGCGGGCGCAGCCCCGCGTAGACGCCCTCGACGTCGTCGCGGGTCAGCGGCACCGCGAGGACCTCGTTGACGTGCTCCAGCAGGTAGTCGATGTCGGCGCTGGAGGCGGCCGGATGCGCCTTGTCCAGGTCCCAGCCGGTGTCGGTGGTGCCGATGATCCAGTGCCTCCCCCACGGGATCACGAACAGCACGCTCTTCTCGGTGCGCAGGATCAGCCCGGTCGTGGAGTGGATGCGGTCCCTGGGCACCACGAGGTGGATGCCCTTGGACGCGCGGACGTGGAACTGGCCGCGCTCCCCGATCAGCGCCTGTGTCTCGTCCGTCCACACCCCGCTGGCGTTCACCACCTGGCGGGCCCGGACCTCGAACTCACCCCCTTGCTCCAGATCATGCACCCGGGCACCGACGACGCGCGCTCCCTCGCGCAGGAACCCGACCACCCTGGCCCGGTTGGCGACCTGTGCGCCGTACCGGGCGGCGGTGCGCACCAGGGAGGTGACGAAGCGGGCGTCGTCCACCTGGGCGTCGTAGTACTGGAGCGCTCCGACCAGGGCGTCCTTGCGGAGGCAGGGGGCGACGCGCAGGGCGCGGGTGCGCGAGAGGTGGCGGTGGACGGGCAGCCCGCGGCCGTGCCCGGAGGAGATCGACATCGCGTCGTAGAGCGCGACGCCCGCCCCGGCGTAGGCCCGTTCCCAGCCCCGGTGCTTGAGCGGGTAGAGGAACGGGACGGGCTTGACCAGGTGCGGAGCGATCCGCTCCAGCAGCAGTCCGCGCTCCTTCAGGGCCTCTCTGACGAGGGCGAAGTCGAGCATCTCCAGGTAGCGCAGGCCGCCGTGGACCAGCTTGCTGGAGCGGCTGGAGGTGCCGGAGGCCCAGTCCCTGGACTCGATCAGTCCGGTCTCCAGGCCGCGGGTCGCGGCGTCGAGCGCGGTGCCCGCGCCGACCACGCCGCCGCCCACGACCAGCACGTCCAGCTCACGGTCCGCCATCCGGGCCAGCGCCTCGCCGCGCTCGGCCGGTCCCAGTGCCGGTGTCTTCACCGCTGCCTCCCGTTGTGGTCGACGTCACGACGCTCGCGTGATGATTTTCCTGGCTTTCTCCCTGCCGTGCCATGCCGGGGCCGGGCCCTTGGCGGGCCGCCGCGCGGGCCGTCCCCTGCCGGTGACCGCAACACCGCGTCGCCACCCTCCGTCAATACTGAATACGAGTCATATTTCCGCTTAGTCTGCCTTTGCGCCATCCGGAATCGCCTCGGGAAGGACGGCACGAAGTGATGCCCGCAGATCTCGCCGTCATCGGACTCGGCCATCTCGGCCTCCCGCTCGCCCAGGCCGCCACCGCCGCCGGTGTCCGTACGGTCGGCTACGACCCGGACTCCCGGGCCGCCGACGAGCTGCGGGCCGGGCGGCTGCCCACCGGGGCGGGCGACGGCTCGCTGACCGCCGCCGAGCTGCGCCGGATGATCTCCGGCGGCTTCCGGACCACCACCGACCCGGCCGATCTGGGCCGGGTCCGCACCGCCGTGATCTGCTCGCCCACCCCGCTCGGCGAGGACCGCCGGCTGGATCTGTCCGCGGTCGGCGAGGCGGCGCGCACGCTGGCGGGGTGGCTGCGCCCGCACACCACTGTTCTGCTGGAATCCACCGTGTACCCCGGCACCACCGAGGAATTCCTGCGTCCGCTTCTGGAGGAGGGGTCCGGGCTGCGGGCCGGGCGCGACTTCCACCTCGCCTACTCCCCCGGCCGCCTCGACCCCGGCAACCGCGCCTACGGCTACGCCAACATCCCCAAGGTCATCGGCGGCCTCACCGCCGCCTGCACGGAGGCGGCCGCCGCGTTCTACGGACGCCTCACCGAGAAGGTCGTCCGCGCCCGCGGGCCGCGCGAGGCCGAGACGGTGAAGGTCCTGGAGACCAACTACCGGCACGTCAACATCGCCCTGGTCAACGAGATGGCGGCGTTCTGCCACGACAACGGCGTCGACCTGTGGGACGTGGTGCGCTGCGCCGAGACCAAGCCGTTCGGCTTCCAGTCCTTCCGCCCGGGCCCCGGCGTCGGCGGTCACGGCGCGCCGATCGAATGCGACCGGATGACCCACCCGCAGCGCGGGCTCGGCCTGCCGCTGCGCATGGTCGAGCTGGCGCAGCAGGTCAACGGGCGGATGCCGGGCTACGTCACCCGGCGCTGTACGGCGCTCCTCAACGAGCACGGCAAGTCGGCGCGCGGCGCCCATGTCCTGCTGCTCGGCGTCAGTTACAAGCCGGACGTGGCGGACGAGGAGGGCTCCCCGGCGCGCGAGATCGCCGCCCGGCTGATGGAGCTGGGCGCCCAGGTGAGCTACCACGATCCGTATGTGCCGGGCTGGCGGGTGCTCGGCCGCCCGGTGCCGCGCGCGGACGCGCTGTACGAGGCGGCGGCCGAGGCCGACCTGACCGTCCTGCTCCAGCACCACCGCACCTACGACCTGCAGGGCCTGGCGGCCAAGGCCCAGCTGCTGCTGGACACCCGCGGCGCGAGCCCGGCGGGCACCGCCCACCGCCTCTGAGGGGGCTCTTCACTTCCGGACGCCCCGCCGCCGCGCGCTGCGCAGCCGCAGGGTCGCCGCCAGCACCATCAGCCCCACCCCGCCCGCGACGAACGCGACCGCGCCCGACGGCACCGAGCGCACCTCGGCGGTGAACGTCATCGGCGCTCCCCACGGCCGCCCGTCGGCGCGGGTGTAGAGCTGGGCGGTGAGCCGCACCGGCCCGTTCGCGTGCGCGCTCACCCGGACCCGTACCGTACGGCTCACCGCGCGCGACGCCCGTACGTCCACGGCGCGGTCGACCGCGCGGGCCCGCTCCGGGCGGCTGGAGAGCACCCGCAGCTCGACCCCGGTGAGGTCCTGCTGCAGCCCGTTGGCGACCGTGACCGGGATGGTCGCGGAGCCCCCGGTCACCACCACCCTCGACTTGGGCACCAGCCGCACCGAGGCGATCGACGCGGTCAGATAGCGGGCCACACCCTCCTGGTACGCGCGCGCCCCCGCCGCGTCGCCCCGCCACCCCGTCGAGACCGACCGGGCCAGCGCCGCCCGCACCGACGCCACCGTGGCCCGCGCGTCGGACAGCACCATGGCCAGCGCGCGCAGCCGCCGCCGGTCCCGGGCCACCGCCGCCAGCCGCTCCGGCGGCAGCTCGGTGGCGCGCAGCCCGGCCGGATGGCCGCCGTCCCGCAACTCCCCCGCCTCCGGCGCCCGCAGGCCGTCCCCGAACCGCGACGGCTCCAGCCAGCCCGCCTCCTGACCCGCGGCCAGCGCCGAGAGCAGCGCCCGCCCGACCCCGACCGGCATCCGGCGCGGCGGTACGAGCACCAGGTCGCGCGCCGCGTACGGCAGCTCCCGTACCGCCGTCAGGGTCTCGGCCAGCAGCCGCTGCCGCAGCGCGAGCCGGGCGGGCGCCCCGGCGGCGCCCCCGGCCGGGTGGCTGCGGAACAGCAGGGAGGCGAGGGTCGCGTCGTACGTCAGCGCGGTGCCGCCGCCACCGAGCGCGACCGGCCCGTCGTCCGTGGCGCCCCCGGCGACGAGCGCCGCGCCGTAGGAGTCGGGCCCCTCGCCGGAGGCGAGCATCGTGTCCAGGCCGAGCCGCCGCGCGTACCCGGCGATCCCGGCGTCCAGCATGCCGCCCGCGGGCCAGGCCACCCCCGCGCGGGCGCGGACGCCCAACGCCCGGTTCACCACGCTGGTGCCGGTGGCGGACGCGCGTCGCAGCAGCGCGGCCAGCGCCGGGTCGCCGCCGCGGGCGAGCGAGGCCAGATCGGGGTCCGCGTACGGCAGGGCGATGACGTCCCGGCCGCGCACCGCCTTGCGCAGCGCGGCCAGCCACCCGGCCGCCTCCCGGCCGCCCCTGCCCGGCCCGGCCTCCTGCGGATCGCTGCTGCCGGGGGTGCGGGCCACCCGGTAGCCGCGCGTCATGGCCTGCGCCTGGACGATCAGATCGGGGTCGACGGCCCAGGTCACCGGCTCGTCCTCGCCCAGTTCGACCAGCCGCCGCAGCCGCCCGCCGGGGCCGAACGCGGCGGTCAGCGCGTCGTCGCGGAAGACCGGCAGCACGCTGCCGTCGCCGGTGCGCCGGGTCAGCGCCTCCATGTGGGGGACGTCGGTGAGGGGCCACAGGACGCTGGTGCGCAGCCGCTCCAGGCCGGTGCCGTCGGGGTAGGCGGGGAGATAGCCGCGGGTCAGGCCGAGCACCCGGCCGTCCGCGGCGGTCGCGGTCACGGTGAGCGGATACGCGCCCGGGCCGTCCAGCCCGAGGCCGGAGACGGGCACGGTCAGATCGAAGCGGCGCCCGGCGGCGTGGGCGCCGAGCCGGGCGAGGCGGGCGGTGTGGGCGGCGACTTCGGCGCCGTCGGCGCGGGTCAGGGTGGTGCGCGCGGCGTGGTCTGCGAGCGCGCCGCGGGTGTCGGCGGACCCGGCCGCGCCGATGCGCACGCCGATGTGGGCGCCGGTGACGCGGTGCCCGGAGGTGTTGGTGACGCTGCCGCTGATCCTGAGGTCGCCGTCGTGGCGGACCACGGTGGGGCTCAGCGACCGCAGTTCGACGGTGAGCGGGTACGGGCGCGGGGCGCGCGCGGCCGGGGCGGCGGGCGTGCCGACGGGCGTGGCGGCGCTGTCGGCGGCAGCGGCCGGGGCGGCGGTGGCGGGCCCGCCGGGCAGGAGCAGCGCGACCGCCACGGCGATCGTCCACCCGTACACCCGTGCTCCCGCCGTCACCTCGCCGCCGTACCTCCCGCCTGACGAACCGGTCCGGTCACCAGCCGACCACGGCGGCTGCCGGGCCGCACGCCGGGGCGGCCCGATGGAGTGGGGTGCGGCGGGGCGTCAGACCCGCACGGTGTCCGAGCGGCGGGGGCTGGCGTCCATCGCGGCCCGCAGCGAAGCGAAGTCCTCGACGCAGCGGCCGGTGCCGACGGCGACGCAGTCCAGCGGGTCGTCGGCGACCAGCACCGGAATGTCCAGTTCACGGCCGAGCCGTACGTCCAGGCCGCTCAGCAGCGCGCCGCCGCCGGTGAGCACGATGCCGCGGTCCATGATGTCGCCCGCCAGCTCCGGCGGGGTCTCGTCCAGCGTGGACCGGACGGCGGCGACGATGCTATCCACCGGCTCGGCGAGCGCGTGCCGCACCTCGTCCGCGGTGAGTTCGAGGACCTTGGGCAGCCCGGTGGCCTGGTCCCGGCCGCGGATGGTGCAGCGGTCGGGCGGCTGCAGGGCCTGGGTGTCCTCGTTGTCACCGCTGTCGGGCACCTCGACATTGCGCTCCGTCAGCCGGGCGAACGCTCCGCCGCGCGGCGCGGACCAGGAGCCGGTCGGCGAGGCGGACCCGATCGACACCTTGATCTCCTCGGCGGTCCGCTCGCCGATGGCCAGCGCGTACTGCTTCTTGACGTACGTGCTGATCGCGACGTCCATCGCGTCGCCCGCCGTGCGCACCGAGCGCGCGGTGACGATGCCGCCCAGCGAGACGACGGCGACTTCCGTCGTACCGCCGCCGATGTCGACGACCATCGAGCCGGTGGGCTCGCCCACCGGCAGGCCCGCGCCGATCGCCGCCGCGATCGGCTCCTCCACCAGATGCACCTGCCGCGCCCCGGCCTGGGTCGCGGCCTCCATCACCGCGCGACGCTCGACGCCGGTGATGCCGGACGGCACACAGACGACGACGCGGGGGCGGGCCAGCCGCCGGCTGCCCATCACCTTCTTGATGAAGTACCGCAGCATGCGCTCGGCGACCTCGAAATCGGCGATGACCCCATCGCGGAGCGGTCGAACGGCGACAATGTTCGTCGGGGTCCGCCCCATGGTCTCCTTTGCCGCCGAACCCACCGACAGCACACTGCCGTCGGCCGTGTTGACCGCCACGACCGACGGTTCGTTGAGCACGATGCCCTTGCCCCGCAGGTACACCAGCGTATTCGCGGTGCCGAGGTCGATGCCCATGTCTCGCCCAGTGAACGACTTGTTCTGCGCCATAAGTTGACATTATTGCTTATGCCGGATTCTGTCCTGTCGCCGCGGATATTCGCTCCACCGCGCGGACTCCCCGCCCCACTTGTACGACTGATCCGCATCCCGGGCGCCCGGCGCGTCACCGAATAGCGGATCAATGTCCGTCTTTACCGGGACACCATGTCTCCGTCTGGTCCCAGGCGTGTCACGGACCCCAGAAGTGACTTGTCTGATTGTCATGCACTCCTGTTACTTTATGGCTCGAATCTTTCGCGTTCCCCGCCGTCGCCGCATTTCGGCCACGGCTGTCCCCGAACGCGAATCACCTTCATCCCCGGGGGATTTCATGAGCCAGAACTGGCAGCAGCCACAGCAGCCAGGCGGTTACCCGCAGCAGCAGGGTGGTTACCCGCAGCAGCCCGCCCCGCCGCAGCCCGGCTACGGCTACCCGCAGGCGCAGGCGCAGCACCCGCAGCCCGGCGCGTCCCAGCCGCAGTTCGGCGGCGGATTCCCGCCGCCCGCGCCGCAGGTGGGCCGCCAGGGCAACCCGCTCGCCGCGGTCGGTGCCGCCATCGTGGCCGCTGTCGTCGGTGCGCTGGCGTACGCGTTCCTGCTGAGCTCGCTCGCGGACACCGAGTCGAATCCGCCGGAGGTCCGGAAGTTCGCCTACGCCGGTGTCGCCCTCGGCGCGCTCGTCGGCCTCGTGGTCGCCAAGCTCGGCGGCCGCAACGTCGCGCTGTGGGTGGTCGGCGCGGTTCTGGCGCTCGTCGCCATCTTCCTCGGCGAGCTGTACGGCTACGCGATGATCCTCAACGACGCGACCGCCAACTACGTGGACAAGATCGGTGGCGCCGCCGCGGCCTCCGCCGACATCCCGTCCGCGAACGAGATCTTCTTCGACCACTTCGGCGACCTGTTCGACACCTGGAAGAAGGACGCCGACGCGATCACCTGGATCTTCATGATCCTCTCCCCGATCGCCGCCGCCGGTACCGCCTTCCGGGTCAGCAACCGCTAGCACAGCATGGGGAAGGCCCCGGCCGCGATGCGGCCGGGGCCTTCCCCATGTCCTGCGCGTGCGCTCAGCGCTTGTCGTTCGACGGGGCCACCGTCACCTCGACGCGCTGGAATTCCTTCAGCTCCGAGTAGCCGGTCGTCGCCATCGCCCGGCGCAGCGCGCCGAAGAAGTTCATCGACCCGTCCGGGGTGTGCGAGGGGCCGAGCAGGACCTCCTCGGTGGTGCCGACCACGCCCAGGTTCATGCGCTTGCCGCGCGGCACCTCGTCGTGCACGGCCTCCATGCCCCAGTGGTGGCCACGGCCCGGCGAGTCGGTGGCCCGGGCCAGCGGCGAGCCGATCATCACCGAGTCGGCGCCGCACGCGATCGCCTTCGGCAGATCGCCGCTCCAGCCGACCCCGCCATCGGCGATCACATGCACATAGCGGCCGCCGGACTCGTCCATGTAGTCCCGGCGGGCGGCGGCGACATCGGCCACCGCCGTGGCCATCGGCACCTGGATGCCCAGCACATTGCGGGTGGTGTGGGCGGCGCCGCCGCCGAACCCGACGAGCACCCCGGCCGCGCCGGTGCGCATCAGGTGCAGCGCGGCGGTGTACGTGGCGCAGCCGCCCACGATGACCGGGACGTCCAGCTCGTAGATGAACTGCTTGAGGTTCAGCGGCTCGGCGGCACCCGAGACATGCTCGGCCGAGACGGTGGTGCCCCGGATGACGAAGATGTCGACCCCGGCGTCCACCACGGCCTTGGAGAACTGCGCGGTGCGCTGCGGCGACAGGGCGGCGGCGGTGACCACGCCCGAGTCGCGCACCTCCTTCAGCCGCTGCCCGATCAGCTCTTCCTTGATCGGCTCGGCGTAGATCTCCTGGAGCCGGCGGGTCGCGGTGCGCTCGTCCAGCTCGGCGATCTCGGCGAGCAGCGGCTCCGGGTCCTCGTACCGGGTCCACAGGCCCTCGAGGTTGAGCACCCCGAGGCCGCCCAGCTCGCCGATGCGGATCGCGGTCTGCGGGGAGACCACCGAGTCCATCGGGGCGGCCAGGAACGGCAGCTCGAAGCGGTAGGCGTCGATCTGCCAGGCGATCGAGACCTCCTTCGGGTCCCGGGTGCGACGACTCGGCACGACGGCGATGTCGTCGAACGCGTACGCCCTGCGGCCGCGCTTGCCGCGCCCGATCTCGATCTCAGTCACGTGGGGTGCCTTTCGCTGGCTTGTTCTGCCGTACCAGTATCGCCATCCCCCGCGCGCGGCCCGTCGCGCGGGGGTCGCGCGGGGGTCCCGCGGGTTAACGCCCGGAGTAGTTCGGCGCCTCGGAGACCATCTGGACGTCGTGCGGGTGGCTCTCCTTGAGGCCCGCGGAGGTGATCCGCACGAAGCGGCCCTTCTCCTTCAGCTCCGCCACGGACGCCGAGCCGACGTACCCCATGGAGGCGCGCAGGCCGCCGACCAGCTGATGGGCGACCGAGGCCAGCGGGCCGCGGTAGGGCACCTGGCCCTCGATGCCCTCGGGGACGAGCTTGTCCTCGGAGAGCACGTTGTCCTGGAAGTAGCGGTCCTTGGAGAACGAGCGGGCCTGGCCGCGGGTCTGCATCGCGCCCAGCGAGCCCATGCCCCGGTAGGACTTGAACTGCTTGCCGTTGATGAAGACCATCTCGCCCGGCGACTCCTCGCACCCGGCGAGCAGGCTGCCCAGCATCACCGTGTCCGCGCCGGCCGCGATCGCCTTGGCGATGTCGCCGGAGAACTGCAGGCCGCCGTCGCCGATCAGCGGCACATCGGCCGCGTGGCACGCGCGGGCCGCCTCGTAGATCGCGGTCACCTGCGGGACGCCGATGCCCGCGACCACCCGGGTGGTGCAGATGGAGCCCGGGCCGACGCCGACCTTCACCCCGTCCACGCCCGCGTCGATCAGCGCCTGGGCGCCGTCACGGGTGGCGACATTGCCGCCGACCACGTCGACCGAGACATTGGACTTCACCTTGGCGATCATGTCGAGGATGCCCCGGCTGTGCCCATGGGCGCTGTCGACCACCAGGAAGTCGGCCCCGGCCTCGACCAGCGCCTGCGCCCGGTCGAACGCCTCGTCGCCGACGCCGACGGCCGCGCCGACGACCAGCCGGCCCTCGTCGTCCTTCGCCGCGTTCGGATACTGCTCGGCCTTCACGAAGTCCTTGACCGTGATCAGGCCCTTGAGCACACCCGCGTCGTCGACCAGCGGCAGCTTCTCGATCTTGTGGCGGCGCAGCAGCTGCATCGCGTCGTCACCGGAGATGCCGACCTTGCCGGTGACCAGCGGCATCGGGGTCATGACCTCGCGGACCTGACGGCCCCGGTCCACCTCGAAGGCCATGTCCCGGTTGGTGACGATGCCCAGCAGCTTGCCCGCGGCGTCGGTGACCGGGACGCCGCTGATGCGGAACTTCGCGCACAGCGCGTCCGCCTCGTGCAGCGTGGCGTCCGGCCGGACCGTGATCGGGTCGGTGACCATGCCGGACTCGGACCGCTTCACCAGGTCGACCTGGTTCGCCTGGTCCTCGATGGACAGATTGCGGTGCAGCACGCCCACGCCGCCCTGGCGGGCCATGGCGATGGCCATCCGGGCCTCGGTGACCTTGTCCATGGCGGCCGACAGCAGCGGTACGTTCACCCGCACGTTCCGGGAGACCCTGGACGAGGTGTCGACCGCGTTCGGCAGCACCTCGGAGGCGCCCGGCAGCAGCAGCACGTCGTCGTACGTCAGCCCGAGCATCGCGAACTTCTCAGGCACTCCGTCGACGTTGTCAGTCATGACACCCTTCCAAATGGTCTTGCCCCAGCGCGGACTCCCATGCTAACGGCCATCCCCGGTGTCACATTCCGCCCTGTGGACAACCGACGAATACCGCTGGTGACGCCGCCTGGAGCGACCACTCGCGCTACTGTTCGGCCAGCGCGCGCAGCCGGCTCAGCGCCCGGTGCTGAGCGACCCGCACCGCGCCCGGCGACATGCCGAGCATCTGCCCGGTCTCCTCCGCCGTAAGCCCGACCGCGACGCGCAGCAGCACCAGTTCGCGCTGGTTCTCCGGAAGGTTCGCGAGCAGCTTCTTGGCCCATTCCGCGTCGCTGCTCAGCAGCGCCCGCTCCTCGGGGCCCAGCGAATCGTCCGGCTGCTCCGGCATCTCGTCCGAGGGCACCGCCGTGGAACCGGGGTGGCGCATGGCCGCCCGCTGCAGATCGGCGACCTTGTGGGAGGCGATGGCCACCACGAACGCCTCGAAGGGTTTGCCGGTGTCGCGGTAGCGCGGCAGCGCGCACAGCACCGCGAGGCAGACCTCTTGCGCCAGGTCGTCCACGAAATGACGAGCGTCACCCGGCAGTCGGGACAGCCGGGTGCGGCAGTAGCGCAGGGCGAGCGGATGGACATGGGCCAGCAGATCGTGAGTGGCCTGCTCGTCCCCTTCGACCGCGCGCCCGACGAGGGCACCGATCGCCCCTTGCGTCCCCGGGCTGCCCGCCTTGGGGGGCCCTGGACTCTCGTCGTCGCGCATCCGTCCATGGTGCCTTGGGCCCGGCGGCTCCGTGGCATCACGTCCATAGTTGTGCGCTGAAGCGTTATGAGCAGGTGCGCCGGTAGTCGTCACGTCCTGCGCTCTCCCCTCACGCCCGACCGACTCGTCCCCGAGGAACTCCACACCTTCAAGGATGCGGCATCGCGCGGGGAACCGGTACAAGCCGCCGTCACCGGCCGGCGCCGCGCACGCTCTCGCCCCGCCCGCCACCCGAGGCGGGCGGGGACCGTAGCGCCCCCGCTGCGCAGCATCTCGTCGATAGACCGTCGATACGGACCCGGACCGCCTAGCGGACCAGGCCCCAGCGGAATCCGAGGGCCACCGCATGGGCCCGGTCGGACGCGCCGAGCTTCTTGAACAGCCGGCGGGCGTGCGTCTTGACCGTGTCCTCGGAGAGGAACAGCTCACGGCCGATCTCCGCGTTGGACCGGCCGTGGCTCATGCCCTCCAGCACCTGGATCTCCCGCGCCGTGAGCGTGGGCGCGGCGCCCATCTCGGCGGAGCGCAGCCGGCGCGGGGCCAGCCGCCAGGTCGGGTCGGCGAGGGCCTGCGTCACGGTCGCACGCAGCTCGGCGCGCGAGGCGTCCTTGTGCAGATAGCCCCGGGCGCCGGCGGCCACGGCCAGCGCGACCCCGTCGAGGTCCTCGGCGACCGTGAGCATGATGATCCGGGCGCCGGGGTCGGCGGAGAGCAGCCGGCGCACGGTCTCGACTCCGCCGAGGCCGGGCATGCGCACGTCCATCAGAATCAGATCCGAGCGGTCGGCGCCCCATCGGCGGAGGACTTCCTCGCCGTTGGCCGCCGTCGTCACCCGCTCGACGCCGGGCACCGTCGCCACCGCGCGGCGCAGCGCTTCTCGGGCGAGCGGGGAGTCGTCGCAGACGAGGACGGATGTCATGGCCGCCCTCCGCAGATGATGCGCGTCACCTTGAGCCTCCAGGCTGGTACATATCGTCACCTGAGCGATTGACAGCCCCGGATATGTGTCCGAGAGCTTTACCCATCAACCGCCTCCGCACTCTCAACGACGGTCACCCGAAAGAGTTACGGGGTTCGGCGGCCACCTTCGACACTCTACGTGAGCCCTCGGACACGGAGGCGCTTCCCCGCGCAGGTCGCGCCCTGTCACGTCTCCCCCAAAGGTCATCCCCTTCGGTGGCATTTGGCGACCTTGCTTCCAATTTGCCGGTCTGTGTGGCTAGATTCGCAATGAGTCATATTTACATCTACTTACACAGTAGGTGTACGACCCGGGACACAGCGTCCGCAGCCGATCGCTTCGAGGAGACAAGGCAATGGCAGATTTCTCCCGTCTTCCCGGTCCGAACGCCGATCTGTGGGACTGGCAGCTCCTGGCCGCGTGCCGTGGTGTCGACAGCTCGCTCTTCTTCCACCCCGAAGGGGAGCGCGGCGCCGCCCGCAGCGCGCGCGAGATGTCGGCGAAAGAGGTGTGCATGCGCTGCCCGGTACGGGCGCAGTGCGCGGCTCACGCCCTGGCGGTACGCGAGCCGTACGGGGTTTGGGGAGGACTGACCGAGGACGAGCGCGAGGAGCTGATGGGGCGGGCCCGCCATCGCACGGTGGCCTCCTCGGGAGCCCCGGGGTCCTGACCGGGATCCCGGCCCTTCTCCGCCCTGAAGAAACGTTCCATCAGCAACCATCGCCCCATCACCGCCGACCGTTCCCACCGACGATCGGCGGGTTTTCGCACGTCAGCGGCAGGGTTTTCGCATGTCGGCGGCGGGGTTTTCGTACGTCAGCGGCGTGCCGCCAGCTCCAGCCGGTCCAGGGTCGCCGCCACCGCGGGCACCCGCGCCAGGTCCGGCAGCGTCAGCGCCACCACCTCGCGCCGCACCTCGGGCGTGACCTCCAGCGTCGCCGTCCCCTTGGCCGTCACGCACTCCACCGCCAGCTCCGGCAGCACCGCGACCCCGAGCCCGGCCCCCACCAGCCCGACCACCGCCGGGTAGTCGTCCGTCGCGAAGTCGATCCGCGGGGTGAAGCCCTCGGCCTCGCACACCTCCACCAGATGGCGACGGCACCGCGGGCAGCCCGCGATCCACGGCTCCTCGGCCAGCTCCCCGATGCCCACCGTCCCGGCCCCGGCCAGCCGGTGATCGTGCGGGACCATGACCACCAGCCGGTCCCGCAGCAGCGGCCGCACCACCAGGTCGTCCCATCCCGCCGCCGGGTCCGCGTCCGTACCCGCCGCGGGCCCCGCGTGGGGGTACCGGAAGGCGAGCGCGATCTCGCAGTCGCCGCCGCGCAGCATCTCCACCGACCGCGGCGGCTCGGCCTCCACCAGGGAGACCCGCGTTCCCGGGTGGGCGGCGCGCATCCCGGCGAGCGCGGTCGGCACCAGCGTGGAGCTGCCGCTGGGGAACGACACCAGCCGCACCCGCCCGGCCCGCAGCCCGGCGAGCGCCGCTACCTCCTCCTCCGCGGCGGTCAGCCCGGCCAGGATGCCCGCCGCGTGCCGGACCAGCGCCTCGCCCGCCTCGGTCAGCCGCATCTCCCGCCCGGTACGGATCAGCAGCGGCGTCCCCGTGGACTGCTCCAGGGCCTTCATCTGCTGGCTGACGGCGGGCTGGGTGCAGCCCAGCTCGCGGGCGGCGGCGGAGAAGGAACCGGTGGTGGCCACCGCGCGCAGCACTTTCAGATGACGGGCCTCGATCATGCCCCCGAGCATAAGGGGCACTTGGGTGCGGACCGGAATATCGCGCCGGTGCTTTGACGGCGTAGGGGGTGTCTTGTCGATCGGGCCGGATCAGCGAGCGGCGTCTGGTGCAGGGGGCACCTCCCAGCGGTAGCTGGGGGAGCATCGCAACCCGCGTGAGGAGAGCGCAGGGGGCACCTCCCAACGGTATCTGGGGGAGCGACG
This sequence comes from Streptomyces sp. NPDC007983, assembly GCF_042958345.1. NCBI lineage: Bacteria > Bacillati > Actinomycetota > Actinomycetes > Kitasatosporales > Streptomycetaceae > Streptomyces > Streptomyces sp. NPDC007983. Next base: position 741,638 of record NZ_JBIBJI010000003.1, read on the forward strand.
AGCGCGGGGCCGCGATGTGCCGCCCGCCGCGGCAGCGGCTGATGTCACAGCGGCGTCGGGAGCCCGGCATGATCGGCAAGACACCCCCTCCGGGCCGGGGCGGGCCGCCCGGGGCCGCGGCGCCCGGGCGCACGGTGATCGTCCGGCCGATAACGTGCGCGTATGACGACTGCATTGATTACCGGAACCACGGCGGGCATCGGCTCCGCCTTCGCGAGCCGGCTCGCGGCGGACGGGCACAACCTGGTGCTGGTCTCCCGCGACGAGAAGCGGCTGCGGGACCAGGCCGCCGACCTCCACGACCGGCACGGGGTCGAGGCGGAGGTCCTGCGGGCCGACCTGTCCGAGGACGCCGGTATCGCCGCGGTCGAGGAGCGCTTGGGGGACCGTACACATCCGGTCGATCTGCTCGTAAACAATGCCGGGTTCGGCAACAAGGGCCGCTATCTGGAGGCGCCGCTCGCCGATGAGCTGCGGATGCTGAAGCTGCACTGCGAGGCGGTGCTGCGGCTGACCAGCGCCGCCGCCGGGACGATGCGGGCGCGGGGGCGCGGCGGGGTGATCAACGTGGCCTCGGTGGCCGCCTTCTTCCCGCGCGGGACGTACGGGGCGAGCAAGGCGTGGGTCGTGCAGTTCACGCAGGGCGCGGCGAAGGACCTGGCGCAGTCGGGGGTGCGGCTGATGGCGTTGTGCCCGGGGCTGGTGCGGACGGAGTTCCACGCCCGGGCGGGGATCAAGCCGGAGAAGGCGCCGGACTGGATGTGGCTGGACGCGGACCGGCTGGTCGCGGCGGCCCTGAAGGACTTCGCGCGGGGGAAGTCGCTGTCGATTCCGGACCCCCGGTACAAGGCGTTGACCGGGCTGGCGAAGCTGGTGCCGCGGGCGGCGGTGGCGGGCGTCTCCTCGAAGGTGGGCCGGGCCCCGGTCAAGGGGTGAGCGGGCCGGTACCGGACGCGCGCCCCGCCGCCGGGCGCGTCAACGCGCGAAGGCGCGGCCACCCCGTGCGGGGCGGCCGCGCCTTCGCGTGGCGCTCGGCTCGCGTCAGTGCGCGTGGCCGTGACCGTGACCGGCGGCCTCGGCCTCTTCCTCGGCCGGCTTCTCGACCACCAGGGTCTCGGTGGTGAGCAGCAGCGAGGCGATGGACGCGGCGTTCTCCAGCGCGGAGCGGGTGACCTTGACCGGGTCGATGACGCCGGCCTTCACCAGGTCGCCGTACTCCTCGGTCGCGGCGTTGTAGCCGTGGCCCTTCTCCAGCTCGGCGACCTTCGAGGTGATGACGTAGCCCTCGAGGCCCGCGTTCTCCGCGATCCAGCGCAGCGGCTCGACGACGGCGCGGCGGACGACGGCGACACCGGTGGCCTCGTCGCCCTCCTTGCCCAGGCTGCCCTCGAGCACCTTGGCGGCGTGGACCAGCGCGGAGCCACCACCGGAGACGATGCCCTCCTCGACCGCGGCGCGGGTCGCGGAGATGGCGTCCTCCAGACGGTGCTTCTTCTCCTTGAGCTCGACCTCGGTGGCCGCGCCCACGCGGATCACGCACACGCCGCCGGCCAGCTTCGCGAGCCGCTCCTGCAGCTTCTCGCGGTCCCAGTCGGAGTCCGTGGCCTCGATCTCGGCCTTGATCTGGGCGATGCGGCCGGCCACGTCGTCGGCGTTGCCGCCGCCGTCGACGATGGTGGTGTCGTCCTTGGTGACGGTCACGCGGCGGGCGGTGCCCAGCACGTCCAGACCGGCCTGGTCGAGCTTGAGGCCGACCTCCTCGGCGATGACGGTGGCACCGGTGAGGGTGGCCATGTCGCCGAGCATCGCCTTGCGGCGGTCACCGAAGCCGGGGGCCTTCACGGCGACGGCGTTGAAGGTGCCGCGGATCTTGTTGACGACGAGGGTGGACAGGGCCTCGCCCTCCACGTCCTCGGCGATGATCAGCAGCGGCTTGCTGGCGCCGGCCTGGATGACCTTCTCCAGCAGCGGCAGCAGGTCCTGGATGGAGGAGATCTTGCCCTGGTGGATCAGGATGTACGGGTCGTCGAGGACGGCCTCCATACGCTCCTGGTCGGTCACCATGTACGGCGAGAGGTAGCCCTTGTCGAAGGCCATGCCCTCGGTGAAGTCCAGCTCCAGGCCGAAGGTGTTGGACTCCTCGACGGTGATGACACCGTCCTTGCCGACCTTGTCCATCGCCTCGGCGATCAGCTCGCCGACCTGCTTGTCCTGGGCGGACAGCGCGGCCACGGCGGCGATGTCGGACTTGGAGTCGATCGGGCTGGCGGTGGCCAGCAGGTCGTCGGAGACGGCCTTGACGGCGGCGTCGATGCCCTTCTTCAGGGCGGCCGGGGAGGCGCCGGCGGCCACGTTGCGCAGGCCCTCGCGGACCAGCGCCTGGGCCAGCACGGTGGCGGTGGTGGTGCCGTCACCCGCGATGTCGTTGGTCTTGGTCGCCACCTCCTTGACGAGCTGGGCGCCCAGGTTCTCGTACGGGTCCTCGACCTCGACCTCGCGGGCGATCGTGACACCGTCGTTGGTGATGGTCGGAGCACCGAACTTCTTGTCGATGACGACGTTGCGGCCGCGGGGGCCGATCGTCACCTTGACGGTGTCCGCAAGCTTGTTCACGCCGCGCTCAAGGGCGCGACGGGCGTCCTCGTCGAACTTCAGGATCTTCGCCATGGTTGCGTATGTCCTCTCATTGCGATCCTCGGCCGCCGTAACGAGGCAGCCGCCGTCGCGTCAAAAAAACGAACCGCGCCCCGACCCCGGGTATCTGTGACACGGGCACCGGGGCGCGGCTCAAGGCAAGACTTCGGTGATTACTTCTCGACGATCGCGAGGACGTCGCGAGCCGAGAGGACGAGGTACTCCTCGCCGCTGTACTTCACCTCGGTGCCGCCGTACTTGCTGTAGAGCACGACGTCGCCGACGGAAACGTCGAGCGGAAGCCGCTTGCCGTCCTCGAAACGGCCCGGGCCGACGGCCAGGACGACGCCCTCCTGGGGCTTCTCCTTGGCGGTGTCCGGGATGACCAGGCCAGAGGCCGTGGTCTGCTCGGCCTCGACGGCCTGGACCACGATGCGGTCCTCAAGCGGCTTGATGGCAACCTTGGAGCTGGCGGTCGTCACGATCCGACCTCCCCCTTCGGAGATCTCACGGGGTTAACTGTCTGAGGTGGCGACCAGGTGGATCCGTCGTCGCGGGTGCCGGACCTGCCCGTCGCTGTGTGGCTGGCACTCCGCAGTGCCGAGTGCCAGCCCTGACATTATGACGCGGTTAGCACTCCGTCAACCAGAGTGCCAAGCGAGGCGGCGACGGACCGCACGGACGTCCGGACGCGGCCGCCCCCACGAGCGGTCCTCGGACGCGGTCAGATGTAGTCCTCCAGCCGCGCCACGGTGAATCCCTGCGCCTGGACCTCCCGTACCAGCTCGGTGATCATGTCGGTCATGCTGTGCCCGTGCAGCTGCTCGGGGCCGCGGAAGTGCGCGAGCACGATGTCCCCCGGCCGCAGCCCGCTCCCGGAGCGGTAGACCAGCCCCTGCGGCTCCATCTCGGCGCGCCACAGCACCGCCTTGTTCAGCCCGCACTCCGCCGCCGCCCGCAGCGTGTTCCGGTCGTAGTCCCCGTACGGCGGACGGAAGAGGTGGGGCTGAAGCCCGAGGCGTTCGCCGAGGGCCTCCTGCTGGCCGCAGATCTCGTGACGCTGGGTCTGGTAGTCCTTGCCCGCCAGGCTGGGGTGGGTGAGCGTGTGGTTGCCGATCTGGTTGCCGAGTTCGCGCAGCGCGCGGAAGTAGTCGTAGTGGTCGCCGATCACCTCGTCCTCCAGGAACTGGGTGAACGGCAGACCGAGGTCCCGGGCCTGGTCGATGAAGGCCGGGTCCTTCTCGATCCCGTCGTCGAGCGTCAGGAAAACCACCCGATCGGTCGTCTCCACCTGACGGATGACCGTCGCCAGCCCCGGCACCGGCGGCCACACCGGCGCGAGCGCGGGTTTGACGGCGGGCGGGGGCGGCGGGTCCAGCGGGCGGTCGAGCCCCCAGCGCCGGTACCCGTCCGGCGGCGGGTGCGGACGGTCCTCACGCCCGCTCCCGGGCGGTGGTGCGCCGGAGGCCCGGGACGCGGAGGACGGGGAGGCCGAGGCCGACCGCGTGAGACCGGCCGCCTTCCCCGTCCCGGGGCGCGGCTCGGGGCCCGTGCCCCCGCACCCGGTGAGCAGGGCTGCCGCGGCGGCGAGAACCAGACACCTGGAAACACCAGTCTTGAGCATCATCACAAAAGTGATCTTCGGTTCCACGGTGCGCGCCCGCGCGCCGTAGGGGTGCGAATGCCCTCCCCGGAGCGGGGAGAATGGGCCATGTGGACGTTGACGCCTTCGACTCACTGCTCGGCGACGAGGGGCAGGCGCTGCTCTCCGCGCTACGGGACTACGACCCGGCGCGGGAGCTGGCCACCGCGACCCGGCTGCGCCGCGACCATCCGGCCGCCCTGGTATCGGCGGCCCTGACCCAGGCGCGGCTGCGGCAGCGGGCCGTGCCCAAGTTCGGGGCCGAGGACGCCCATCGGATGTACTTCACGCCGAACGGCGTCGAGCAGTCCACCCGTACCTCCGTCGCTGCCTACCGCGCCGACCGGCTGACCGGGTTCGGGGTGCGCACCGTGGCCGATCTGTGCTGCGGCATCGGCGGTGACGCGATCGCGATGGCGCGGGCCGGGCTCACCGTCCTGGCCGTCGACCGCGATCCGCTGACCTGTGCGGTCGCCCGGGCCAACGCCGACGCGCTGGGCCTGTCGCAGCTGATCGAGGTGCGCTGCGCCGATGTCACCGAGGTCGACACCTCGCGTCACGACGCGGTCTTCGTGGACCCCGCCCGGCGCGGCGGCCGGGGCCGGGTGTTCGACCCCGAGGCGTACTCCCCGCCGCTGTCCTGGGCGATCGAGGCCGCCCGTACCGCCCCGCGCGCCGCCCTCAAGATCGCGCCCGGGGTTCCGCACGAGGCGGTGCCGGAGGACGCGGAGGCCGAGTGGATCTCGGACCAGGGGAACGTGAAGGAGGCCGTCCTGTGGTTCGGCACCGCCCGCCCCGGCATGCGCCGCGCCACGCTGCTGCCCTCCGGCCACTCGCTGCTCGGCACCCAGCTCCCGGACCCCGAGCCCGGCCCGGTCGGCCGCTGGCTGTACGAACCGGACGGCGCCGTCATCCGCGCCCACCTCGTGGCGGACGTCGCGGCCCGGATCGGCGGCCGCCTCATCGATCCGACGATCGCCTACATCACCGCGGACGAGCTGCGCCCGACGCCGTACGCCACCGCGTACGAGATCACCGATGTGCTGCCGTTCAACCTGAAGAGGCTCAGGGCGCTGCTGCGGGAGCGCGAGGTCGGCATCGCGACCATCAAGAAGCGCGGCTCGGCCGTCGAGCCGGAGCATCTGCGCAAGAAGCTGCGGCTCGAAGGGGGGAACGCCTGCACGATCCTCCTCACCCGCTCGGCGGGCGCCCCCACGATGCTCCTGGGGCACCCTGCCTCTTAGCTTTTCGGTTCCGCCCGGAGTTCGAACCAGACCGCCTTCGCGTACATCCCCGCGGGGTCCGCGTCCGCCGTGCCCCAGGCGTCGGCGAGGGCCGCGACCAGGCCGAGGCCGCGGCCGCGGAGACGGTCGCCCGCGGGGAGGCGGGCGGCGCCGGGGAGTTGGGCGGAGGCGTCGTAGACGAGGACGCGGAAGCGGGGAGGCTCGATCACCACGCGCAGCGTCAGGGAGTCGCCCTCGGCGTGCAGAAAGGCGTTGGTGGCCAGCTCGGAGGTGCACAGGGTGGCCACCTCGACCAGGTCCTCCTGCCCCACGGAGCCCAGCACGACGGCGACGAAGTCCCGGCAGACCTTGGCGGAGGTGGCATGCCGGTTGCTCTGGAGCGTGTAGACGTACGGGTCCTTGGAGGGAACGGGCGGGCGGCGCGGTGGACGGTCGTCGGACTCGTAGTCGGACTCCATGGGTCAACTCCCTGCGAAAGGGCCGATATCGCGCGTACCGTTACAGCGATCAACGCGCAGTAGCGGCGACGGCACCCAAGGTAGGGCAGTGATGCAAACAACTGCTACGGCCCCGTTGAATTTCCCCGACAATTACTCCTTAAGGGTTACGGAGTGCCATGCCACCCAGAAGCGTCCCGACCGCGCGTCAAGTCCGCCTCGGAACAGAACTGAGGAGGATGCGCGAGGGCGCCGGACTCAGCATCCAGGAGGCCGCCGACCGGCTGGGCATCAACCGCACCCACATCACCAACCTGGAGCTGGCCCGGTTCGGCGTGAGCGAGGAGCGGGTGCGGGCCCTCGCCGCCATCTACACCTGTCCCGACCACGCGTACGTCGACGCGCTCGTCGCCATGACCCGCGAGCGTAAGGGCGGTTGGTGGGAGGAGTACCGGGGCCATATCGCCACCGGCGGGCTCGACCTCGCCGAGCTGGAGTACTACGCCACGAGCCTGCGCGTGGTCGAGCTGATGTTCCTGCCGGGGCTGTTGCAGACCGAGGAGTACGCACGGGCCGTGCTCGCCGAGGCCGTTCCGGCGTGGTCGCCGGCCGAGATGAGGCGCAGGCTGTCCCACCGGATGAAGCGCCGGGACATCCTCGACCGGGACGACCCTCCGCCGTGCACCTTCATCATCCACGAGGCCTGTCTGCGCATGCGGCTCGGCGGACCGCAGCTCATGCGCAGACAGCTGGACAGCCTGCTGGAGGCCTCGATGCGGAAGAATGTCACCGTGCGGGTCATCCCGTTCGAGGCGGGCGGGTTCCCGGTCTCCGGAGTATCGGTCACCTATGCCTCGGGCCCGGTGCCGCAGCTGGACACCGTGCAGCTCGACGCCGCGCACGGCCCCATGTTCCTGGACGCCCAGACCCAGCTGACCAATCACCGGGCGGTGCTGGCCCGGACGATGAAAGTGACCCTCTCCCAGAAGGAGTCACGTGACATGATCCACGGCATCGCCCGACATCTCTGAAGGCAAGACACCCCTGAAGGCAAAGACATGTCTGAGATCAACTGGCAGAAGTCCTCGTACTCCACGCAAGGGGACGGCAACTCCTGCATAGAGCTCGCCTCCATAGGACCCGACGCCATAGCGCTGCGCGAAAGCGACGATCCCGGCACCGTGATGACCACCACCCCCGCGAAGCTGCGGCCCCTTCTGCATGCCATCAAGGCGGGCGAGTTCGACCACCTTGCGAGGTAGCCCTCCGGACCGGCCCCGGTCATGGCACGATCATCCCGCTGAGGGGCCGGACCGGAGGTGGCAGGGGCATGGAACATGAGTGACGAGAAGCGACCGGTATCGGACCAGGAACTGTCCGATCTCCTTCAGGACCTGGAGGAGATGCTGCGTTACCTGGAGGAGACGGTCGCGGGCCTCGACCAGTTGGCGAAGACGGTCGGCGACGACTGGAAGGGCCCCGCGGCGACCGCGCACAAGAAGCTCCAGCGGGACGCCTACCGGGACGCGGCCCGCATCCGGCAGATGCTGCTGCACGTCGAGGACGCGACGAAGCGGCGCGGCGAGAGCCTGGGCGAGCGGTATCTGGACCTGCTGCACCGCTTCCAGTCGATGCAGCGGTCGTCCGACTGAGCCGGCCTTACGTCAGTCGGTTCCCTCGGCGTCGTCGGGGCTGAGTTCGCGGTTGACCAGACGGTAGTAGCCGATCGCCTTGACCAGGCCCAGACCGCCCGCCACCGCGAAGACGACGGCGATCCCCATCGCCACCCGGAACGTCTCCGCGCCGAGGTCCGACATCGCCGTGGACGCGCCCAGCACCAGCCCGAGGCAGCACAGCAGCAGCGACGGCAGCAGCCACAGCAGCGCGCTGCCCGACACCCTCCAGTGCGGCAGCGTCTGCGGATCCCGCCCCAGCTCCGCCCAGTCCCGCAGCCGCGCGCCGACGAACACGTCCCGCCGGATGCCCGACGCCAGGCCCAGGCTGGACGGGACGGTGGCGCCCAGCGCCAGCCCGAGGAAGATCACGCCGAGGATGTGCTCGACGATCTGGCCGGTCACCAGGAACTGGAACCCCGACACCGCCAGCGTCCACCCCAGCGCGAACACCAGCGTCAGCAGCCACAGCAGCAGCGCCCGGTGCGGCGCCATGTACCACCGCGCCAGCGTCCCCATCGCCCGCGCCCGGTCGGCGAGCAGGCCGGCACGGTCGGGCCACGGACGCATGTCCGGGGCGGGTGGTGGCGGTGGCAGGGCGTCGGGCGGGGTCATGGAACGCAGTCTCTCAGTTCTCCCGGAGGCATGAACTTCATTCCTCCGCGGCTCACAGGAACCGGCGGTCCTGTCGGCCGGTCACCCCTTCCAGTACTTCGCCACCGCCTGCGCGTACGCCACCCGGTGGTCCAGCCCGTCGCCCCGGACCCGGAACCGGCCGCGCACGGACTCGGTCATGGCCACCCTGCCGAAAACCGCACCCTGCCGCTTCCAGGCCGTCCGCAGCGGGGCGCTGAAGTCGGCGGCGGGCATGTCGGACATCGCCAGGCCAACCAGGTACAGAAGAGCCAACGGCAGCAGCAGCAGGCACAGGAGCAGCGACGGCACCGTCCCCTCCCGCCCGTGCAGCACCGTCCCGTCGGGCAAGTGGATCTCGTACAGACGCCGCCACCGCTTCTTCCGCGGCGGCAGGCCCAGTTCGGCCACAAGCTCGTGGTCGGGGGTGAGCACGGCGAGGCGACGATCGCCCTTCCGGACGACCACGGCGAGCGGCGAGGCCCCGCCCGCATCGGCGGCGATGACGAAACGTGGCTTGCACCCCTCGGGGAGGGGGCGGCCGTCGGGGGCGCCACGGCGCACGTGGAGGGGGTCGGAGCCTCGAGGGCGCAGGAGGTAGCGCTTGGAGTCGAGGTCGCGGGCGAAGGTGAGTGTCATGGTGTCTCGCAGTGGAACGGCGTGCTGGTTCCGCTACCCGACCGACTCGAAGCGCCACCGGTGGACCGCCCGGCGCGCCAGGTCCGGTCCCGGCTCGGGGAGTTCGGGAAGGCCCGGGGTGTCGTACGTGCCGTCCCACCACGTGATCACGAGCACCCGGTCCTCGGGCGCGCGGAAGGTCTCGCGGCGCAGCGGCGCGGGGTTCAGGGGCTGGCCCGCGGCCCAGGCGAGCAGGTCCTCGCCCCGGCCCTCGACGGCGCGGGCTTCCCACATCAGGGCGACGGTCATGCGTACAGGTTCTTCCGGCTCAGCTCGTGCACGTGGTCATGGTCGTGGGAGGGGGACGCGGGCGCCGGGACGTGGGGGTCCGTCACCGGGAGGGAGGAGTCGGCCGACAGGTCCCAGGCCGACGCGGACCGGCCGCGCGCGACCATCTCCGCGCCGAGGGCGGCGACCATCGCGCCGTTGTCCGTGCACAGCTTGGGGCGCGGCACGCGCAGCGTGATGCCCGCGTCCTCGCAGCGGCGCTCGGCCATGGCCCGCAGCCGGGAGTTGGCGGCGACGCCGCCGCCGATCATCAGGTGGCCGACGCCCTCGTCCTTGCAGGCGCGGACGGCCTTGCGGGTCAGGACGTCGGCCACCGCCTCCTGGAAGGAGGCCGAGACGTCGGCGACCGGAACCTCTTCGCCCGCCGCCCGCTTGGCCTCGATCCAGCGGGCGACGGCCGTCTTGAGGCCGGAGAAGGAGAAGTCGTACGCGGCGTCGCGCGGGCCGGTGAGCCCGCGCGGGAAGGCGATCGCGTCGGGGTCGCCGTCGCGGGCGATGCGGTCGATGACGGGGCCGCCGGGGAAGCCGAGGTTCAGCACCCGGGCGATCTTGTCGAACGCCTCGCCCGCCGCGTCGTCGATGGTCGAGCCCAGCGGCCGTACGTCGGCGGTGATGTCGGGGGCGAGGAGCAGCGAGGAGTGGCCGCCGCTGACCAGCAGCGCCATGGTCGGCTCGGGCAGCGCGCCGTGTTCGAGCTGGTCGACGCAGATGTGGGAGGCGAGGTGGTTGACGCCGTACAGCGGCTTGCCGAGGGCGTACGCGTACGCCTTGGCGGCCGAGACGCCGACGAGCAGGGCGCCCGCGAGGCCGGGACCGGCGGTGACGGCGATGCCGTCGAGGTCGGAGGCGGCGACTCCGGCGTCCTTCAGGGCGCGCTGGATGGTCGGGACCATCGCCTCCAGGTGGGCGCGGCTGGCGACCTCGGGGACGACGCCGCCGAAGCGGGCGTGTTCGTCGACGCTGGAGGCGATCGCGTCGGCGAGCAGGGTGTGGCCGCGGACGATCCCGACGCCGGTCTCGTCGCAGGAGGTCTCGATGCCGAGAACGAGCGGTTCGTCAGCCATGGGTCTTCGTTCCTTGTACGGATGAGGGGGTCGCGAGGGTCGCCGCCGGGCCGGTCAGGCGCATGACCAGCGCGTCGACGTTGCCGGGCTGGTAGTAGCCCTTGCGAATGCCGATGGGCTCGAAGCCGAAGCGCTCGTAGAGGCGCTGGGCGCGGGTGTTGTCGACGCGCACTTCGAGGAGCACTTCGCGGCATTCGAAGGCGGTCGCGGCGGTGAGCAGGTCGGTGAGGAGGCGGGCGCCGAGGCCGGTGCCCCAGTGGTCGCGGGCGGTGGCGATGGTCTGGACGTCGCCGGTGCGGTCGAAGACGGCCAGCCCGGCGTAGCCGACTATGGCCTCACCGTCCTCGGCGACCGTGTAGTGGCGGGTCGCGCCGCCGCCGCGGGCGTGTGCCAGCTCGGACCAGAACATGCCGGGCGACCAGGCGTCCTCGGGGAACAGATCCTCTTCCAGCGCCAGCACCCGGTCGATGTCCCACCAGCGCATCTCGCGCAGCACGGGGGTCGTGTCCGTCACTTGGGGGTGACCACCTTGTAGTTGGCGGGCACCTGGGCGTCGGGGCGGCGCAGATAGAGCGGCCGGTCGGGCAGCAGCTCCTCGCCGCGCGCCAGCTTCCCGGCGGCGACGGAGGCCAGCGCGCCCGCCGACTGGTGCTCGGGCATGCCCGGCGGGACGTGCGCGAAGGCGTCCGGGTAGAGCAGGGCGCCCGCGCCGACGGCCGGGAGCCCGGCGACGCCGGGCCGCTCGGTGAGGTCGGCGGGGTGGTCGACGGCGGGGTCGGTGACGCGGGTCAGCGGGTCGTCGTACCGCGCCCAGTACACCTCCTTGCGGCGGGCGTCGGTGGCCACCACGAAGGGGCCGGTGAGCCCGGCCCGCCCGGCGGCGTACGCGATCCCGTCCAGCGTGCACAGCCCGTGCACGGGTACGTTCAGCGCGGCCCCGAAGGTGCCGGCCGTGACCAGCCCGACGCGCAGCCCGGTGTACGGGCCCGGGCCGACGCCGACGACGATCTCCGTGACGGCGCCCAGCTCCACGCCCGCCGTCTCCAGGGTCCGGTGGACGGCGGGCAGCAGCAGCTCGCCGTGGCGCCGGGCGTCGACCTCGGCGGTCTCGGCGAGGACTTCGGCGCCGTCGTGGAGAGCGACGGTGACGGCGGGGGTGGCGGTATCAAGCGCGAGCAACAGCACGAGGACAGCCTACGGCGCCCCGGGCGGCGGTCGCGGTGGACCGGTTGCGGCCGTCCACCGGTGCTACCGTCGTCAGGAAGTGCGTACGGGCGGTAAGCACGTACTGACCGCAGGAGAGGGTGGCCACCGTGCCAAGGAGCAGCACCGGGCCCGCCGTGGCCGTTCTGACCGCGGCCGCGCTGGGGGTCGTCGGCTTTCTCGGTTACCAGGCCAAGGCCACCGCACCCGACCACCGCACCCAGGAGCGGCGCAGCTCGCACGCCAACGACGCCAAGGGCAGGACGAAGGACAAGGCGGAGAAGAACTCCACCGCGCTGCCCGGGGGCTCCGGCACCGGTGTGCGCGTCGTCTACGCCCTGGGCGACAGCCGGGTCTGGCTGGTCGGCGCCGACGGCAAGGCCACCCGCACCTTCCCGGTGGGTGCCAGCTCGGCGAGCCCCGAGCCGGGCACGTACCAGGTCACCTCCCGTAACCCGAGCGGTGTCGGGTCGGACGGGGTGCAGGTGGAGCACATCGTGGTGTTTCACCAGGACGGGGGAGTCACGTTCGGTTTCAGTGCGGCCATGGACGGGGCGATGCCGGATCCGCAGGCGCAGAAGAAGACCGGCGCGGTGCGGGAGTCCCGGGCGGACGGCACGGCGCTGTGGGAGTTCGCGCAGCCGGGCACGAAGGTCGTCGTGATCAAGTAACCCCTCGCGGGGCCGCTACGCCGCGTCGCGCTCCGGCCCGTCCTGCCGTGTCTCCACGGTGGAGGGGGCGTCGGCGGGAGCCTCCGCCGGTGGGGTGGAGACGGCGTTCGCCGCCGCACAGGCCGCCAGCAGGTCCCTCATCGACGGTGACCGGTCATCACGCCGGGGGTCGTCCAGGGCGGTGGGTTCGTGGGCCGACATGGATGCCTCCTGAGGGTCCTGGGGGCAGGCGGTTAGGCACGCCTAACCACGCTTCCCTTTCCATGTGACCACGTCCGATGCCCGGAGTGCAACATCATGCCGACGGCCTGTCGGAAACTCTTCCCGAATCTCCCCGGGGCTCAGCCCGCCAGCGACGCCAGGTCCTCGTCCGCCCAGCGCGGCCCCACACCGGTCACGGCGACGCCGCGGACGTCGCTCTCCTCCGCGTCCGTCCCGGCCGTCCGCTCGATCACCACGTGCAGCCGGTCCTCGGACAGCTCCTCGACCTTGCCCTCGCCCCACTCCACCGCGATCACCGAATCCGGCAGCGAGACGTCCAGGTCCAGGTCCTCCATCTCCTCCAGGCCCCCGCCCAGCCGGTAGGCGTCGACGTGGACCAGCGGCGGGCCGTCGGAGAGGGAGGGGTGGACGCGGGCGATCACGAAGGTGGGCGAGGTGACCGCGCCCCGTACGCCCAGGCCCTCGCCCAGGCCGCGGGTCAGCGTGGTCTTGCCCGCGCCCAGCTCCCCGGTGAGGAGCACCAGGTCGCCGGGGCGCAGCAGCTTGGCGAGCCGGCGGCCCAGGTCCCGCATCTGCTCGGGCGAGGTGACGGTCATGCGCGTGCCTACGTCCATACCGGCGATGGTACGGGCCCCGGGAACGCGGTACGTGCCGCCTCGGCCCCGGCCGAACAGCCGCCGCCGCGGCGGCTACCCCCGGGCCGAGCGGCGGCTCGCGCCGCCCCCGGGGACGCTCCCGGCGCCGCTCACCACCTGGGTCAGCAGCTCGGCCAGATGCCCGTTGACCACCTCGGGGTGCTCCAGGATCACCAGATGGCCGCCGTCCTCCACGACCACCAGCTCCGCGCCGGGCAGCAGCTCCGCGATGGCCTCGCTGTGCTCCATCGGCGTGATCAGGTCCTTGTCCCCGGCCAGCACCAGCACCGGCACCCCGTCGAAGGACGGCAGCGCCGCCGCCTTGTCGTGGGCGATGAACGCCGGATAGAACTCGGCGACCACATCGATCGGCGTCGCCTCGATCAGCCGCTCCGCGAACCGGGCCACCCCCGGGTCCACGTCCTTCGTCCCGAACGAATAGCGCTTGATCAGCCCCGCGAAGAGGTCCGCGGTCGCCCGGCGGCCCCGCTCCACCAGCTCCACCTGCCAGCCGAGCGCCTTGAGCAGCCCGGGCAGCACCCGCCGCACCGCGTTCATGCCGACCACCGGGAGGCCGAAGCTGACCTCGCCGAGCCGCCCCGACGACGTACCGACGAAGGCCGCGCCGACCACCCGCTCGCGGATCAGCTCCGGGTACTGGGCGGCCAGCGCCATCATCGTCATGCCGCCCATGGAATGGCCGACCAGCACCAGCGGCCCCTCGGGCGCCGCCGCGTCGATCACGGCCTTCAGATCGCGGCCCAGCTGGTCGATCGTGACCTGGGTGCCGTTCGTCTGGGAGCAGCCGCGCTGGGACCGGCCGTGGCAGCGCTGGTCCCAGTAGACGGTGCGGACCACATCGCGCAGCGCGGCCCGCTGGAAGTGCCAGGAGTCCTGGCCGAGGCAGTAGCCATGGCTGAAGATCACGGTCACCGGCGCGGTGGCCGCCCGGCGCGCGAACCGGCGCTTGCGGCGGGCGGGCGCGGCCGGTTCGCGTATCTCCTCGACCTCGTAGTACAGCTCCGTGCCGTCGTCGGCGACCGCCCGGCCGGGGACGCCGCGCAGCGTGCCGTACGGGCCCTCCGCGTCCAGCGCCAGCCGCGCCTTGCGCCGTACGCCGCGGCCGACCGTCAGCCGCTCCAGGGCGACGCCCATCGCCGCGCCCGCCGCGACCACGCCGATCGCGGCTCCCGCGAACCCGGCGCCCCGGCGCCAGCCCACGGCTGTGGCCCCCGCCGCGACCTTCGTCGCCATCTCCACCGTGCTCTCGTCGCCCATGGTCAGATCCCTGTGCCCCCGAGGTCACCCACATAAACGCGCGGGACCCGCGCGCTGATGCGGGTGACGATCTCATACGCGATCGACCCCACGGCCCGCGCCCAGTCCTCCGCGGTCGGCTCCCCGTGGTCGCCGGGGCCGAACAGCACCGCCTCGTCCCCCGGCTCCGCGCTGTCGCCACCGAGGTCGACCACGAACTGGTCCATGGCCACGGTGCCCGCGATGGTCCGCCACTTGCCCGCGACCAGCACCGGGCCGGTGCCCGAGGCGTGCCGCGGAATGCCGTCGCCGTAGCCGAGCGGCACCAGCGCGAGGGTGGTCTCCCCCGGGGTGACGTAACGGTGCCCGTACGAGACCCCGTGGCCGCCCGGCACCCGCTTCACCGCGGCCAGCGAGGCCTTCAGCGTCATCACCGGGCGCAGCCCGAAGTCGGCGGGCACACCCAGCTCCGGGCTGGGCGAGATCCCGTACAGGGCGATTCCGGTACGTACCAGGTCGAAGTGCGACTCGGGCACGGTCAGGGTCGCCGGGGAGTTCGCCAGGTGCCGCACCTCCGGCCGCAGCCCCGCGCGCTCCGCCTGGTCCAGCATCTCGCGGAAGACGGTCAGCTGGGCGTCGATCGACGGGTGGCCCGGCTCGTCCGCGCACGCGAAGTGCGACCACAGCCCGGTCACCCGGATCGTGCCCTCCGCCTCCGCGGCCCGGGCCTCGGCGATCAGCTCCGGCCAGTCGGCCGGCGGACAGCCGTTGCGGCCGAGCCCGGTGTCGGCCTTGAGCTGGACGCGCGCGGTGCGCCCGCACGCGCGGGCCGCCGCGACGGCCTCGCGCAGCGCCCACGCCCCGCTGGCCGACACGTCGATGTCCGCCTCGATCGCCTGCCGCCACGGGCCGCCGGGCGTCCACAGCCAGCACATCAACCGGCCCTGGTCGCCCGCCGCGCGCAGCGCGAGCGCCTCCTCGGGCGTGGCCGTGCCCAGCCAGCCCGCGCCCGCCGCGCGGGCGGCGCGCGCGCACGGGACCGCGCCGTGGCCATAGCCGTCCGACTTGACCACGGCCATCAGCTCGGCGGTGGGTGCCGCTTCACGCAGCGCCCGAACGTTGTCCCGCAGGGCGGTCAGATCGACCACGGCACGGGCGCGCATCGGTGTCTCGTCCATCTCCGTCAGTGTCTCAGGCCGATCGGTGCGCCGGAGGATGTACCGGAATGTGCGCTTCCGAAGCGGACCGGAGTGCGCGCTTCCAAGCGAGGAGTGCCCTGTGTTCGGGAGACTATGGCCATGAGGATCGCCTACAGCGTCGAGACCGTACGAGCCGCTGAACAGGACCTGATGGCGCGGCTGCCCGAAGGAACACTCATGCAGCGCGCGGCAGCCGGACTCGCCGCCGCCTGCGCCGGCCTGCTGGACCGGGTCTACGGGGCCCGCGTCGCCCTGCTGACCGGCAGCGGCGACAACGGCGGCGACGCGCTCTACGCCGGTGCCCGGCTCGCCCGGCGCGGCGCCGGCGTCACCGCCGTCCTGCTCGCCCCCGACCGCGCCCACCCCGGGGGCCTGCGCGCCCTGCGCGCGGCGGGCGGCCGCGTGGTGACCGCCGACTCCGGCGCTCTCGCCGAGCGCACCCTCGCCCAGGCCGACCTCGTCCTCGACGGCATCGTCGGCATCGGCGGCAAGGGCGGCCTGCGGGAGGAAGCCGAGCGGCTGATCCGGCTGGTGCGCGGCACCGTCGTCGCCGTCGACCTCCCCAGCGGTGTCGACGCCGACACCGGCGAGGTGCGGGGCACGGCGGTGCGCGCCGACGCCACCGTCACGTTCGGTACGTACAAGCCCGGACTGCTCATCGACCCCGCGCACGAGCACGCGGGCGCCCTCCGCCTCGTCGACATCGGCCTGGGGGCCCATCTGCCCTCCGTCCCCGACGCCGAAGCCCTCCAGCACGAGGACGTAGCCGCCCTCCTCCCCCACCCCACCGCCGAGAGCGACAAGTACCGGCGCGGCGTCGTCGGCGTCGTCGCGGGCTCGGCCCGCTACCCGGGCGCCGCCGTCCTCGCCGTCGCGGGCGCCCTGCGCGGCGGGGCGGGTGCCGTACGGTACGTCGGCCCCGGCGCCGACACCGTCATCGCGCGCTTCCCCGAAACCCTCGTCCACACCGGGCCCCCGGCCAAGGCGGGCCGCGTCCAGTCCTGGGTCGTCGGCCCCGGCCTCGGCGACGGCGCCGCCGCCCGGCACTCCCTGGACGACGTCCTCGGCTCCGACGTCCCCGTCCTCGTCGACGCCGACGGCCTCCACCTCCTCCCCTCCGGCGGCCTCCACGGCCGCACCGCGGCCACCGTCCTCACCCCGCACGCGGGCGAGGCCGCCGCGCTGCTCGGGACGAGCCGCGAGGAGGTCGAGTCCGGCCGGCTCGCCGCCGTACGGGCCCTGGCCGACAAGTACGGCGCCACCGTGCTGCTCAAGGGCTCCACCACCCTCATCGCCTCCCCCGGTCACCCCGTGCGCGTCAACCCCACCGGCACCGGCTGGCTCGCCACCGCGGGCAGCGGCGACGTCCTCTCCGGCCTCACCGGCTCCCTCCTCGCCACCGGCCTCCCCGCCCGCGACGCCGCCTCCACCGGCGCCTACCTCCACGGCCTGGCCGCCCGCCGCACCACCGCCCCGGCGGGCGCCCCCATTGCGGCGTACGACGTCGCGACGGCCGTCCCGGAGGCGTGGCGGGACGTGCTGGGCTGACGGTGCCCTGCGGGTGCGGGGCGGGTGCGCGGTCGCTGGGGTGGTGGGTGCCGGGTGCGAGGCCTCCGGGGCAGGGCCCTGGACCGTATATTTACGGCGCCGCTGACGGAGAACGTGTCGTGAACGCCGGCCAATCGGCGCCACAAATACACGTCAGCGTCCAGGACCCCACCCCTGCGACCCCGCCCCCTCCCGCATCGTCGGCGGCCACCCGCCGGTGGGGGCCCGGCCCGAAATCCGGATGACGCCGAGGGGACGCGGTCCTAACGTGGCCGGGTGACTCGTCTGGGCTTCGACCGCTACCGCGCCGAAATCGTCGAGCAGACCGGCCTGTTGAGGGCGTATCTGGCGGGGGCCGATCCGGCGGCCCCGGTTCCGTCCTGCCCGGGCTGGGACCTCGGGCAGCTCGTGCGCCACCTCGGCGGCGCCCATGGGTGGGCCGAGACGGTCGTACGGACCCGGGCGGCCGAGCCCGTCCCGGACGATCCGGTCAACGACGTCCCCCACCGCACCGGCGAGGACCCCGCCGCCCTGAGCGCCCAACTCGGCGACGGCGCCGGGCGACTGGCCGACGCGCTGCGCGACGCCGGACCCGATACGCCGGTGTGGAGCCCGGGCCCCGGCGAAACCGCGATGTGGTGGGCGCGGCGGATGACACACGAGACGGTCGTGCACCGGGCGGACGCCGCCCTGGCGGTCGGCGCCGCGTTCCACCTGAACCACGACGTCGCCCTCGACGCCCTCGACGAGTGGCTGACGTACAGCACGCTGCCCGAGGCGTACGAGGGCGACCCCGCCCTGCTCGGCCCCGGCCGCACCCTGCGTCTTCAGGCCACCGACGCGGACGCCCAGTGGCTGGTCGACCTCACCGGCGACGCTCCCGTTCTGCGAGACACCCGTGGGCAGGCCACCGTCGAGGCCCGGGGCACCCTGACGGATCTGCTCCTGCTGGTCTACCGGCGGCCCGCCCCCGGCGTGCGGGTCACGGGCGATACGGCGCTGCTCGACCTGTGGCTGAAGCGGGCGGGGTTCTGGTTGCAATGACCTCTTCCCGTGGTCGGTGCGGCGTGCGGCGGCGGACGGGCCGTAGTCTCCCTGGACAGTCCTGGATCCGTGTCTGTTCTCATCCGGAGTCGTCGATGGCCGTTCGCCGTGTCATGCCCATCATCCAGTCAGAGGCCACGCAGGAGAGCCGGGAGTTCTATGGCCTGCTGGGCTTCGAGGAAGTCATGGATCTCGGCTGGATCATGACGCTTGCCTCGCCGTCCACTCCGGCAGCGCAGGTCAGCGTCATGACCAGCGACAAAACCGCGCCGGTCACCCCCGATATGAGCGTCGAAGTCGACGACGTGGAGGCGGCTTACGCGGTCATGCGGAACAGCGGCGCGGAGATCGTTCACCCCCTGCAGGACGAGGAATGGGGAGTACGGCGGTTCTTCGTCCGCGACCCCAACGGCCGCGTGGTCAACGTTCTGAGCCACCGCTGACACTTCCCAACCCGCCCTTGGACTTGTAGACGATCTCGCCGTTCAGGATCGTCATGCTGAGTTCGCGAAGGTTACTGATGTCCTGGGTGGGATCGGCGGTCAGCACGATCAGGTCGGCACGCTTGCCGGGCGCCACCGCGCCGAGATCGGGGCGGACGCACTGCCGCGCCGCGCCGCTGGTGCCTGCGACAAGCGACTGGACGGGCGTCATCCCCGCCGCCACCATCAGTTCGGCCTCTTCCAGCGTGTTCGCCCCGAACAGGCCCCGGCCACTGAAGGTGTCGCTGCCCAGGGCGATGCTCACGCCGGCGTCGGCGACCTTCTTGACGTTCCCCCGAACGTCGGGATGGCTCGCGTCGTGGGCCCAGAGCGTCGGCGTGTAGGTGACGTCGCGCTCAAGCATCAGATCGATCAGCGGGTCATCGGTGATGGGCTCGACCGTCACACCGTGCTCCAGGCCGTCCGCGCCGGCCTCGATCGCTTCGCGCGCCGCGACCTGCTGGGTCGTGTGGACGGTCACCCTGAGACCGCGCTCGTGCCCGGTTTCGACACCCGCGCGAAGCACGTCGAGAGGGAGCCGCACAAGCTCGACAGCCTCCGGAAACGCGGGAATGTGCCAGACGTACGTGGGTGAGCCGGAGTGCGAGCACGCACCTTCCGACAGGAGTTTGATCGCGTCCACCTTGCGGTCGGCCAGATCATGCACCAGATCACGCATCTGCTGCACGCTGTCGATCTCGCCCGTGAACCGTGCGCGTGCCCAGGGATTGCCGCTGAAGACAGTGGCGGCGGGATGCCCGTCCCGTCCGGTGATGCCGCAGCCGGTCGCCAGGAGCCGTGGGCCTCGTAGCGTGCCCGCAGCGATCTTGGACCGCGTCTCCAGGATTCCCCCGGTCGGATCGCCCACCGACTTGATGGTGGTGATCCCGTGCTGGAGAAACAAGCCAAGCCGTCCGGGAATCTCGTTCTCCTCGAACGTCTGCATCGATTCCGGATCGGACACCGCGAAAACGTCGTAGAAGTGGATGTGTGTGTCGATCAGGCCCGGCATCACCCATCCCTCGGCCGCGTCCACCTCCGTGACACCCCTCAGCGGCTCCGCCGAGACGGCGGCGACCTCTCCGCCGTTGATGGCGACGTCGTACAGCCCGGTGCGCGCCCTGTGTCCGTCGAAGACGTGTGCACGCCGAATGACGAGGTCGTACATCGCGGGATCGCGAAGCACCTCGGGTTCATGGGTCATTGCTCTCTCACTCAATCAGCGATTCGCCGGCGAGCGTTCGCTCGGTATCCAGCACCTGCCGGAGCATGTTGTCGATCGTCGTGCGGCGAAGCCGTTCCTCCATGGCCCGTTCCGCGTCCCGGAACTCCACCTCGAGCAGGTCGCAGATATTGCGCCCGACCTCGCACGCGTCACTGGGTGGATGTGCGTGCCGCGACAGGATGCGCCCCTCCTCGACGGCGGCATAGGCGTCGTAGAGCGTGATGTCCCGTGGCGCGCGGGCCAGGGACCAGCCGCCACTGCGGCCCTCGGTGGACCACACCAGGCAGGAGTCCCGCAGGCGGCCGAGGACGCGCCGCACGAGAACCGGATTGCTCGCCAGACTCTCCGCGATCTCCGCAGAGGTCAGTGTGCCTCCGCCCCGGTACGCCAGCATGGTGAGCGCGTGAATCGCGACCGCACTCCTGCTGCTGAGGCCCGCCATCTCGCCCTCCTGGCCGCGTGGCATCGACTTAACTGTAACCAGTATAGTTACAGTATGCCTCCTCGGCCAGTTCCTGAGCCGCGTGACGGCGCAGGGCCACCGGACGAGCGACGCGGGTCACTGCCCAGGGCGGCCCGCCCCGCCCCGATCGAGGACCAGCACGTCATGCAGATCGGCCCCGTCCCACGGGTGCGCCTCGCCCACCTTGCGGTACCCCCACGACCGGTAGGCGGCCTGCGCGGCCGCGACATCCGGCCGGGCGTTGAGCAGCACGCGTTCCTCGGTGCCGTCGGCAAGGACCGCCTCATGCAGCCGACGGGCCACGCCCAGACGGCGCCACGGGGCGCGTACGGCCAGCTCCATCAGCCCGAACGTCCGGCGCCCGTCCTCGCGCCGCAGCTCGTCACCGACCGGCGTGATGAGCCGGTCCCACCAGCCGGTGCTCGGGCTGAGCGGATAGCCGTACGCGATGCCGACGGGCTCACCGTCGCCCGTGCGGGCGAGGGCTCCCCGGAAGGTCTTCTTGCGGACCTGCGAGCGGAACCGCCGGAAATTCGCCTCGACCGAGTCCGGCTCCTTGTCATACGGAGGCTCCGCGAACGCCTCGGCGTAGACAAGGGTGAAGGCCTCCTCGGCCCGCCCCGCCGCCGCGCCATCCATACGCTCAACAGCGATCATCGTCACCGTCCTCCCTCTCGTGTCGCCTCGCGGATGCGCTCGATCACGTCACGTGCAGCGGGAGCACCAACGCTTACGGCAGATCGCTCGAAGGCCGGTAACCGGCGCCGCAGCCTTGCCGAAGACACACCACCGCAGGCATCGAGCACGCCCGTCATCTCGTGGCACGCCTCCTCGACCTCGCTGGTGTGGAGCAGCGTCTGTGCAAGACGGGTCCGGTACCAAGCGGTGTTGCGGGTGTAACCGCCGCCGAGCCCGGCGACCGCGGAGCGCAGGAAGGGCACGGCTCGCGCGGGCTGCCCCTCAGCGGCGTAGTAGGCCGCCGTCGCGTAGTCCACCTCGACGGGACCGGCGAATCGCGCCCACCTCGGCACGTCCACGTCGGCGTCCGTGCGCCCCTGGTAGGACACGGCACGACTCAGCGCACGACGCGCACCGGATAGATCCCCCGCTTGCCCCGCCGCGCTCGCCTCCCGCAGCGAGATCACCAAATGCACTGTGGGTCCCGCGCCCGCCCGGTGGGCAAGGCGGTAGGCGCTCTCGATGGCCGAGGCCGCCTCCCACATGCGGCCTGCGTCGACAGAGAGCAAGGAAAGCGTGTTGAGCGCGCGCACCTGCAACAAGGGGTCGTCGATGAGCTGCGCCGCCGTCATCGCTTCCATGCAGGCAGCGCGGGCTTCTCCGGGCGGCCCGCCGTCGTATCCGAACCATGCGCGGTGACAGGCGATTTCGCAGACCATCGTTTGGAGGTCGCGACCGACACCGCTCGTGTAGACACCGCCGCTCAGGGCGCGCGTAATGCCCTGCTCAAGCTGCTGGGCCCGCGCGTTCGCGGGGATTCCACCGGACCGGTGGTCGACCGCGTAGAGGTCCGTAAGCCCCACCCGGAAGGCCGCCACGTCGCTGGCGCCGATGCGGGGGCCATGCCCGTTCGCGAGGATCGCCCCTGCGGCGATCGCCCCGGACCCCGTGACGAATGCTCGACGTCCCGCCTCTTCATCGTCGCCGATCCCTCCGGGAAACGTACGCCGGTGCGAGGGAACAACGAACCCCATCTCCGCGAGCGGAAGGCCGAACATGGCCTCCAGCACAGCCTGTTGACCGGGGTGCGGTAACGGAGGAGGGGCCTCGCTCTCCCATCTCCGGTACTGCCGGATGCTCACCGAGGCGTCGATACACAGCCGGGCCGCCTCGCGGACGAAGGCGGCAACGAAGCTCGCCTGCGTGTACCCCGCCGCTTTGCGCAGCCCGGCCAGCACGCCGACATCATGTGCCCCCTCACAGTTACGGCTTCCACCGAGACGATGCACGCATGGCCACCAGCACCCAAGGAGCCGATGAAGTGAGAGTGACCGGCCTGCGCCTGCTCCCCTGGTCCAACCCGGACGGCCGACCGTGCTACCTGGACTCGGAGCACGGCAACAGCCGCTTGAACCGGTGGGCGGACGAGGTCGAGGCCTTGCAGATGGCCATGGGCACCGATCTGCTCGATCACGCCCACGCGCTATTGGGAGCCCCCAAGGCGGACGTGCGCGAACTCCGCTTCCTCGCGGAGCGGTTGTGCGAGGCACTTCGCGACGTCCTGCGGGTGGCGGAGAGCAGAGGCATACGGCTTCCCGCCTCCGATGAGGGCGAGGATCCTCCGTAAGGACCGCACCCTATGCGGCCACGTACCTCATGACTCCGAAGGGACGCCTCGTGACCTCCGCGGCCATCGAACTCCGGCACTTCCGTGACGTGGCACCCGTCTGGGACACGCTGATCTCGGTCTACGCCGAAGTGCGGGCCGACCGGCTGCACGATCCGCACTACTCGGTCGAGCGGTACGGCGAACGTCTGGCCCGTCATGCCTCCGAGCCCGGCTGGGAGGCGGTGGTCGGCTACGACGGGGGCGAGGCCGCCGGGTACGCGTACGGCAACACCATCGAGCACGGTGACCGCTATGGGAAGCGGGTCACGCCACCCCCGGCGTCGGCGCTTACGGAGGCCCCGACGCTGGCGCCGAAGGAGATGATGGTCCGTGTGCCCTGGCGGAAGACCGGAGCCTCTCGGGGCATCCATGACGAGTTGCTCGCCCGGCGGACCGAGGAGCAGGTGACCTCATGGTCGACCCGCTGGCGGGTGAGGGAAAGGTCCATCGGCTGTACGAGTCGTGGGGATACGAGGACATCGGGGAGAGCCGGCCGTCGCCGGACTCGCCGGTTCTGATGGCCATGGTGCGCCTGACACGGTGACGAAAGGAGCAGGCATGTCACAAACCGAGGGTGCCCGGCTGTTCCGGGAGGCATGGATCGCGGGGGTACGGCGGCACTTTCCCGGGGAGCCCAAGCCGGGCTATGTGACCCCCTGGGAGGACACCCCGGAGTGGGAACGGGCGGCTGCCGGGGCGGTGTACGCGCAGGTGCGGCAGTTCCTCGAGGTGAGCGAGGGGCACGCGGGGCGGCTCACGCGGGAGCAGAAGGGGCGCTTCGTCGCGACGTGCTGGACCGCGCAGATGTACCGGCACTTCGACGACCCGAAGCCGGGGTACGTCGCCGACTGGCCGGACCTTCCCGGCTGGCAGCGGGAGACGGAAAGCGGACATCTTCGAGGCGATCGAGAAGGGCGCCGGCTGACGCGCGTCCCGTGATCCTCAGCCCCTGGATGACGGCAGGTGGGTGGCGAAGAAGGCGGTGAGCCTGGCGACGGCCGGGGTGACGTGCTCGTCCTTGTCGTAGAGGGAGATGTGGGTGCCGCCGTCGATGACGAAGAGCTCCTTGGGCTCGGCCGCCTTCTCGATGGCTTCACGGCTGAAGTACGCCGTGTTCGCGTCGGACCCGATGATCATCAAAAGGGGGCGGGGCGAGATGAGGCGGATCAGGGCGTAGGAGTCGTACTGGATGATCTGGTCGAGGCTGCGGACGGGCCAGGGCCGGACCGCGCGGGGGTGGTGACCGCGTGGGGTGCGGTAGTACTCGTAGGTCTCGGCGTCCACGGCCTCGGTGATCCACTCCTGCCGGGGGACGGCCTCGCCGCGGGCCTCCGCGGTGCGTGCGGCATTCGCGAGCTCCAGGATCGAGCGCAGGGTCTGTGGGTCCTGGGTGCGGCCGAGGCCCTCGCGCATCACCGATCCCAGGTCTGCCGCGCTGACCGTGGCGACGGCCTTGATGCGCAGGTCGGTCTGGGCGGCATAGGGGACGTAGCCGCCGGAGGCGCAGATGCCCAGGGCGCCGATCCGGTCCGGATCGATCTCGTCGCGGGTGGCCAGGAAACTGACGGCGGACTTGATGTCCTCGGCGCGCTGGAACGGGTCCTCCAGTCCGCGCGGCTCGCCCTCGCTCTCGCCCTGGCACGCGGCGTCGAAGACCAGCGCGGCGAAGCCCTCGCGGGCCAGGCGCTCGGCGTAGACGCTCGCGGTCTGCTCCTTCACGCCGCCGCCCGGGTGGCCGACGACGACGGCCGGGAGCCGGTCGGCGGTGGGCGCGTCGGGCAGGAAGAGGATGCCCGCGAGCGTGAGGTTGTTGCTGAGGAAGGTGACGTCCGTCTTCATGCTCCCGACCCTGGCAGGCATCACACGCCGGGATAAGGGGACAGAACTGGCCCCCCTTCCGGGCCGGCCCGCGGTGCGAGACTCGATCGCATGAGCAGCGAACTGGGTGACTTCCTCAAGGCCCGGCGCGGGGAGCTGAGCCCCACGACGGCAGGGCTCCCCGACGACGGGCGGCGGCGGGTCCCGGGCTTGCGCCGGGAGGAGGTCGCCCTGCTGGCGTCGATCAGCCCCGACTACTACACCCGCCTGGAACAGGGGCGTCGCCAGGCCTCCGAGCCGGTGCTGGACGCCCTGGCACGCGCGCTGCGACTCAGCGAGGACGAGCGTGCCTACCTCTTCGAGCTCTCGGGCAAGGATGCCGGCCGACCGCGCCGGCGGCCCGCCCAACGGGTCCAGCCGCAGTTGCGGCGCCTGCTCGACGATCTCACCAACACCCCGGCCCTCGTCCTCGGCCGGTGCACCGACGTCCTGGCGTGGAATCCGTTGGCCGCCGCGCTGTTCACCGACTTCGCGCTCCTCCCGGAGGACCGGCGCAATTTCGTACGCCTGGTGTTCTGCGACCCGGCGGTACGGGCCCTGTACACCGACTGGGACTACATGGCGCGGGCCTGCGTGGCGCAGCTGCGGATGGAGGCGGCCCGGGACCCGGCGAATCCGCGCCTGACGATGCTGGTGGGAGAGCTGTCGGTGCGGGACCGGGACTTCCGGGCGTGGTGGGGCGACCACCGCGTGGCCGTGCGGACCGCGGGCACCAAGGCCCTGCGCCACCCGATGGTCGGCGAACTCGCCCTCGACTGGTCCACACTGACCGACACGGCCGACCCGGACCAGCACCTCATCACCCTGACCGCGGCCCCCGGCACTCCCTCCCACGACGGCCTGCGCCTGCTGGGCGCCGTCACCGCGGAACCGTTCGCATCGCCGCGACCGGCAAGTGGCTCCGCCGGACTCCCCGGCACTCCCTGAGTACGGTCCGACCTCCCACTCGGCATCCGACCGTTCATGTCGACGTATCAGCCGGCCGGCGCGACCACAGCCACCGCTGCGCCAGCAGCGTCAGCGTCCCCGCCACCACGATCCCCGCCAGGTTCAGCAGCAGCTGCTCGATCGACCCCACCATCTGGTCGACGTCCCCGTACCCGAGCGCCACCGCCGCGTTGGCCGCCGCCGGGACCGTCGTCACCGAGATCGCCACGCCCACCAGGGCGCCCGACTTCGCCGAGGTCAGGGACAGCGTTCCGGCGATGCCCGCCAGCACGGCGACCACGAACGAGAACATGTCCGGCTTCCAGATGAAGTCCGTGTTCGGGCGGTCCGCGTCCAGCTGGGCCTTGCTGAACAGCCCGAAGGCGTCCATCAGCACGCTGAAGCCCGTCGTCAGCACCATCGCCACCGCGAACCCCACGACCAGCGCGAGGGCCGAGCGGGCGGCCAGCCGTGGGGCGCGCCGGACCAGGGCGGTGCACAGCCCGGCGAGCGGGCCGAACTCCGGGCCGACGGCCATCGCGCCGACGATCAGGACCGCGTTGTCCAGCACCACACCGCACGCCGCGATCATCGTCGCGATGGCGAGGAAGGCGAGGAAGGTCACCGACAGCGTGGACTCCTCGTGGGTGGCGTCCGCCAGGTGCTCCCACAGCACCGCGTCCGCGCCCTCCCCCGGAGCGTCCGCCTCCGCCCGGTCGGCCCGCTTCGACAGCGACAGGCCGATGTCGTCGACGGCGATCGAACCGTGCTCGTCGAGCCCGAGCGCCCGCAGCTCGCCCAGCAGCCCGTCACCGGCCTCGCGCGCCACGTCGCACAGCACCACGTCCCCGGCGGGATCGCGGGCGGCGCCGGGCAGGACGATCAGGTGGGCGGTGCCCACGGTGCCCTCCAGGAGACGTACCACCGCGTCCGTCCGGTCGGCCGGGACGATCAGCCGCAGATGCAGCACAGGGAAACTCCTTACAGCTTGCGCAGGGAGAGCCGCTGCACCTTGTGGTCCGGGCCCTTGCGGAGCACGAGCGTCGCGCGCCCCCGCGTGGGCTGCACATTCTGCTGGAGGTTCGGCCTGTTGATGGTGCGCCAGATCATGCGGCCGTAGTCCAGCGCCTCCTCCTCGGAGACCTGGGTGTACTTGCGGAAGTACGAGGAGGGGTCCTGGAAGGCGGTCTGGCGCAGCTTCCGGAAGCGGTCGAGGTACCAGCGCTCGATGTCGGCGGTACGGGCGTCCACGTACACGCTGAAGTCGAAGAAGTCCGCGAGCCCGACCCGGGTCAGCCCGTCCTTGCCGGGCAGGGCGGGCTGGAGCACGTTCAGCCCCTCGACGATGAGGATGTCGGGCCGGTGCACGGTCTGCCGCTCGCCCGGCACGATGTCGTAGATCAGGTGCGAGTAGACCGGGGCCGAGACCTCCGCCCGGCCCGCCTTCACATCGGCGACGAACCGGGTCAGGGCGCGCCGGTCGTACGACTCGGGGAACCCCTTGCGGGACATCAGCCCGCGCCGGTGCAGCTCGGCGTTGGGGTGGAGGAAGCCGTCGGTGGTGATCAGCTCCACCCGCGGATGCTCCGGCCAGCGGGCCAGCAGCGCCTGCAGCAGCCGGGCCGTGGTCGACTTGCCGACCGCGACGCTGCCCGCCACGCCGATGACGAACGGGGTGCCGGTCTGGGGGCCCTGGCCGTTCTTGGCGTCGCCGAGGAAGGTGTTCAGCGCGCCGCGCAGGCTGCCGGTGGCGGCCACGTACAGGTTGAGCAGCCGGGACAGCGGCAGGTAGACGTCGCGTACCTCGTCCAGGTCGATGACGTCGCCGAGACCGCGCAGCCGCTCGACCTCCTCGGCGGTCAGCGGCAGCGGAGTCTTCTCCCGCAGCGCGCTCCACTCGTCGCGGGAGAGGTCCACATACGGGGTCGCCTCGCCGCCCCGCCGCTGCGAGGAGCGCACAGGGCCGGTGCGCGCCTCGCGCGCGGAAGACGTGATCATCCCTTCATTGTCATGGCTGGGCCCGCCGGAGGCGCGGGCCGGGGGGCGTGGAGTCTGTCACCCCGTGCCAGGCACGGCCTTGCGGCAAGCGTCCGTTATGCGGCCACATGCGAGGGTCGACGCGCGGGCGGTGGTCGGCCCCCGGACCGGTGGGTCGTACGCTGCACTGCATGTGCGGAATCGTTGGTTACGTGGGAGGGCAGTCCGCCCTCGATGTCGTCCTCGCCGGGCTCAAGCGGCTGGAGTACCGCGGCTATGACTCGGCCGGGGTCGCCGTTCTGGCCGACGGCGGGCTCGCCGCCGCCAAGAAGGCGGGCAAGCTCGCCAACCTGGAGAAGGAGCTGTCCGACCGGCCGCTGCCCAGCGGCGCCACCGGCATCGGCCACACCCGGTGGGCCACCCACGGCGGGCCGACCGACGCCAACGCCCATCCGCACCTGGACAACGCGGGCCGGGTGTCCGTCGTCCACAACGGCATCATCGAGAACTTCGCCGCCCTGCGCGCCGAGCTGGCCGACCGCGGCCATGAGCTGGCCTCCGAGACGGACACCGAGGTCGTCGCGCATCTGCTCGCCGAGTCGTTCTCGTCCTGCGGCGACCTCGCCGAGGCCATGCGCCAGGTGTGCCGCCGGCTGGAGGGCGCCTTCACCCTCGTCGCCGTGCACGCCGACGCGCCCGACGTGGTGGTGGGCGCCCGCCGCAACTCGCCGCTGGTCGTCGGCGTCGGCGAGGACGAGGCGTTCCTCGCCTCCGACGTGGCCGCGTTCATCGCGCACACCCGCGAGGCCATCGAGCTGGGCCAGGACCAGGTCGTCGAGGCCCGCCGCGACGGCGTCGTCGTCACCGACTTCGACGGGGCCCCCGCCGAGGTCCGCCCGTACCACGTGGACTGGGACGCCTCCGCCGCCGAGAAGGGCGGCTACGACTACTTCATGCTCAAGGAGATCGCCGAGCAGCCGAAGGCGGTCGCCGACACCCTCCTCGGCCGCATCGACCTGGCCGGGAACCTCTGCCTGGACGAGGTCCGCATCCCCGCCACCGTCCTGCGCGAGGTCAGCAAGGTCGTCATCGTGGCGTGCGGTACGGCGTACCACGCCGGGATGATCGCCAAGTACGCCATCGAGCACTGGACCCGCATCCCCTGCGAAACGGAGCTGGCCAGCGAGTTCCGCTACCGGGACCCCATCCTCGACCAGCGCACCCTCGTCATCGCCATCTCGCAGTCCGGCGAGACCATGGACACCCTCATGGCGCTGCGGCACGCCCGCGAGCAGGGCGCCAAGGTGCTCGCCATCTGCAACACCAACGGCTCCACCATCCCGCGCGAGTCCGACGCCGTCCTGTACACCCACGCCGGGCCCGAGGTCGCCGTGGCCTCCACCAAGGCGTTCCTCACCCAGCTCGTCGCCTGCTACCTGGTGGCGCTGTACCTGGGGCAGGTACGCGGCACCAAGTGGGGCGACGAGATCCTCTCCGTGATCCGCGAGCTGTCCGAGATCGCCACCCAGGTGGACGAGGTCCTGGAGACCATGGAGCCCGTACGGGAGCTGGCCCGCAGCCTGGCAGGGAAGAACACCGTCCTCTTCCTCGGCCGCCACGTCGGCTTCCCCGTCGCCCTGGAGGGCGCGCTCAAGCTCAAGGAACTGGCGTACATGCACGCCGAGGGCTTCGCGGCGGGCGAGCTGAAGCACGGGCCGATCGCGCTGATCGAGCAGGACGTGCCGGTCGTCGTGGTCGTGCCGTCGCCGCGCGGGCGGTCCGTCCTCCACGACAAGATCGTCTCCAACATCCAGGAGATCCGGGCCCGCGGCGCCCGCACCATCGTGATCGCCGAGCGGGGCGACGAGGCGGTCGCCCCGTACGCCGACCACCTCATCGAGATCCCCGTCACCCCCACGCTGCTCCAGCCGCTGGTGGCCACCGTGCCGCTCCAGGTCTTCGCCTGCGAGCTGGCCACGGCCCGCGGCAACGAGGTCGACCAGCCGCGCAACCTGGCCAAGTCGGTGACCGTCGAGTGACCGCGTGATCGTCGGGGTGGGCATCGACGTCGCGGAGATCGACCGCTTCGCGGCGTCGCTGGACCGTACGCCGGGGCTGGCGGCACGCCTGTTCGTCGAGGCCGAGCTGTCGCTGCCGAGCGGGGAGCGCCGTGGCGTGGCCTCGCTCGCCGCCCGCTTCGCCGCCAAGGAGGCCCTGGCCAAGGCCCTGGGCGCGCCGAGCGGCCTGCGCTGGACCGACGCCGAGGTCTGGACCGAGCCGGGCGGCCGCCCGCGCCTGTCCGTGCGCGGCACGGTCGCGGCGCGCGCCGATGAGCTGGGCGTACGGGCGTGGCACGTCTCGCTGAGCCACGACGCGGGGGTGGCGTCGGCGGTGGTGATCGCGGAAGCGTGAAGGGGCTGGAAAACCAGCCCCTCCGGCGTCTGATAAGGGCCTAGCCCAGGGCCGACTTCACGGCGTCGGCCAGGCGGCCGGCCACGGAGCGGGCCTGGTCGATGTCGGCGGCCTCCACCATGACGCGGACCAGCGGCTCGGTGCCCGACGAGCGCAGCAGGACGCGGCCGGTCTCGCCCAGCTCGTGTTCGGCCTCGGCTACGGCGGCGGCCAGGTCGGCGCTGCTGGAGACGCGGGATTTGTCGACGTCGGGGACGTTGATCAGCACCTGCGGCAGGCGCTCCATGACCCCGGCGAGGTCGGCCAGGCTGCGGCCGGTCGCGGCGACGCGGGCGGCCAGCAGGAGGCCGGTGAGGGTGCCGTCACCGGTCGTGGCGTGGTCGAGGACGATGACGTGGCCGGACTGCTCGCCGCCGAGGGCGTAACCGCGGCTCTTCATCTCCTCCAGCACATAGCGGTCGCCGACCGCCGTCTGGACCAGCTCGACGCCCTCCCGCTGCATGGCGAGCTTGAAGCCGAGGTTCGACATCACGGTGCCGACCACGGTGTTTCCGCGCAGCGTGCCCGCCTCGCGCATGGCGAGGGCGAGGACGGCGAGGATCTGGTCGCCGTCGACCTCGCGGCCCACGGAGTCCACGGCCAGGCAGCGGTCGGCGTCGCCGTCGTGGGCGACGCCGAGGTCGGCGCCGTGCTCGACGACGGCGGCCTGGAGCTGGGCCAGGTGGGTGGAGCCGCATCCGGCGTTGATGTTGAGGCCGTCCGGCTCGGCGCCGATCGTCACGACCTCGGCCCCGGCGCGGGCGAACGCCTCCGGGGAGACCCGGGAGGCGGCGCCGTGCGCGCCGTCGATGACGACCTTGAGGCCGTCGAGGCGGCCCGGGAGCGCGCCGACGAGGTGGGCGACGTAGGCGTCGAAGCCCTCCGCGTAGTCGCGGACCCGCCCCACCCCGGCGCCGGTGGGCCGGTCCCACGGCTCGCCGGAGGCGTGCGCGCGGCAGGTGGTTTCGATGCGGTCCTCCAGCTCGTCGGCGAGCTTGTGGCCGCCGCGGGCGAAGAACTTGATGCCGTTGTCGGGCATCGGGTTGTGGCTGGCGGAGAGCATCACGCCGAGGTCGGCGTCGAGCGCCCCGGTCAGATGGGCGACCGCCGGCGTCGGCAGGACGCCCACCCGCAGCACGTCCACACCCGCGCTGGCCAGCCCCGCCACCACGGCGGCCTCCAGGAACTCTCCGGACGCGCGTGGATCCCGCCCGACCACCGCCACCGGCCGATGGCCCTCGAAGGTTCCCACCTCGGCGAGCACGTGTGCCGCCGCGACCGACAGGCCGAGCGCCATCTCAGCCGTCAGATCGGCGTTCGCGACGCCGCGCACACCATCCGTACCGAAGAGTCGTCCCACTGGTGTCCTCCGAGATTACGAGCTGAGGGGGCTTAAAGCTTGCGTGGAGATTGATAGACGCTTGCCTGTAGGTATACGCCCCCTGGTGGCGATAGCCGAACGCCCCGGAGGCACGGGTGGTGCCGCCGGGGCGTGTCGACAAGCGGCGGAAACCGCCGAACCGCGTGGTGAAGCGGATTAACGCTTGCTGTACTGCGGCGCCTTGCGGGCCTTCTTCAGACCGGCCTTCTTACGCTCGGTGGCGCGGTCGTCACGGGTCAGGAAGCCGGCCTTCTTGAGCGGGCCGCGGTTGTTGTCCACGTCCGCCTCGTTCAGCGCGCGGGCGATGCCCAGGCGCAGCGCACCGGCCTGGCCGGAGACGCCACCACCCGCGATGCGGGCGACGACGTCGTAGCGGTCGTCCAGCTCGAGCACCTTGAAGGGCTCGTTGACTTCCTGCTGGTGCACCTTGTTGGGGAAGTACTCCTCAAGGGTGCGACCGTTGATCTTCCACTGGCCGCTGCCCGGGATGATGCGGACACGGGCCACGGCGTTCTTGCGGCGCCCGGTGCCGGCGGCCGGCTGCGGGTCGCCGAAACGGGAGGCCATCGACTCGGAGGTGTACTCCGACTCGATCGTCTCCACGCTCTCGGTGGTGTACTCCTCGACATCGAGGGGGGTCTCGGCGGTGGTCTCGGCCACGATGCTCCTCAGCTTCTCTTCGTCTTAGGGGGTGGCCGGACTTACTGCGCGACCTGGGTGATCTCGAACGGGACCGGCTGCTGAGCGGCGTGCGGGTGCTGGTCACCCGAGTACACCTTCAGCTTCGAGAGCATCTGACGGCCCAGGGTGTTCTTCGGGAGCATGCCCTTGATGGCCTTCTCGACGGCCTTCTCCGGGTTCTTCTCCAGCAGCTCGTCGTAACGGACGGAGCGCAGACCACCGGGGTAGCCCGAGTGGCGGTAGGCCATCTTCTGGGTCCGCTTGTTGCCGGAGAGGTGCACCTTGTCGGCGTTGATGATGACAACGAAGTCACCCGCGTCGACATGCGGCGCGTACACCGGCTTGTGCTTCCCCCGCAGGAGGGTGGCGGCCTGGCTGGCCAGACGGCCGAGAACAACGTCGGTGGCGTCGATGACGTGCCACTGACGCTGCACGTCGCCGGGCTTGGGGCTGTACGTACGCACGGTCGTAGCCTTCGCTTCTTCAGTGAGTGTGGTCCTGACAAGGCCACCCGGACGATCACGACAGCCCTGGCCACACCTCGGTGACGCATTCCGAGTGCCTGCCGCTGGTCATCGGCCCGGTGAACCGGCGTAACGGCCACTCACGTGAGAACGAGCAAGCCAATACGCATAACGAACTGGCAGAATACCGGCCCGCCCCCACGGGGGTCAAAACGCCTCCCTGGCGGTTGACGGGTCCCCGGCGTCACCTGCCCCCATTAGGATGCGCGCCATGAGCTTTGGGCAAGGGGGGCCGTACGGGCCCGGGGGGTCTCGGCCACCTCAGTCGTCTCGGCCGTCCCAGTCGTCGACGCCGGACTGGGCCGCGATGGCGGATCACACCGCCGCGCGCGGCCGTCGCCGCCGATGGCTCTTCATCGGGGGCGCCGCGCTCGCGACGGCGGCCGTCGGGGCCATGGTCGCCACGGCGGTGGTCAGCAGCAACGACAAGGGCGACTCCCCGGACGACTCGGCGAACCACCTGCCCTCGCAGCCGACGCTGCCGCGCGAGTCGGAGACGCCCGAGCCGTCGTTCTCCGATGTCGCGCCGCCGGCGCCGCCCAAGCCGCTGGACATCATCTCCGACGTGAAGCGGGACAAGGCGCCGCTGAGCGCCAGGACGCTCTTCCCCGACGAGGAGGCCGCGAAGGAGGGCCGCTCGTACACGAAGGGGGCGACCGCCTCCACCTCCAGCTGCGCGGCGGGCACCCAGGGTGCCCTGGGGTCGGTGCTCAGCGGCAACGGGTGCCGCAAACTGCTGCGCGCCACCTTCGCCCGGGACGGCGTGGCGGTCACCGTCGGCGTCGCCGTCTTCGACGGCCGGGCGGGCGCGGAGAAGGCGAAGAACGGGTACAAGCCGAACGTGGCGTCCCTGCCGGGCGGCGGGGTTCCGTCGTTCTGCCGCCAGACCGCGTGCCGCACCTCGGCCAACGCCATCGGGCGGTACGCGTACTTCACGATCTCCGGCTACACCTCGGGGAAGAAGGTCACGACGGCGGACACCCAGGCGCTGCAGGCCGGGCGCGACCTGGCCGACTACACCTTCCTGCGCATCCTGGCCCGCGGCAACGCGCAGGCGTCGGCCGCCGCCGGCACCACCGGCTGACACAACCACCCACACCACCTCCGGGCCCGGACGCCGCCGTCCGGGCCCGGACGGCGTTCGGGGCGCCCCCGGCAGGCGGATACCGCCTTCCGCGGGCCGTCCTCGCCGCCGCCCACCTCACCCTCCGTCACGTCGCCGGCCCCTTACCCCTCCAGGCCGGGCGCGGACTCACCATGCGGCCGAAGGTTGTACAGCTCACACTGAATGTGGTGCATCCCATATCACCGCATGCATAAGCAACTTTTCCGTCTCCACGCTGTCTTACCGACCGATCGTTCCTCAGTTCACTCCATATCGGCATCACACCGGCGGCACACCCGGAGGGGAGGGCGCGTCGCGGCGGATCGACGGCGCCGCGCGTACATCACCATGAAGATCGCTTTTCTGCTGCACAACGCCTATGGGATCGGCGGCACCATCCGGTCGACCTTCAATCTGGCCGGGGCGCTGGCCGCCCGCCACCGGGTGGAGATCGTCTCCCTGATCCGCACCATCGACACCCCGGGCCTGCCCCTCCCCGCGGCCGTGCGGCTCAGCCCCCTGATCGACCAACGCCCGGGCGCCCCGCGCGAGTCGAGCGACCTCGGCAACCCGCTGCTGAAGCAGCCCAGCGCCCACGTACCGGCCGCGGAGTCCAAAGGCACCGTCAACTTCAACGCGCTCACCGACCAGCGCCTCGCCGCCTATCTGGCCGACACCGACGCCGATGTCGTCATCGCCACCCGCCCCGGTCTGGTGATCTGCCTCGCCGCCCTCGGCCGGGAGGGCCGCTATCTGCGGATCGGCCAGGAGCACCGGCTGTACGAGACCCACCGCGCCGAGATCCGCACCGCCTGCGACGCCGCCCTCGCCCGGCTCGACGCCAACACCTCCGTCTCCGAGGCGGACGCGCGGACCCACCGCGACCGGCTGCCCGGCATCCCCACCCTGCTGACCGGACTGCCCAACTGCGTGCCCGCCACCGGCATCGAGCCCTCCGACGGCAACGCCAAACTGGTCGTGGCCGCCGGCCGGCTCATCCCGGTCAAGCGCTACGACCTGCTGGTCGCCGCCTGGGCCACGGTCGCCGCCAAACACCCCGACTGGCATCTGCGGATCTACGGCCGCGGCCCCCAGGCGCCCACGCTGCGCCGCCAGATCGACGAACTCGGGCTCGCCGGGCACATCACGATGATGGGCGCCCACTCCCCCATCGAGACCGAATGGGCCAAGGGCTCGATCGCCGCCGTCACCTCCCGCGAGGAGTCGTTCGGCATGACGATCGTCGAGGCGATGCACTGCGGCGTGCCCGTCGTCGCCACCGACTGCCCGCACGGGCCCGGCGAGATCATCACAGCCGGCCGGGACGGGCTGCTGGTCCCCGTCGGCGACGCCGACGCCATCGCCAAGGGGCTGCTCACCCTGATCGAGGACGAGCCGCTGCGCCGCTCCATGGGCGAGGCGGCGCGGGTCGCGGCGCAGCGGTACGCACCGCCGCGGATGGCCGCCGCGTACGAGAAGCTGTTCGACACCCTGTTCACGGCCCGGGTCGCCGCCGGGGCGCCGCAGCCCGTGCCGGCGCCCGGCCGTCCCCGGTCCTTCGTCCCCCGTCCCCTGCGCGCGCTGTCCCTTTCGGTACCGGCGCGCCCCTTCGGCCCACCTGCCGACCGAGCGCCCCGAAAGGCCTTCAAAAGCATTGTCAAGCAGTTGATCCGCAAGCCGCTGCGCCCGGTCGCCTCCTGCCGGATCGACGCCGACGGCATCATGACGGTGCTGGTCGAGCCCGCCGACGTCCACGGCACCGGCCTCGCGCTGACCCTCACCCACCGCCGCGGCGGGGGCGCCCCGGTGCGGGTGCCGCTGCGGCCGCCGGTCGCCGCGGGCGCGCCGTGGACCGCGACGCTGGACCGCGGCGCGATCGACCTGGCCGAGGGCCGCTGGGACGCGCATGTGGTGCGCTCCTCGGACGGGGTGCGCCGCCGGGTGATGTGCCGGTTCGCCGAGGGGCGCGGGCTGGTGGGGCTCGAGCCGCTGCCCGGCTCCCCGTTCTCCTGGTGGATCCCGTACTCCACCGTCGACGGCTATCTCGCGCTGCGCGCCTGGCGCCGCCCGGCGCACGCCGAGGCCCGGGTGATCCGCGCCGAGGCCGACGGGCTCACCGTCGAGGGCACCCTGCACGGCGCCCGCTTCGGCCCCGACGCGACCCCGAGCGCGGTCGCCACCCCGCGCGGCGCGGCCCTGCCGTTCACCACGGGCGTCACCGCGCTGGACGCGACCCGGTTCCGCTTCACCATCCCGTACGAGCGGATCCACGCGGCGCGCGGCGACGGGAAGGGCACCGCCCACTGGGACCTGACCCTCCGTAAGACCTCCGACGCCACCACCGCGATCCGCATAGGCCGGGTCGTCGGGGACATCCTCGACCGGCACACGACGGACCTCCACCCGGTCACCCACGGTGTACGCCCCTACCTGGGCAAGGCCGAGGACCTCGCCATCAGCTGTGCACCGCAGGAAAATTGAGTGCGTGAGCCGACGAGTGCGCCGCGTTTGGCCCTGGCCACGGCGGTAACACTCGGTGATGACAAGCCTCGAGCGAGGAATTCTCTGCGGAAGGCAATCCGATGTCAGTCACGCTCATCATTCTGGTAGCGGCACTGGTGGCCATGGTGGCGCTGGTGTTCGCGCGGCCGGTGCGGCAGAGCAGCCGCGACGGCCTCATGAGCCGGTTCGGCCCCGAATACGACCGGGCCGTCGCGCGGCACCACGGCGACGCGAAGGCGGCGCAGTGGGAGCTGAGCGAGCGGCTGCGACGCTACGGCGAACTGTCGATACGGGCGCTGACGCCGGAGTCCCGGGAGCAGTACGCGGCCCGCTGGTCCGGCCTGCAGGAGCGGTTCGTCGAGTCGCCCGCGCTCGCCGTGCGGGAGGCCGACCGGCTGCTCGGCGCGCTGGCGGCCGAGCGCGGGTATCCGGCCGAGTCCCCGGAGCAGCTGCTGGAGGCACTGTCCGTCCGGCACGCCCAGGCGGTCGACGGCTACCGGCAGCTGCACACCGAGGCGGAGCGGGCCCGCGCGGGCCATGCCCGTACGGACCACCAGCTGCGGGAGGCGCTGCTCGGCGCCTACCCGCTGTTCGAGGAGCTGGTCCGGGCGCAGCCGCACGACCGGGCGCTGTGGCGAAGGCGGCAGCGGCGCCACCGGCCCGCGGTCCTGCGCTCCTCCCACGGCCTGCGGTCCTCCTAGGGACCGTCAGGACCGGACCCGGACGGCCAGCGCGAGGGTGTCGTCCGGGTGAAGGATCACGGTGTGCATATCGTCCGCGATGGCGCCGGGGATCTCCTCGATCGGGGCGTGCAGATGCTCGTACGCGGCCTCGATCAACCGCTTCTCGCCCTCCACGGGGTCCCGTCGGCTCTCGGTGAGCCCGTCGGTGTAGAGCAGCAGGAGATCCCCCGGCGCCATCTTCTCGGTCAGCAGCCGGTCGCTTCCGGGCATCGGGAAGCCGATCCCGCGCCCCCGGGCCTCCAGATAGCGCGCCGTTCCGTTGGCGCGGGTCAGCAGCGCGGGCGGATGGCTGCCGTTGGCCACCCGCAGCTCACCGGTGGCCGGGTTGATCCGGGCCAGCAGGACGGTGGCCATCACGTTGCGGTCGAACGGCAGCAGGATCTCGTCGGTGCGGGCGACGATCGACTGGAGGTGATGGCCCTCCAGGGCGAGGGTGCGCACCGCGTGGGTGACGTTGAGGGCGCTACGGGTACTGGTCACCCCGTGCCCGAGCGCGTCCACGATCGTGATGTGCACGGTGCCGTCGGGCAGCACGAACCAGTCGTACAGGTCGCCGCCGGTGGGCGCGTCGGTGCCCGCGGGCGCGTAGTGGACGGCGAGTTCGAGGCCGTCGACCTCCAGGGGCGCCGGGCGCAGCGCGTCCTCCAGCTCGCGCAGGGTCTGGCCGTGGGCCTTGCGCAGCCGCTCGTCGCGCTCGTCGAGCTGGACGTAGAGGGCGAGCACACCGCTGTTGGTCTCGGCGAGTTCGTCCTTGAGGCGGCGGTGTTCGGCGGTGAGCTCGTCGGTGCGGGCCACCACGGCGCGCAGCTCCTCCTCCACCAGCGCCGCGTCGCCGGCCGAGGAGTCCGGTGCCGTCCCGTCGTCCGGGGCGTCCGCTGCCGGGGCGGCCTGCAGCCGCCACACCACCTCCCGGTCCGTCACCGCGTCGGCGGGCAGCGGGAGCGCGGCGGCGGTCTCGGCGGACGGCAGGGCCGTGGGGCCGTCTAAACCGAGCGCCAGGGTGAGCAGCCCGGACCGGTCGTCGTCCTCGCACTGGAACGTCCAGCTCAGCGAGGTGTGTCCGGCCGTACGCAGGGCCGGTTCCGCGACGGCCGCGACGGACAGTACGAGCCGTCCGCGCAAGCCCGGATCCAGGGCGTGGTCGCGGGCCACGCGGCGCACCGCCCGGCTGAGTCCGTCCGCCGTGTCGCAGCCGATGGTCCGGGTGGTCATGGGTGCCTCTGTGGGGGCCTGGCCGTGAGAACCGAGGCATCGTCGCGGTTGCGGCGATGGCCATGGGCGAGTGCGGCGGACAACAGGGGTGGCGGGAGTCGGAGCAGGAACGGTGACGGATCGCGCGCCCATCCGGCGTCGATGCCGTCGCTGTGGAGCACCGCGGTGGCGCCCTGCGGCAGCGGGAAGCGGTGGACGTGCGGGGCGGGCATCGACCAGCCGACGACGCCGGGCTGTCCGGTGAGCCGGGACTGCACGCCCTGGTGGGACAGGGCGAGCACGCGGACGTTGCCGATGCCGCAGTACTCGGCGTGGTCCGCGTGGAGCCGCACCAGCCCGGCCGCGGCCCCGCGGGTGTGCCGCAGCGCGCGGTGCATGCCGGTCAGCAGCTCGCCCAGCGGCCGCCCGGGGTCGGCGTGGAAGGTGCGCAGCGCGATACCGGCCGCCTCGGCGGCCTGCGTCCCGTGGCCCAGCCCGTCGAGGACGACGGCGGTGCGGGTGTCGCCGGTGTCGGCGACGGCACAGGCGTCGCCGCAGTCCTCCTCCCCCTCGACGGCCAGGCACACCGAACCCACGCCCTGCGACGCGGCCGCCCGGTCGCCGGGCGGGGTGAGCCGGGCGCAGGCCCAGGTCCCGACCTCGGTGTCCCGCCACGTACCGGTGCGGATGAGGAAGTGGGTGGCGAGCCTGCTCACGGCGCCGAGGCCCACCCCGAGGGTTCCGGCGGTGGTGTAGCCGTCCGCGAGGCAGCGCTCCAGCTCGGCCATGCCCGGGCCGCGGTCGGCGGCCAGGATCTCCACGCCCTCGCCGAGCGGCACGGGCTGGATGTAGAGGGTGCCGTCGCTGGCGTGCTTGTCGAGGTTGGTGGCCAGCTCCGAGGCGATGACGGCCGCCTGGTCGGGCAGCGCGCCGGGCAGTCCGCACGCCCGCGCCACGCGCCGTGCCGTCTCGGCCGCCAGGTGGACCGCGCTGTGGTGGTCGATCCGTACCTGGGCGGTGGGGGGCACCGTCGTACGGGTCACCGGACCGTCCACCGGGTGGCGACCACGACCGTGCCCTGTCCGGCGCCGGTGTGCACCGTGAACTCGTCCATCAGCCGGCGGGCGCCGCCCAGCCCGTGGCCGAGCCCCGAGCCGGTGGTGAAGCCGTCGGTGAGCGCCGTGTCCAGGTCCGCGATGCCCGGCCCGTCGTCCTTGACGGTCAGCCGCAGCCCGCGCCCGGCGGATCCGCGCACCTGTTCGATCGTCAGGGTGCCGCCTCCGCCGTGCACAAAGGCGTTACGGGCCAGCTCGCTCGCCGCCGTGACCACCCGGGTCTGGTCGACGATCCCGAACCCGGCCTCGACGGTGGCCGCGCGCACCGCGTGCCGCACCGCCAGCAGATCCTCCTCGGTACGGACCTGATGGGTCACGGGCGCGCCCGCCTCGCCGTCGCCCGCGCGGGGCGCCGGGGTCGGCCGGGAAGCGACGGTGGACTCACCGGGCAGCGCCACGTCGGGACCCTCCCAGGGGTTCCTGGGCCTGGCGCCACCCCAATGCGGCCAGGCCCTGTTCCGGGTTGAGTGCGGTCTCCACACCGACCAGTTCGATGCCCAGCTCCACCAGGGTGATCGCCACCGGCGGCCGCATGCCCGCCACGATCACCCGGGCGCCCAGCAGCCGGGACACCGTGGTCAGTTCCATCAGGGTGCGGGCCACGAAGGAGTCGATGATCTCCAGCCGGGAGATGTCGATGAGCACCCCCCGCGCCCCCTCGGCGGAGATGCGGGCCGTCAGCTCCTCGGTGAAGGCGATGGCGGCCCGGTCGTCCA
The DNA here is from genome assembly GCF_042958345.1 of Streptomyces sp. NPDC007983. Taxonomy (NCBI): domain Bacteria; kingdom Bacillati; phylum Actinomycetota; class Actinomycetes; order Kitasatosporales; family Streptomycetaceae; genus Streptomyces; species Streptomyces sp. NPDC007983. The sequence goes on from NZ_JBIBJI010000003.1 coordinate 781,418, forward strand.
GCTCGTTGAGCAGTCCGGTGACCAGGACATCGCCCAGCCGCAGAATCGGAACGCCCGCCGGGCGGTGTTCGGTCACCGGCTCTCCCCCTCTTCCCCGTCCGGTCCGGGGCCGTCGATCAGCTTGATCGCGGCGGCCAGCGCGTCGGCCAGCGTCGCCCGCGTGAGGATGGTGGACAGGTCGATGCCGAGCTGGGCGATGGTCTGCGCGATGGACGGCCGGATGCCGCTGATCACACAGTCCGCGCCCATGAGCCGCACCGCGTTGACGGTCTGCATGAGGTGCTGGGCGACGGCGGTGTCCACCGTCGAGACGCCCGTGATGTCGATGATCGCGACCAGCGCCTCATGGTCCTGTATCGCCTGGAGCAGGTTCTCCATGACGATCTGGGTCCGCGCGGTGTCCAGCGTGCCGATCAGCGGCACCGCCAGCACCTGCTTCCACAGCCGCACCACCGGCGTGGACAGCTCCATCAGCTGCTGGCTCTGCCGCCGGATGATCTCCTCGCGGCCCTCCACATACGTCTCGAAGGACAGCGCCCCGGCCACATCGAGCAGCCGGTTGATGAAGACCGCCGTGGCGAACAGCTCCTCGGCGTCCCGGGTCTCCCGCTGCACGGCCTTCAGCAGCGCCTCCTTGAGCGCCAGCACCGCGAGCGAGGTCGCGGTCGGCGTCGCCCCCGCCCGGGCCCGGCGCATGGACAGTCCGATGACCGCCTGGTGCAGTCCCGGGTGGGAGGTGACGACCCGTTCCACCGGGACGTCGCTCTCCAGGCCCGGCACCAGGGCGTCGATCAACGAGTCGGCCTCCTCGCGGAGTTCGGCCTCGCTGATGTCGGTGCCGAGCAGTGCCTGCTCCAGCTGCAGCGCGACCCAGCGGTCGGCGATCTCCTCGTCCCGCTCCTGCAGAGCCCTCGTCAGCTGTTCACGTACGGCGGCCTCACTGGTACTCACGCGATCGGTCCCTTCCCGGTCGGCCACCCGGACTCTGCGGCGCAAATGTTATCGATCTCCTGTGCTCCGGCTCCAGACACAGATGCGCGAAATCGTGTACCCGCCGGTCACGATCACACACCCGTCGCAGGTCAGCAGCATCCCGCGGCCGGCAGCGAACGCTTGTTACGCGCCTCTTTGTTCCGGGCCGCGAGCAGTTCGTCGGCCGGGTAGCCCACCTCTTCGAGGGTCAGGCCGTGGGGGCGTACGACATGGACCGCCGAATCCCGCACCCCCGCCGCCAGCACCTTCCCCGGCCAGTCCACCGGGCGGTGGCCGTCGCCGACGAACAGCAGCGCGCCGACCAGCGAGCGGACCATGTTGTGGCAGAAGGCGTCGGCCCGCACCGTCGCCGTGATCACACCGTCCTCGCCGCGCTCCCAGCTCAGCCGCTGGAGGGTGCGGATGGTGGTGGCGCCGTCCCGCCGCTTGCAGTACGCGGCGAAGTCGTGCTCGCCGAGCAGCGGCGCCGAGGCCGCGTTCATGGCGTCCACGTCCAGCGGCCAGTCGTGCCACAGCACATGGCCGCGCAGCAGCGGATCGACCCCGCCCGGATGGTCCACCACCCGGTAGGCGTACCGCCGCCAGACCGCCGAGAAGCGCGCGTTGAAACCGGGCGGCGCCTCGGCGACCCGCCACACCCGTACGTCGTGCGGCAGCCGCCCCGCCAGGCGGCGCAGCAGCTTGTCCCGGTGCTCGGCCCACACCGGCTCCGGCAGATCGACGTGCGCGACCTGCCCCCGGGCGTGCACCCCGGCGTCGGTGCGGCCCGCCACCGTCAGCTCGTAGGTGTCCGACGACCGGGTCACCGTGCGCAGGGCGCTCTCCAGCTCGCCCTGGACGGTGCGCCGCTCGCGCTGCTTGGCCCAGCCCGAGAAGTCCTTGCCGTCGTAACTCAGATCCAGCCGGATCCGTACGAAACCGGGTGCCGCCTCGTCACTCACCCAACCGTTCCTCTCCACACCTCGCAACGCGGAACGGGCCCGCACCCAGAATCTGGGAGCGGGCCCGCCCGTACGACAAGCCTCGGACGTCAGGCGTCCTTGGACTCCTCCGCCGGAGCCTCGGTGGCCTCGGCCTCGGGGGCCTCGTCCTTCTTGAGGTCCGCGACGGCCTGGTCGCCGGCGGCGTCCTTCGCGGTGCGCTTGGTGGCGGCCTCGGCCTCGCCGACCGCCTCCTGCTGCACGGTCAGGGCCTCGACCAGCTCGATGACCGCCATCGGGGCGTTGTCGCCACGACGGTTGCCGATCTTGGTGATGCGGGTGTAGCCACCCGGCCGGTTCTCGTAGCGCGGCGCGATCTCGGTGAAGAGAGTGTGCACGACGCTCTTGTCACGGATGGACTGGAGCACCAGACGGCGGTTGTGAAGGTCGCCCTTCTTCGCCTTGGTGACCAGCTTCTCCGCGACCGGGCGCAGGCGGCGGGCCTTCGCCTCGGTGGTGGTGATCCGGCCGTGCTCGAACAGCGCGGTGGCGAGGTTCGCCAGCAGAAGCCGCTCGTGCGCAGCGCTGCCGCCCAGACGGGCGCCCTTGGTGGGCTTCGGCATTGTGTATCTCCTAGATGTCTGCACCGGCCGTATCAGGTACCGGTGTCAGTTACCGACGAGCGAACGCCCGCCGGAAGTATCAGTACTGCTCGGTCTCGACGAACCCGGCGTCCGCGTCGTCGTCCGCGCCGAAGGCGTCGGCGGCGGCGGTCGGGTCGAATCCGGGCGGGCTGTCCTTGAGCGCGAGGCCCATACCGGCCAGCTTCGCCTTGACCTCGTCGATCGACTTGGCGCCGAAGTTGCGGATGTCGAGCAGGTCCGCCTCGGACCGCGCGACCAGCTCACCCACGGAGTGGATGCCCTCGCGCTTGAGGCAGTTGTACGACCGGACCGTGAGCTCCAGCTCCTCGATCGGCAGCGCCAGATCCGCGGCCAGGGCGGCGTCCGTCGGGGACGGGCCCATGTCGATGCCCTCGGCGTCCACGTTCAGCTCGCGGGCCAGGCCGAACAGCTCGACCAGGGTCTTACCGGCCGACGCCATGGCGTCGCGCGGGCGCATGGCCTGCTTGGTCTCGACGTCGACGATCAGCTTGTCGAAGTCGGTGCGCTGCTCGACACGGGTCGCCTCGACCTTGTAGGTGACCTTGAGCACCGGCGAGTAGATCGAGTCGACCGGAATCCGGCCGATCTCCTGGCCGACCTGCTTGTTCTGGACGGCGGAGACATAGCCGCGACCGCGCTCGACGGTCAGCTCCATCTCCAGCTTGCCCTTGCCGTTCAGCGTGGCCAGGACCAGGTCCGGGTTGTGCACCTCGACACCGGCCGGCGGTGCGATGTCGGCGGCGGTGACCAGACCCGGGCCCTGCTTGCGCAGGTACATCACGACCGGCTCGTCGTGCTCCGAGGAGACGACCAGCTGCTTGATGTTGAGGATCAGGTCGGTGACGTCCTCCTTGACGCCCGGCACGGTGGTGAACTCGTGCAGGACCCCGTCGATCCGGATGGACGTGACCGCCGCACCGGGGATCGAGGAGAGGAGCGTACGACGCAGGGAGTTTCCGAGGGTGTAGCCGAAGCCCGGCTCCAGCGGCTCGATCACGAACCGGGAGCGGAACTCGTCGACGACCTCTTCGGTCAACGAGGGACGCTGAGCGATCAGCATGGGGTTTCCTCCAGTCTCCGGCGCCCGCTATTTGACGCCGAACCCTTCAATGGTACGGGCGGTACGTGCCAAACGGCGCCGTACCGCCCGTATCGTCCCGCTCTACTACTTCGAGTAGAGCTCGACGATCAGCTGCTCCTGCACCTGGGTGTCGATCACCTGGCGCTCGGGCATCGAGTGCACGAGGATGCGCAGCTGCGACGGAATGGCCTCCAGCCACGCCGGCACCGTGCGCTCGCCCGCCTCGGCCACGGCCACCTGGAAGGGGGTCATGGTCCGGGACTTCGCACGCACCTCGATGATGTCGTTCACGGCGACGCGGGCCGACGGGATGTCGGTCTTGACGCCGTTCACGGTGAAGTGGCCGTGACGCACCAGCTGACGGGCGTGGTCCCGGGACTTGGCGAAGCCCGCCCGGTAGACCACGTTGTCCAGCCGCGTCTCGAGGATGCGAAGAAGGTTCTCACCGGTCTTGCCGGACTTCTTGTTCGCCTCCGCGTAGTAGCCACGGAACTGCTTCTCAAGGACCCCGTAGATGCGGGTCGCCTTCTGCTTCTCTCGGAGCTGCAGCAGGTACTCGCTGTCCTTGGTGCGCCCGCGACCGTGCTCACCCGGGGGGTAAGGACGGATCTCGATCGGGCACTTTGCGCTCTCGCACTTGCTCCCCTTGAGGAAGAGCTTCTGCTTTTCCCGACGGCAACGCTTGCAGTCGGCCCCGGTGTAACGCGCCATTTTCTAGTTGTCTCCTACTTCAGCCGGTCAGACGCGCCGGCGCTTGGGCGGGCGGCATCCGTTGTGCGGAGTCGGAGTGACGTCCTGGATCGAACCCACCTCCAGGCCGGTGGCCTGGAGCGAGCGGATCGCGGTCTCACGGCCGGAGCCCGGACCCTTGACGAACACGTCGACCTTGCGCATGCCGTGCTCCTGCGCGCGGCGGGCGGCCGACTCGGCGGCCATCTGCGCGGCGAACGGAGTGGACTTGCGCGAGCCCTTGAAGCCGACGTGGCCGGCCGAGGCCCAAGAAATCACGTTCCCGGTCGGGTCCGTGATCGAAACGATGGTGTTGTTGAACGTGCTCTTGATGTGAGCGTGCCCGTGGGCGACGTTCTTCTTCTCCTTGCGGCGCACCTTCTTGGCGCCGGCCGTCCTGCTCTTCGGAGGCATTCCTGAATTCTCCCGTGGAGGTGGTCGGTCCTACAGCTCGGACCGCTTGGCAGCGTCCGGTGCGGACTACTTCTTGCCCGGCTTCTTCTTACCGGCGATCGCGCGACGCGGGCCCTTGCGGGTGCGGGCGTTGGTGCTGGTGCGCTGGCCGTGGACCGGCAGGCCGCGGCGGTGACGCAGGCCCTGGTAGCAGCCGATCTCCACCTTGCGGCGGATGTCGGCCTGAATCTCACGACGGAGGTCACCCTCGGTCTTGATGTTGCTGTCCACGTACTCGCGGATCTTGACCAGGTCCTCTTCGGCCAGGTCGCGAACGCGGGTGTCCGGGTTCACACCGGTGTTGGCGAGCGTCTGCTGGGCAAGGGTGCGACCGATGCCGAAGACGTAGGTGAGGGCGACCTCGACGCGCTTTTCGCGCGGGAGATCAACGCCTGCAAGGCGTGCCATGAATCTGGCTCCAGGTGGTTGTCGGAGGTCTTCCACAGCACCACTCCCAGCCGGTCGGGCCGGGTCCCCGGCCTCCGACCGGGGGTGTCGTCCCCGATGTCATGACAACGGTGACGGGAACGGGTGACTGCGTATGTACGTACAGTTATGCGTCGCGCGAAGATTGCTGCGAGAAGTGCAGGTCTATCGGCCGGCGTGCGTCAGCCCTGGCGCTGCTTGTGGCGCAGGTTGTCGCAGATGACCATGACCCGGCCGTGGCGGCGGATCACCTTGCACTTGTCGCAGATCTTCTTGACGCTCGGCTTGACCTTCATGGTGTGAGGTTCTCCGGGTCGTGAGATCTACTTGTAGCGGTAGACGATCCGTCCGCGCGTGAGGTCGTACGGAGACAGCTCCACGACAACCCGGTCATCCGGCAGGATGCGGATGTAGTGCATACGCATCTTGCCGCTGATGTGCGCGAGGACCTTGTGACCGTTCTGAAGCTCCACCTTGAACATCGCGTTCGGCAGAGACTCGATCACGGTGCCCTCGATTTCGATGGCGCCTTGCTTCTTGGCCATGTCCTGCTTTCGGGATCGGCTACCTTGATCGGCTCGCCACATGCGGGAGGGCATGCGTGAGCCGACGTGTCAGTCTACGTCAGGGCATCCCGAAACACGAATCCGGGGCAGCATGCCCGGATTCCACGGTGTTTATGCCAAAGAAGATCACGCAGGGCGACGGGGCCGGGACGGTTCAGGCCAGCGGGTCCGGCGCGGTCTCCACGCCCAGCTCGGCCAGCTTCGCCTTGCCGCCGTCCACCGCGGTCAGCACCAGCGGGCCCTCCTCGGTCAGCGCGACCGAGTGCTCCCAGTGGCTGGACCAGGTGCCGTCGTCCGTCTTGACGGTCCAGTCGTCGGCCAGGACGTGCGTCTTCGCGGTGCCGAGGCTCACCATCGGCTCGATCGCGATGCAGAAGCCGGGCACCAGCTTCGGGCCCTTGCCGCGCTTGCGGGAGACGTAGTTCAGCAGATGCGGGTCCATGTGCATCTGGCTGCCGATGCCGTGGCCGCCGTAGTCCTCGATGATCCCGTACTTGCCGGAGGCGGGACGCGGCTGGCGCCGGATGTAGCCCTCGATCGCCTTGGAGATGTCGAGCAGCCGGTTGCCCTTGCGGACCGCGGCGATCCCGGCCCACATCGACTCCTCGGTGACCCGGCTCAGCTCGTGCAGCTCCGGGGCGTGGCCCTCGCCGACGAAGACGGTGAAGGCGGCGTCCCCGTGCCAGCCGTCGATGATCGCGCCCGCGTCGATGGAGATGATGTCGCCGTCCGCGAGGACGGTCTCGCGGTCCGGGATGCCGTGCACGACGACGTCGTTCACCGACGTGCAGATGGTCGCGGGGAAGCCGCCGTAGCCCAGGAAGTTCGACTTGGCGCCGTGGTCGGCGATCACCTTGCGGGCGACGTCGTCCAGGTCCTTGGTGGAGGCGCCGGGCACGGCGGCCGCACGCGTCGCCTCGTGGATGGCGGCGACGACCAGCCCCGCCTCACGCATCTTCGCGATCTGCTCGGCCGTCTTGATCTCCACCATGGGTGCCTTCCGGGATTCCGTCGTCTTGGCTTATCTGCTCAACAGTACGGCCGCGGTGCCCAACGGGCGCCGCGGCCGTACTGTTCTGGTCCTCGCGGCCGTCAGGCCGCCTTGGCCGCCAGGGCGCCCATCGCGCGCTGCGTGACCTCGGGCACCGCGCCGAGCGCCGGGATCGTCACGACCTGGCCCTTGGCCCTGTAGTAGTCGATGATCGGCTCGGTCTCGCGGTGGTAGACCTCGAGGCGCTTGCGGACGGTTTCCTCGCTGTCGTCCTCGCGCTGGTACAGCTCACCGCCGCACACGTCGCACACGCCCTCGGTCTCGGGCTTCTTGTACTCCACGTGGAAGGTGTGCGCGCTGTCGTTGCGGCAGGTACGGCGGCCGGCGATGCGCTTGACCACCTCGTCCTCCGGGACCTCCAGGTCCAGGACCGCGTCCAGCGTCAGCTCGTTGGCCCGCAGGAAGGCGTCCAGCGCCTCGGCCTGGGCCAGGTTGCGCGGGAAGCCGTCGAGCAGGAAGCCGCCCGACGCGTCCGGCTGACCCATCCGGTCCTCGGCCATGCCGACGGTGACCTCGTCCGGTACCAGCTGGCCGGCCCGCATGTACTCCTGCGCCTGCTTGCCGAGCGGTGTGCCCTGGCTGATGTTCGCGCGGAACAGGTCGCCCGTGGAGATGTGCGGGATCGACAGGTTTTTGGCCAGATACGCGGCCTGCGTACCCTTGCCCGCTCCAGGAGGCCCGACGAGGACGATTCGCATCAGCGGAGGAACCCTTCGTAGTGTCGCTGCTGAAGCTGGCTCTCGATCTGCTTCACGGTCTCCAGGCCGACACCCACGATGATCAGGATGCTCGTGCCGCCGAACGGGAAGTTCTGATTGGCATTGAGCGTCACCAGCGCCACCGTGGGCACCAGGGCGATCAGACCCAGATAGAGCGCACCCGGCCACGTGATGCGGTTCAGCACGTAGCTCAGATACTCAGCAGTGGGACGACCAGCCCGAATACCCGGGATGAACCCACCATACTTCTTCATGTTGTCGGCAACTTCTTCGGGGTTGAAGCTGATGGCGACGTAGAAGAACGCGAAGAAGACGATCAGCAAGAAGTACGCGGTGATGTAGATCGGGTGGTCGCCCTTGACCAGGTTCTGCGAGATCCAGTTCGCCCAGCCCGCCTTGGACTGGCTGAACTGAACGATCAGCGCCGGAATGTAGAGCAGGGACGAGGCGAAGATCACGGGGATCACACCCGCCTGGTTCACCTTCATCGGGATGTAGGTGGACGTGCCGCCGTAGCTGCGACGGCCGATCATCCGCTTGGCGTACTGCACCGGGATGCGGCGCTGCGCCTGCTCGACGAAGACCACCAGGCCGACCATGGCCAGACCACAGACGATCACCAGGCCGAACTCCAGCCAGCCGTCCATGATCTTGCCCTGCTGCTTGATGCTCCACATGGCGCTGGGGAAACCGGCGGCGATCGAGACGAACATCAGGATCGACATGCCGTTGCCGATGCCGCGGTCGGTGACCAGCTCACCGAGCCACATGATCAGCGCGGTGCCGGCGGTCATCGTGATGACCATCACGGCGGTGGTGAAGATCGAATCGTCCCGGACGATCTGACCGCCGACCGGGCAGCTCTGGAACAGCGAACCGCTGCGCGCGGTGGCGACCAGGCCGGTGCCCTGGAGGATCGCGAGCGCGACGGTCAGGTAACGGGTGTACTGCGTGATCTTCGCCTGCCCGGTCTGGCCCTCTTTCTTGAGGGCCTCCAGACGCGGAATCACCACGGTCAGCAGCTGCAGGATGATGCTCGCCGTGATGTACGGCATGATCCCGAGCGCGAAGATGGTGATCTGGAGCAGTGCGCCACCACTGAACATGTTGACCAGGCCGAACAGCCCCTGCTGGCCCTTGGCCAAGTCCATGCACGTCTGGACGTTCTTGTAGTCGATGCCCGGGATCGGGACATGTTGCCCGAGCCGGAACAGCACAATGATGCCCAGCGTGAACAGCAGCTTCTTGCGCAGGTCGGGCGTCTTGAACGCCCGGGCGAACGCGGTGAGCACGGTGCCTCCTGCGCCCCCCGCGGTTCGTTGCGCGAGAGGTGACGGTCTTGAGGATCGACGAATACTTATCAGCCAGGACCCGCACGGAGACGTACCGCGCGGAAGGTAACAACGCACGCCACCTTACCGGCGCCCTGGCCCCCCTAGGAACGACCAACCGGGGATGCCCCGAATCTGGGGCATCCCCGGCCAGTTTCGCACGTTGCTCAGACGAGCTCGGTGACAGTGCCGCCGGCAGCGGTGATCTTCTCCTTGGCGGAGCCGGAGACGGCGTCGACCGTCACCTGGAGCGCCACGGAGACCTCACCGGAGCCCAGCACCTTGACGAGCTGGTTCTTGCGCACCGCACCCTTGGCGACCAGGTCGGCCACCGTGACCTCGCCACCCTGCGGGTAGAGCGCGGCCAGCTTGTCCAGGTTCACGACCTGGTACTCGGTGCGGAAGGGGTTCTTGAAGCCCTTCAGCTTCGGAAGCCGCATGTGGAGGGGCATCTGCCCACCCTCGAAGCGCTCCGGAACCTGGTAGCGGGCCTTGGTGCCCTTGGTACCACGACCAGCGGTCTTACCCTTGGACGCCTCACCACGACCCACACGGGTCTTGGCGGTCTTGGCGCCCGGGGCGGGCCGGAGGTTGTGGACCTTCAGCGGGTTGTTCTCCGCCATGTCAGTCGACCTCCTCGACCGTCACGAGGTGCCGCACGGTGGTCGCCATGCCGCGGAACTCGGGGCGGTCCTCCTTGACAACCACGTCGCCGAGCTTCTTCAGCCCGAGCGAACGCAGGGTGTCGCGGTGGTTCTGCTTGCTGCCGATGTACGACTTCGTCTGCGTGATCTTGAGGCGGGCCATGCTCACACACCCACCCCGGCACGCGCCCGCAGCAGAGCGGCGGGAGCGACGTCCTCGAGCGGCAGACCACGACGGGCGGCGATCTCCTCGGGGCGCTGAAGGCCCTGCAGAGCGGCTCGCGTGGCGTGCACGATGTTGATCGGGTTCGACGAGCCGAGCGACTTGCTCAGCACGTCGTGGATGCCCGCGCACTCCAGAACGGCACGCACCGGGCCACCGGCGATCACACCGGTACCGGGGGACGCCGGCTTGAGCAGCACGACACCCGCGGCCTCCTCACCCTGGATCGGGTGCGGGATGGTGCCGGCGATCCGGGGGACCTTGAAGAAGTGCTTCTTGGCCTCCTCCACGCCCTTGGCGATCGCGGCCGGCACCTCCTTGGCCTTGCCGTAACCGACACCCACGGTGCCGTCACCGTCGCCCACCACGACCAGCGCGGTGAAGCTGAAGCGACGACCACCCTTCACAACCTTGGCGACGCGGTTGATCGCGACAACACGCTCGACGTAAGCGGTCTTCTCGGCAGCTGCGCCGCCGTCCCGCCGGTCCTTCCGGTCCCGCCGCTCGCCGCCACCGGCGCCGCCACCGCGGCGCTGGGGTCCAGCCATTGGATTTACCTCTCTCGTTTCCGCATTGCGTTGGAACCGGGGCTCAGAACTGCAGCCCGGCCTCACGGGCAGCGTCCGCCAGGGCGGCGATGCGCCCGGCGTACCTGTTGCCACCGCGGTCGAACACGACGGCCTCGACACCCGCGGCCTTGGCCCGCTCGGCGACCAGGGCGCCGACCTGCTTGGCCTGGGCGCTCTTGTCACCCTCTCCGCCACGGATGGAGGTGTCCAGGGTCGACGCCGAGGCCAGCGTGTGGCCTGCGATGTCGTCGATGACCTGGGCCACCATGTGACGGTTGGAGCGCGTCACGACGAGGCGGGGGCGCTCCGGCGTGCCGGACACCCGCTTGCGGACGCGGATGTGACGGCGCTTGACGGCCGCGGCCTTGCGCGCGTCGCCCTTAGCGATCTTCACACCGTATGTCATGGCTTACTTACCAGCCTTTCCGACCTTGCGGCGGATGACCTCGCCCGCGTACTTGACGCCCTTGGCCTTGTACGGGTCCGGGCGGCGCAGCTTGCGGATGTTCGCGGCGACCTCGCCGACCTTCTGCTTGTCGATACCCTCGACGCTCAGCTTGGTCGGGGATTCCACCTTGAAGGAGATGCCCTCGGGGGCCTCCACCAGGATCGGGTGGCTGTAGCCCAGCGAGAACTCCAGGTTGGAGCCCTTCGCCTGGACGCGGTAACCGACACCGCTGATCTCGAGCGCCTTGCTGTAGCCCTGGGTCACGCCGGTGATCATGTTCGCCACCAGCGTGCGGGACAGGCCGTGGAGGGCCTTGTTCTGACGCTCGTCGTTCGGGCGGGTGACAACGAGAGAGTTGTCCTCACCCTTGGCGACATCGATCGGCGCGGCGACGGTGTGCGAGAGAGAGCCCTTGGGGCCCTTCACGGCGACCGTGCGGCCATCGATGGTGACGTCCACACCAGCGGGAACCTGGATGGGCAGCTTGCCAATGCGCGACATGTGCTTCCTCCGTTCCCTGGTTACCAGACGTAGGCGAGGACTTCCCCACCCACGCCCTTCTTGCCGGCCTGCTTGTCGGTGAGGAGCCCGTGCGACGTGGAGATGATCGCCACGCCCAGGCCGCCGAGCACCTTCGGCAGGTTGGTGGACTTTGCGTAGACCCGCAGGCCCGGCTTCGAAATCCGCTTGATGCCGGCGATCGAGCGCTCGCGGTTCGGACCGAACTTCAGCTCGAGGGTGAGGTTCTTGCCGACCTCGGCGTCCTCGACCTTCCAGCCGGTGATGTAGCCCTCCTGCTGGAGGATCTCCGCGATGTGCGACTTGATCTTGCTGTGGGGCATCACGACGGAGTCGTGGTACGCCGAGTTCGCGTTTCGCAGACGCGTCAGCATGTCTGCGATCGGATCGGTCATGGTCATGATGGCCTTCGGCCTCTCTCGCCGGGGTTTCCTGTATGCGCCATCCCTCTCACCCATCTCACGGTGGGCACGGGTGCGGCGCGGGGACCTACGGCGTAGTAAGGATTCTGGGCGGCGAGCGCCCAACCCTTCCACTCTACGGGAGTGAACGGGCGGGCCTCGCCATCCATTGCTTACCGAGAGCCCGGTTACCAGCCCTTAAGGGCCGGTTACCAGGAGCTCTTGGTCACGCCCGGCAGCTCGCCACGGTGAGCCATCTCACGAAGGCACACGCGGCACAGGCCGAACTTGCGGTACACGGAGTGCGGACGGCCGCAGCGCTGGCAGCGGGTGTAGCCGCGCACGCCGAACTTCGGCTTGCGGGCGGCCTTCGCAATGAGAGCCTTCTTCGCCACGGCTCACGCCTCCTTGAACGGGAAGCCGAGGTGACGCAGCAGGGCCCGGCCCTCTTCGTCGTTGGTCGCCGTGGTCACCACGGTGATGTCCATACCCCGGACGCGGTCGATCTTGTCCTGGTCGATCTCGTGGAACATGACCTGCTCCGTGAGACCGAAGGTGTAGTTGCCCCGGCCGTCGAACTGCTTCGGCGACAGACCGCGGAAGTCGCGGATGCGCGGCAGCGCGAGCGACACCAGGCGGTCCAGGAACTCCCACATGCGGTCACCGCGGAGGGTGACGTGGGCACCGATCGGCTGGCCCTCACGCAGCTTGAACTGCGCGATGGACTTACGGGCCTTGGTGACGGCCGGCTTCTGGCCGGTGATCGTGGTGAGGTCGCGGATGGCGCCCTCGATCAGCTTGGAGTCGCGGGCGGCGTCGCCCACACCCATGTTGACCACGACCTTGGTGAGGCCCGGGATCTGCATGACGTTCCCGTACGAGAACTGCTCCTGCAGCTTGCCCTGGATCTCTTCGCGGTAGCGCGTCTTGAGACGCGGTGCGTTGGTGGTGGCAGTCATCAGATGTCCTCACCGGTCCGCTTGGCAACGCGGATCTTGTTGCCCTCGTCGTCGAAGCGGTACCCGACGCGGGTGACAACCTTGTTGCCGTCCTTCTCCACCACGAGCTGGACGTTGCTCACGTGGATCGGGGCCTCGGTCGTCACGATGCCGCCGGTCTTCGACCCACGAGCGGTCTGTCCGGCCTTGGTGTGCTTCTTGACCCGGTTGACACCCTCGACCAGGACCCGGTCCTCGCGGGGGAAGGCCGCGATGACCTTGCCCTGCTTGCCCTTGTCCTTACCGGTGATGACCTGGACCAGGTCGCCCTTCTTGATCTTCATCGGTTACAGCACCTCCGGCGCGAGGGAGATGATCTTCATGAACTTCTTCTCGCGCAGCTCACGGCCCACGGGGCCGAAGATACGGGTGCCGCGGGGGTCGCCATCGTTCTTGAGGATGACGGCCGCGTTCTCGTCGAAGCGGATGTACGAACCGTCCGGGCGGCGGCGCTCCTTCACGGTGCGCACGATGACCGCCTTGACGACGTCACCCTTCTTCACGTTGCCACCGGGGATCGCGTCCTTCACGGTGGCGACGATGACGTCACCAATGCCCGCGTAGCGGCGACCCGAGCCACCGAGAACACGGATGCAAAGGATTTCCTTCGCCCCCGTGTTGTCGGCGACGCGCAGTCGCGACTCCTGCTGGATCACGTCTATCTCCTGATCGTCTGCCGGTTCCCGGCAGGGGCTCGGCACTCACCGTGCGAGCCCCTGCCAAGCCTGGCGGAACTGTCCTGCGGGCTGCTGCCCGCAGGAATTACTTGGCCTTCTCGAGGATCTCGACGACGCGCCAGCGCTTCGTCGCGGACAGCGGCCGGGTCTCCATCAGGAGGACGCGGTCGCCGACACCCGCGGCGTTCTGCTCGTCGTGCGCCTTGAGCTTGTTGGTACGGCGGATGACCTTGCCGTACAGCGCGTGCTTGACGCGGTCCTCGACGGCGACGACGACGGTCTTGTCCATCTTGTCGCTGACGACCAGACCCTCGCGGGTCTTGCGGAAGCCGCGGCTCTGCGTTGCGTTCTCAGTCACATTCGTCTCGCTCATCAGGCGCTCTCCACCGTCTCGATGCCGAGCTCGCGCTCCCGCATCAGGGTGTAGATCCGGGCGATGTCCTTGCGGACGGCCTTCAGCCGGCCGTGGTTCTCGAGCTGTCCGGTCGCCGCCTGGAAACGGAGGTTGAACAGCTCTTCCTTGGCCTCACGCAGCTTGCCAACGAGGTCCTCGTTGTTCAGCTCACGCAGCTCGGACGCCTTGGTACCGGCCGCCATCACGACTCACCTGCCTCGCGCCGCACGATCCGGCACTTCATCGGGAGCTTGTGAGCAGCGCGGGTGAGCGCCTCACGCGCAGTCTTCTCGTTCGGGTAGGACAGCTCGAACATCACCCGACCGGGCTTGACGTTCGCGACCCACCACTCCGGCGAGCCCTTACCGGAACCCATGCGGGTCTCGGCGGGCTTCTTCGTCAGCGGACGGTCCGGGTAGATGTTGATCCAGACCTTGCCGCCACGCTTGATGTGGCGGGTCATCGCGATACGAGCGGCCTCGATCTGACGGTTCGTGACGTACGCCGGGGTGACGGCCTGGATGCCGTACTCGCCGAACGCCAGCTCCGTGCCGCCCTTGGCCATGCCGGACCGCTTGGGGTGGTGCTGCTTGCGGTGCTTGACCCTGCGAGGGATCAGCATGTCGGTCAGGCCTCCGTTCCGGTGCTCTCAGCAGCCGGAGCAGCGGCAGCGGCCTCGGCCTTGGGGGCCTCGGCAGCGGCGTTCTGCTGCTGCGGCTTACGGCCACGGCCGCCACGCTCGCCACCACGGCGCTGCGGACGGTCGCTGCCGCGCGACGGGCGGTTGCCGGCGCGGGCGGCGGCGTTCTCGGCGCGGACCTCGGCGATGTTCTTGACGTCGCCCTTGTAGATCCACACCTTGACGCCGATGCGGCCGAAGGTGGTCTTGGCCTCGAAGAAGCCGTAGTCGACATTCGCGCGGAGCGTGTGCAGGGGCACGCGGCCCTCGCGGTAGAACTCCGAGCGGGACATCTCGGCGCCGCCGAGACGGCCACCACACTGGATCTTGATGCCCTTGGCACCGGCCTTCATCGTGGACTGCATGCTCTTACGCATCGCACGACGGAAGGAGACGCGGGAGGACAGCTGCTCGGCGACGGCCTGGGCCACCAGCTGAGCGTCCACCTCGGGGTTCTTGACCTCGAGGATGTTCAGCTGCACCTGCTTGCCGGTGAGCTTCTCCAGCTCGCCACGGATACGGTCGGCCTCCGCGCCGCGGCGGCCGATCACGATGCCCGGCCGGGCGGTGTGGATGTCGACGCGGACGCGGTCACGGGTGCGCTCGATCTCCACCTTGGAGATACCGGCGCGCTCCATGCCCTTCGTCATCATCCGGCGGATGGCGACGTCTTCCTTGACGTAGTCCTTGTACAGCTTGTCGGCGTACCAGCGCGACTTGAAGTCGGTGGTGATGCCGAGCCGGAACCCGTGCGGGTTAACCTTCTGGCCCATTACCGGGTTCCTTCCTTGCTGCTGACGACCACGGTGATGTGGCTGGTCCGCTTGCGGATCCGGTAGGCGCGGCCCTGGGCGCGCGGACGGAACCGCTTCAGGGTCGGGCCCTCGTCGACGTAGGCCTCGGAGATGACGAGGCTGTCGGCGTCGGTGTGGTCGTAGTTGTGCGCGGCGTTGGCGATGGCGCTGTCCAGCACCTTGCCGACGGGCACGCTCGCGGCCTGCGGGGCGAAACGCAGGACCGCCTGAGCCTCCGTGGCGCCCATGCCACGAATGAGGTCCACCACGCGGCGGGCCTTCATGGGCGTGACGCGGATGTACCGCGCCTGGGCCCTGGCTTCCATGGTTGTCCCTTCGGTGTCAGTCATGAGTCATTTCCGCCGATCAGCGACGACGCGACTTGCGGTCGTCCTTCTCGTGGCCGCGGAAGGTGCGGGTCGGCGCGAACTCGCCGAGCTTGTGGCCGACCATCGACTCGGAGACGAACACCGGGACGTGCTTACGGCCGTCGTGCACCGCGATCGTGTGTCCGAGCATGGCCGGGACGATCATCGAGCGGCGGGACCAGGTCTTGATGACGTTCTTGGTGCCGGCTTCGTTCTGAACATCCACCTTCTTGATCAGGTGGTCGTCGACGAAGGGCCCCTTCTTGAGACTACGCGGCATCTAAACCCGCTCCTAGCGCTTCTTGTTCGTCTTGCGGCGGCGGACGATGTACTTGTTGCTGGCCTTCTTCGGCGAGCGCGTACGGCCCTCCTTCTGACCCCACGGCGAGACCGGGTGGCGACCACCGGAGGTCTTGCCCTCACCACCACCGTGCGGGTGGTCGACGGGGTTCATGACCACACCACGAACGGTCGGGCGGACGCCCTTCCAGCGCATGCGGCCGGCCTTGCCCCAGTTGATGTTCGACTGCTCGGCGTTGCCGACCTCGCCGACGGTGGCGCGGCAGCGGACGTCGACCAGGCGGATCTCACCGGACGGCATACGAAGGTGGGCCATGGAGCCCTCCTTCGCCAGCAGCTGCACGGAGGCACCCGCGGAGCGGGCGAACTTCGCGCCGCCACCGGGCCGGAGCTCGATCGCGTGCAGCGTGGTACCAACCGGGATGTTGCGCAGCGACAGGTTGTTGCCCGGCTTGATGTCGGCCCCGGGGCCGTTCTCGATCCGGTCGCCCTGCTTCAGGCCACGCGGGGCGAGGATGTAGCGCTTCTCGCCGTCCACGTAGTGCAGCAGCGCGATGCGCGCGGTGCGGTTGGGGTCGTACTCGATGTGCGCGACCTTCGCCGGGATGCCGTCCTTGTCGTGACGGCGGAAGTCGATGACGCGGTACGCACGCTTGTGACCGCCACCCTGGTGGCGGACCGTGATGCGACCGGCGTTGTTACGACCGCCCTTGCTGTGCAGCGGGCGGACCAGCGACTTCTCCGGCGTGGACCGCGTGATCTCGACGAAGTCGGCGACGCTGGAGCCACGACGGCCCGGGGTCGTCGGCTTGTACTTGCGGATACCCATTTCTCAGTCCTCGGAATATTCCGGACTTCTGGACGATTCCGGCCTCCGTCAGGAGGTCGGGCCGCCGAAGATGTCGATACGGTCGCCCTCGGCAAGGGTCACGATGGCGCGCTTGGTGTCCTTGCGCTTGCCGTAACCGGTGCGGGTGCGCTTGCGCTTGCCCTGCCGGTTGATCGTGTTGACCCCGGTGACCTTGACCGAGAAGACCGCCTCGACGGCCTGCTTGATCTGGGTCTTGTTCGCGCGCGGGTCGACGATGAACGTGTACTTGTTCTCGTCCAGCAGCGCGTAGCTCTTCTCCGAGACCACCGGCTTGACGAGAACGTCGCGGGGGTCGGTGAAGGTCTTGCTGGTGACAGCGGTCGCCTCACTCATCAGGCGGCGCTCCCTTCGGTCTTCTCAGCGGCCTTGGGACCAGCCACGAAGGACTCGAAGGCGGCCTTGGTGAAGACCACGTCATCGGAGACGAGCACGTCGTACGTGTTCAGCTGGCCCGGCTCCAGGATGTGCACCTGGGGCAGGTTGCGGGCGGACAGCCACGCGGCCTCGTCGCTCCGCTCGGCGACCAGCAGCACGTGCTTGCGCTCGCTGATCTTGCCCAGCAGGGCCTTCGCGGCCTTGGTGGAGATGTCGCCCTCGACCACGCCGGTCACGACGTGAACGCGGCTGTGGCGCGCCCGGTCCGAGAGGGCTCCGCGCAGCGCGGCGGCCTTCATCTTCTTCGGGGTGCGCTGGCTGTAGTCGCGCGGCACGGGGCCGTGCACGACGCCACCGCCGGCGAACTGCGGCGCGCGGGTCGAGCCCTGACGGGCCCGGCCGGTGCCCTTCTGGCGGTACGGCTTCTTGCCACCGCCGCGGACTTCACCGCGGGTCTTGGTCTTGTGCGTGCCCTGACGGGCAGCGGCCAGCTGTGCGACGACGACCTGGTGGATCAGCGGAATGCTGACCTGCGCGTCGAAGATCTCCGTGGGGAGTTCGACGGTCCCGGCCTTGTCGCCCGCCGGCGAAAGGATGTCAATGGTGCTCATCGGTTACCTCAGGCCCCCTTGGCCGCGGTACGGACCAGGACGAGGCCGCCGTTCGGACCAGGAACCGCTCCCTTGATCAGGAGCAGACCCTTCTCCGCGTCAACGGCATGGACGGTCAGGTTCTGGGTGGTGACCCGCTCGTTGCCCATGCGGCCCGCCATGCGCAGGCCCTTGAACACGCGGCCCGGGGTGGCGCAGCCACCGATCGAGCCCGGCGAGCGGTGCTTGCGCTGGGTGCCGTGGCCGGCGCCGAGGCCGCCGAAGCCGTGGCGCTTCATGACACCGGCGGTGCCCTTGCCCTTGCTGGTGCCGGTCACGTCGACCTTCACACCGGACTCGAACACCTCGGCGGTGACCTCCTGGCCGAGCGTGTACTCACCGGCGTCGGCGGTACGCAGCTCCACCAGGTGGCGGCGCGGGGTGACGTCCGCCTTGGCGAAGTGGCCCTTGAGGGGCTTGTTCACCTTGCGGGGGTCGATCTCGCCGAAGGCGATCTGGACGGCGTCGTAGCCGTCGGCGTCATCGGTACGGACCTGGGTCACGACGCAGGGACCGGCCTTGACGACGGTGACCGGGACGACACGGTTGTTCTCGTCCCAGACCTGCGTCATGCCGAGCTTCTCGCCCAGGACGCCCTTGATCTGCTTAGCCATCTCGCGCGTCACCTCAGAGCTTGATCTCGATGTCGACGCCCGCCGGCAGGTCGAGACGCATGAGCGAGTCGACGGTCTTCGGCGTGGGGTCGAGGATGTCGATGAGGCGCTTGTGCGTACGCATCTCGAAGTGCTCGCGCGAGTCCTTGTACTTGTGCGGCGACTTGATGACGCAGTACACGTTCTTCTCTGTGGGCAGCGGCACCGGGCCCGCGACCGACGCACCAGTGCGGGTCACCGTCTCGACGATCTTCTTCGCCGAGGAGTCGATGACCTCGTGGTCGTAGGCCTTGAGCCGGATGCGGATCTTCTGTCCCGCCATGGCTACTTCGTAGTCCTGTCTCTCGTAACGCTCTGGGACCCGGCGGCGTTCGCGGCCCTCCCACCCCACTCCCGACCCACGCGGTCGGGCGTGTCGCGCCCCTTCCCGTAAATCTCCACAGAAGAGATCCCTGGTGAAGGGGGTTGGTCGGGGGAGAGAGTCACCCACCGGGCGCCTGGCTGGGGCCCCGCTGACACTTCCCGGAAGATTCCCGTACTTCCGCCCCTGATCAGAGGCGACGAGTACTGCGGGACTCGCTTCCAGTCCTCCCGGCGGGAGGCGCGCAGCATCGGCACTCAACCGAGCAACCCGGACAGTCTGCCATACGAGGCCCAGCCTCCGCGAATCGGCCCTGGAGCGTACCCCACGCCCCCGATCTTGAACCCTTCGGCGACCGGCTCTCTGTGATGTGACCCACAGTGGGCAACCCGGCCTCGCCCCCAACGCGTTCGGCGTGCGTGGATCACACGAAGGATCGGCTTCGAATCACGCGAGGGCGGCATGGCGGGCGGCGACTGGACCGAGTTCGAGGAGTTCGTCGCCGCCTGCGGGCCACGGCTGCTGCGGTCCGCCTGGTTCCTGACCGGCGACCGGCATCTGGCCGAGGACCTGCTGCAGAGCGCCCTGGCCCGGGTCTGGCCGAAGTGGGGACGGATCGCCGAGGAGAACCCCGAGGCGTACGTCCGCCGCACCCTGGTCCATCTGCACGCGTCCTGGTGGCGGCGGCACTGGCGGCGCGAGGTGCCCCACTCGGAGCTGCCCGAACCGTCCCCCCGGGGCGGCCCGGCCGGGCCGTATCCCCAGGTCGGGGAGGTGGACCAGGGGCGGACGATCATCGGGCTGCTGCGGCTGCTGCCCCGGCGGCAGCGCGAGGTCGTCGTGCTGCGCTATCTGGAGGACCTCAGCGTGGAGCAGACCGCCGCGGTGCTGGGCTGCTCCACCGGCACGGTCAAGAGCCAGGCGTCGAAGGCCCTGAGCACGCTGCGCACCCGATTACCCGGGCTCGATCCCGGGCTCGGGCCCGCCCCGGAGCCGGTCCGCGGCCGTGCCGCGCCGAAGTGAGGTGAGGACCGTGGCGATGAACGACGACGGCGCCCAGGAGCTGGCCCGCGCCGCGGCCGGGCTGCGGCGGCTCGCGGACGCCGACACCCCGCCGCTGACCGCGCCGGAGGACCGGATGGAGCGGGTACGGCACCGGGTGGTGCGGGCCCGCAGGCGGCGCACCGCGGTCGTGGCCGCCCCGATGGTGGTCGCGCTGATCGCGGGGGCGGTGTCGCTCGCCACCGGGCTGCGCGACGGCCGGACCGCCGGGCCCGGCGGCACCACCCCGGCCACGGCGCCCACCCCGGACCGGACGGCGACGCCGCGGAAGGTGCTGGAGCTGCCGGACATCGCGGGCGGCATGGACCTGCGGGTGTCCGTGCCCGGCGACTGGCGGGTGCCACAGCCGCGCCGCGTGGACGGCACGAGCGCACCGGCGAGCGAGACGTACGTCCTGGCGGGCCCGGCGGCGAACGAGACGTCGAGCACGGCGGCGAGCACGGCGGCGAAAACCCCCAGCACACCGAGCACACCGAGCACACCGGAGAGCACGGCGCCGACCGTCTCACCGAGCCCCGGCGGCACCGGGTGCGGCGCCCCGCTCAAGGCAGCCCTCTACGGTCCCGAGCTGTGCCTGCCGGTGACCCGGCTCCCGGAGAACAGCGCGCTGGTGCTGTGGCGCCGGGAGTCCTACGACCGGCCGGAGAAGAGGCTGCCCGTACGGCGGTCGGACCCCACCCCGGTCTGCCAGGACCTGGGCGGTACGGCCTTCCTGAGCCTGCGGCAGCCGCTGCCCGAGCACCCCGACAGCACGGTCGCCGCGTACGCCTGCCTCGCCTCCGCGGACCCCGCCCTCGTCGAGCACGTCAAGGACGCGCTCTCCTCGGCCCGCTTCTCCTGAGCCGGTCCACGCTTCCGACCCCCTTCCCCTGGAGCACCCCCGCCATGACCGTCACCGAACACCAGTCCGCCGAGCAGTCCGCCCGGCCCTCGCACCGCCGTTCGTCCCGGCGCCGCCGGCGGCGGCGGACGCCGGTGGTGCCGCTGCTGATCGGCGCGGCGGTGGCGTCCGCGGCCCTGCTGGCCGCCTACGTGGTGTTACCGGGCGACGGGGGCGGCGTACGGGCGGCCCCCGCGAACTCCCCGGCGGCGAGCCGGTCCCCGGCCGCCGACCACTCCCCCACCGCCGCGCCGTCGGCTCCGCCCTCCCGGTCCTCCCGAGACGCCGGACCCACGCGCCCCGCCGCGCCCACGCGCCCCGCCGCGCCCACCTCCCCCACCGGGACCGGCACGTTCATCACCGCGAAGGCGTCCGGCAAGGTGGTCGGTGACGGCGGCGCGGTGCGGCGGTTCAAGGTGCAGGTCGAGGAGGGCACGGGCGTCGACGCGAAGAAGGCCGCGGACGAGATATCCGCGGTCCTCGCGGACGAACGCGGCTGGACCAGGGACCGGAAGCACTCCTTCCAGCTGGTGTCCGGCGGCAGCTACGACTTCGAGGTGAAGATCGCCACCCCGGACACGGTCGACTACATCTGCGGGCAGGCCGGCCTCAAGACCCACGGCGAGGTCAACTGTGCCAACGGAACGCAGGTCATGGTGAACCTCAAGCGCTGGAACACCGGTTCGCCCGAGTTCGACGGACCCATCGGCGAGTACCGGGCGCTGATCATCAATCACGAGGTGGGCCACCGCATCGGCCACGGCCATGAGACCTGCCCCGGCCCCGGAAAGCCCGCCCCGGCGATGATGCAGCAGATAGACGGGCTGAAGGGCTGCGTCGCCAACGCCTGGCCCTACACCAGGGCCGGAAGGTACCTCGGCGGCCCCTCGGTCGCCTGAGTCGAACGCCGGGGTGGCGCGTTCGAGTTGTGACCGACGCCTCCCGGCTATCGGACAACCTTTGAAGATCATCGACCGTCCCCTATCACGTGGAAGCAGCCGGAGATTACGCGCTGCACAAGTGACAGGGTCACCAAATTGAACAGTCGATGGACTCTGCCCGCGCGCACGACACGCAGGCAGGCACTGGCCGCGGTGGCGGCCCTCGGCGCCGCCGCTGCCGCCGCCGGGTGCAGCGGCCGTCCCGGGGCTTCCGCCGCCCCCGCCACACCGGCCCGGACGACCAGCAGCCCGGGGGCCGCCGAGCCGTTCACCTCGGCGGCCGGGGACAAGCGGGCCACCCTGCTCCAGGTCATGGCCCACCCCGATGACGACCTGTACTTCATGAACCCCGACAACGAGCACGTCCTGCGCTCCGGGGTCCCCGTGGTGAGCGTGTACGTCACGGCGGGCGAGGCGTTAGGCCTCAACCGGGTGGCCGGGCGGCCGCTGCCGCCGCCGGACAAGGCCGCGTACTCCGCCGCCCGCCACCAGGGGCTGCGCCAGGCGTACGCGCAGATGCTGGGGCTGCACCAGTTCACGCCGTGGCAGCGGTCGGTGCTCAACCTGCCCGGGGGCGTCAAGGCGGAGACGAACGTGCTCGCCAACGGCGCCCGCCGGGTGCGGCTGATCTTCCTCAACATCGCCATGCTGTCCGAGGGCCACCAGCGCATGCCCGACCTGTGGGACACCCCGGGCACCGTCATGCGGACGCTGCTGGCCGAGGGCTCCCCGGTGGCGCACCCCAGTTCGTACGTCCACCAGACCCTCGTCGACGTGCTCGCCGAGATCATGGACCGCTACCGGCCCACGCTGATCCACACCCTCGACCCCGACCCCGACTTCCAGATCCACGACGCGCTGCACCCCAAGGACAACGACCAGCCCGGCTGTTCGGACCACCGGGACCACACCCCGGTCGCGCTGTTCACCTGGAAGGCGATCGCACAGTGGGCAGCCGAGTCCACCCGCCGGGACAAGCAGGCGCCGCGCTTCACCACCACGTCCTTCCGCGGCTACTACAACCAGCGCTGGCCGCACAATCTGCCGCCCGCCGTGCTGGCCCAGAAGGCGCGCGTCATCAAGGCGTACGGCGGCTCCCCCGAGTGGAAGTGCGGTGACGCCGCGGGCTGCGGCGACTACGGCCAGGGCGGCGCGCGGCCGCTGCTGAACCGCAAGGGCTGGATCCGCTCCACCCACTACCGCTACCCCAGCGCCCTGCCCACCCCCACCACCGACCGCGAGGGCCGCCTCGTCGCGTACGGGGTCCTCGGCACCCAGGCCGTCCGGTGGCGCGAAACCGCCCGCGGCAGCGGGCGGTTCGGGGCGCCGCTCGGGCTCGGCGGCGGGCCGCTGGCCCCCGCGCTGACCGCCGTGACGGACAGCGCGGGACGCCAGGTGCTGCTCGCGCTGCGGTTCGCGGCGCTGGACGGCCAGGGCGGGGCCAACCTGCGCGAGATCGTGGCGCTGGAACAGAGCCGCCCCGACGGGCCGTTCCGCGCCTGGACCGGGCTCGGCACCCCGGAGGCCAACCCGCAGCACGGCCGCCGCGTCGGCTGCCCCGCCGCGGTCGCCACCCCGGACGGAAAGATCCACCTCTTCGTACGGACCGCCGAGAAGGGCCTCGCCACCCGGGTTCGGGACGCGGACGGCCGCTGGGGCCCCTGGGAACGGCTCGGCGGCGCGGAGATCCAGGACGGGCTGACCGCCCTGGTCGACCGCGAGGGCCGCGCCCATGTCGTCGCCCCGGGCCGCGACACCGTGCACCACTGGTCGCAGGAACAGCCCGGAGGCCCCGTGACCCTGCGGCCCTCCGCCGGACTGCCCCGCCCCGGCGGCAACCAGATCGGCGCCGCGATCGCCCCCGACGGCTCGCTCTCGCTGATCTACCGCACCCCCGCGGCCACCGTGCCCGCCGTCCACGGCACGGAGAACCGCACGCTGCGGCACTTCGAGGGGTACGGGGCCATCGCCGCGCACACCGTGCCCGAGCCCGGCAAGGACGGCGACGACCACAAGGCCGCCACCCTGCTCCTGCTCGGCCGCGGCCTCGACGGCGACGTCCAGGTCCAGTGGGGCACCGGCCCCGGCGACCGCCCGCTGCGCTCCCCCGGCCACCTCACCCCGGTGGGCACCCCCGCCCTGCTGACCGACCCCGGCCAGGGAGCCTGCGTGGTGGGCATCGCGCCGGACGCCACCCCGTGGATCTGGCGCCCGCGCCCGACGTCCACGGCGTGACACAACCGCTGGGGCGCCCCCGGGCCGTTCACCGGGGCGCCCCAGCGGTGGCCGCGTAGGGAGTGTCAGCGGCGAGCCGCCGCCGTACGCCGCCGCGGGCGCTCGTCCTCGGCCTCGGCGTCGTCCTCGGCCTCGGCGGGCTCTTCGGGCTCCTCGTACTCCTCCTCGGGCTCCTGCTCCTGCTCCGTCTCCTCCTCGCCCTCGGCGTCGGCGTCGGCGTCCTCAGGCTCGTCGGGCTCCTCGTACTCCTCCTCGGGCTCCTCCTCGTACTCCACTTCCTCGTCGTCCTGCTCGGCCCGCGGCTCATCGGCCTCTCCCCCGGCCTCCTCGCCGTGCTCGTCCTCTTCCTCCGCCACGGCCGTCTCGTGGTCGACCACGACCTCGCCGTCCCGGATCTCGCCGCGCCAGCCGTCCGTGGCCTCGCCGCGCATCATGATGAACTTGCGGTAGAGCTTGAGGTCGAGCCGCGCCCGGCGGCCCTGGGCGCGCCAGATGTTGCCGGTCTTCTCGAACAGCCCCTTGGGGAAGTACTCCAGCACCAGCAGCACGCGGGTGAGGCTGTCGCCGAGCGGGTGGAAGGTGACGACGCCCTTGACGGTGCCCTTGGCGCCCTCGGTCGTCCAGCTGATCCGCTCGTCGGGCACCTGCTCGGTGACATTGGCCTTCCAGCTGCGCGTGGACTTGGCGACCTTCACCTTCCAGTTGCTGCTGGTGTCGTCGGCCTTCTCGACGCTGACGACGCCCTTGGCGAAGGTGCTGAACTCCTGGAACTGGGTCCACTGGTCGTACGCCTCGCGGACCGGCACCCCGACGTCGATGTCCTCGACCACCGTGACGCTCTTGGACTTGCCGCCGCCACTCTTGCCACGTCCCTTGCCGAACATGCCCTTGACCTTGTCCTTCAGCGAGTCCTTCAACGAGTCCTTCAGCTGGGAGGCCCCGGCCTTCAGCACGGCCTGGCCCGGCGGCTTGCCCTCGGCGAGCGCCTTGGTGCCCTTGGCCAGACCGCTGCCGAGTCCGGAGAGCGCGTGGCTCGCCCGGGCCTGTACGTAGCTCTGCAGCTCGTCCTTGAGGCGGTCCGCGGCCGGGCTGCGGACGATGTCGTCCTTCAGCTTGCCCAACGTGTCAGCCATTGCGGCCCCCGGCGGTCTTCCTGGCCGTCTTCTTCGTGGCCTTCTTCGCGGTCTTCTTCGCCGCGCCGGACGACGATGCGGCGGTCTTGCGCGCCCGGCCGGCCGGGGCCTTGGCCGACGTGGCCTGCGGCGCCTTGCGGCGTGGTGCCGGCGGTTTCCGCTCACTCTCCTCGTCGGCCGGTTCGTCGTCCTCCGGCTCCTCGTCCGCGTCGCGCGCGTCGCGCTCGTCGTCCGCCCCGCCCCGCAGGCTCAGCGTGCGGTCGTGCAGCGAATCGGCGAGGCCGTTCATGCGAGTGGACAGGGCCGAGGTCGCGGCCGTCCTGGCGGCACCCGCGAGCTCCTTGCGCGCCTGCGCGTTCAGGCCGCTCAGCAGCGGGGAGTCGGCGACCGCCCGGGCCAGCTGCTGCGGATCCAGGCTGATCTTCTTACCGGCGAGCAACATGCCCAGCCCGAAGGCGAGTTTCGCCTTCTTGGTACGCCCCAGGAGGTAGCCTCCCGCGACCGCCACCGCGATCTTGCCGTTGGTCATCATCCGTTCTCCCGAAGTCGAACTCAGCTTCGATACGGGAGGCCGGGTACCCACATACGGAAAAGCCCCACCCGCCGTATGAAGGCGAGTGGGGCTTCGTGCTCCGGGGAGCGTGCTCCGAAGAGCGTCAGGTCACTTGGTGATCTTGGTGACCTGACCGGCGCCGACGGTCCGGCCACCCTCACGGATGGCGAACTTCAGGCCCTCCTCCATGGCGACCGGCTGGATCAGCTGGACGGACATCTCGGTGTTGTCGCCCGGCATGACCATCTCGGTGCCCTCGGGGAGGGTCACAACGCCCGTCACGTCCGTGGTACGGAAGTAGAACTGCGGACGGTAGTTGTTGAAGAACGGCGTGTGGCGGCCACCCTCGTCCTTGGACAGGATGTACGCCTGGGCCTCGAACTCGGTGTGCGGGGTGACCGAACCCGGCTTGATGATGACCTGGCCGCGCTCGACGTCCTCGCGCTTGATGCCGCGGAGCAGCAGACCGACGTTCTCACCGGCCTGGCCCTCGTCGAGCAGCTTGCGGAACATCTCGATACCGGTGACGGTGGTCGAGGTCTTCTCGTTCTTGATGCCGATGATGTCGACGTTCTCGTTGACCTTCAGCACACCGCGCTCGATACGGCCGGTGACGACCGTACCGCGACCGGTGATGGTGAAGACGTCCTCGATCGGCATGAGGAACGGCTTGTCGACGTCGCGCTCCGGCTGCGGGATGGCGTCGTCGACGGCCTTCATCAGGTCGAGGACGGACTTGCCCCACTCGGCGTCGCCCTCGAGCGCCTTGAGCGCCGAGACCTTGACGACCGGGACGTCGTCGCCCGGGAACTCGTACTCGGAGAGCAGCTCGCGGACCTCGAGCTCGACGAGCTCCAGGATCTCCTCGTCGTCCACCATGTCGGCCTTGTTCAGGGCGACGACGATGTACGGAACGCCGACCTGGCGGGCCAGGAGCACGTGCTCCTTGGTCTGCGGCATCGGGCCGTCGGTGGCGGCGACCACGAGGATGGCGCCGTCCATCTGCGCGGCACCGGTGATCATGTTCTTGATGTAGTCCGCGTGACCGGGGCAGTCAACGTGCGCGTAGTGACGCGAGTCGGTCTGGTACTCGACGTGCGCGATGGAGATCGTAATACCGCGCTGGCGCTCTTCCGGCGCCTTGTCGATCATGTCGAAGGCCGAGGCCTCGTTCAGGTCCGGGAACGCGTCGTGCAGCACCTTGGTGATCGCCGCGGTAAGGGTCGTCTTACCGTGGTCGATGTGACCGATGGTGCCGATGTTGACGTGCGGCTTAGTCCGCTCGAACTTCGCCTTCGCCACTGGGGTCCTCCTGTGGAGTGGTTCTGTAACGCATCCGCGCTTTGCGAATGGGTTCAGTTGGTCTTACCGAACCGGCCAGGACCCCGAGGGGGATGCCCTTCGCCGTATTCGTATGGGGGCCGGCGGCCGGGGCCGTCATCGATCGCCACGGTGGACGATCTCCGACGGAACACCCGTTGCCTTTTGCTCCAGCCTAAACGGTGAGGAATGCGGATGAACCCGCCTTACTCGCCCTTGGCCTTCGCGATGATCTCCTCGGCGACGTTCCGGGGAACCTCGGCGTAGGAGTCGAACTGCATGGAGTAGCTGGCGCGGCCAGAGGTCTTGCTGCGCAGGTCGCCCACGTAGCCGAACATCTCCGACAGCGGGACCAGACCGATCACCAGCTTGGCGCCGCTACGGTCCTCCATGGACTGGATCTGACCACGGCGGGAGTTGATGTCGCCGATCACGTCGCCCATGTAGTCCTCGGGCGTCGTGACCTCGACCTTCATCATCGGCTCGAGCAGGGCCGGGCTGGCCTTGCGGGCGGCCTCCTTGAAGGCCATCGAACCGGCGATCTTGAAGGCCATCTCGGAGGAGTCGACCTCGTGGTAGCCACCGTCGAGAAGCACGACCTTGACGCCGGTCAGCGGGTATCCGGCGAGCACGCCGAACTCCATGGCCTCCTGGCAGCCCGCGTCCACGGACGGGATGTACTCCCGCGGGATGCGGCCACCGGTGACCTTGTTCTCGAACTCGTAGCCGTCGCCCTCGAGCGGCTCCAGCGCGATCTGCACCTTGGCGAACTGGCCGGAACCACCAGTCTGCTTCTTGTGCGTGTAGTCGTACCGCTCGACCGCCTTGCGCAGCGTCTCGCGGTAGGCCACCTGCGGCTTGCCGACGTTGGCCTCGACCTTGAACTCGCGCTTCATGCGGTCGACCAGCACGTCGAGGTGGAGCTCACCCATACCGGCGATGATGGTCTGGCCGGTCTCCTCGTCGGTCTTGACGCGGAAGGACGGGTCCTCCTCGGCAAGCCGCTGGATCGCGACGGCGAGCTTCTCCTGGTCGCCCTTGGACTTCGGCTCGATGGCCACCTCGATGACCGGGGCCGGGAAGTCCATGGACTCGAGGATCACCGGGTTCGACGAGTCGCAGAGGGTCTCACCGGTGGTGGTCTGCTTCAGACCCATGACGGCGACGATGTCACCGGCACCCACCGACTCGATCTCCTCACGCTTGTTCGCGTGCATCCGGTAGATCTTGCCGATGCGCTCCTTCTTGCCCTTCACCGAGTTCAGCACCTGGGTGCCGGCCGTCATACGGCCCGAGTAGACCCGGATGAAGGTGAGCTTGCCGAGGTGCGGGTCGCTCGCGATCTTGAACGCCAGCGCCGACAGCGGCTCTTCCTCGGACGGACGCCGCTTGATGACCTCGTCGGGGTCCTTGACCGAGTGGCCCTCGACCGCCTCGACGTCGATCGGCGACGGCAGGTACCGGACGACCGCGTCGAGCAGGGGCTGCACGCCCTTGTTCTTGAACGCGGTGCCGCAGAACACGGGGGTGACGGTCGTGCCGCCGCCCACGCCGGAGGCGATGGTGATGCGGCGGATCGCCGCGTACAGCTGCTCCACGGAGGGCTCCTCGCCCTCCAGGTACAGCTCCATCATCTCTTCGTCGTTCTCGGCGACGGTCTCCAGCAGCTTGCCGCGCCACTCGTCGGCGGCCTCGGCGTGGGTGTCCGGGATGTCGACGGTGTCGTACATCTCGCCCTTGGACGCCTCGATGTTCCAGACCAGCGCCTTCATGGTGACGAGGTCGATGACACCCTTGAAGTCGGCCTCGGTGCCGATCGGCAGCTGCATGACCAGCGGCACCGCGCCCAGGCGGTCCGTGATCATGTCGACACAGCGGTGGAACTCCGCACCGGTGCGGTCGAGCTTGTTGACGAAGCAGATCCGCGGAACGCCGTAGCGGTCCGCCTGACGCCACACGGTCTCGGACTGCGGCTCCACGCCGGCCACGCCGTCGAACACCGTCACGGCACCGTCGAGGACGCGCAGCGAGCGCTCCACCTCGACCGTGAAGTCGACGTGACCCGGGGTGTCGATGATGTTGATCGTGTGATCGGTGTTCTCAAGCGGCCAGTGACAGGTCGTCGCGGCCGACGTGATCGTGATGCCGCGCTCCTGCTCCTGCTCCATCCAGTCCATGGTGGCAGCGCCATCGTGGACCTCACCGATCTTGTAGCTCACACCGGTGTAGAACAGGATCCGCTCGGTGGTCGTCGTCTTGCCCGCGTCGATGTGGGCCATGATCCCAATATTGCGGACCTTGGCCAGGTCAAGTGAAGTGGTAGCCATAAGGCTTCAGTCTTCTCTCGGTCTCGATGGGGGTAGCGACTACCAGCGGTAGTGCGCGAAGGCCTTGTTGGACTCGGCCATCTTGTGGGTGTCCTCGCGACGCTTGACGGAGGCGCCGAGACCGTTGCTGGCGTCCAGCAGCTCGTTCATCAGGCGCTCGGTCATGGTCTTCTCGCGGCGGGCGCGGGAGTAGCCCACGAGCCAGCGCAGCGCGAGGGTGGAGGAGCGGCCGGGACGGACCTCGACCGGCACCTGGTAGGTGGCGCCACCGACACGGCGGGAGCGGACCTCGAGGGTCGGCTTCACGTTCTCCAGCGCGCGCTTGAGCGTGATGACCGGGTCGTTGCCGGACTTCTCGCGCAGGCCCTCCATGGCGCCGTACACGATGCGCTCGGCGGTGGAGCGCTTGCCGTTCAGCAGCACCTTGTTGATGAGGGACGTCACCAGAGGAGAGTTGTAAACCGGGTCGATGATGACCGGGCGCTTCGGGGCGGGACCCTTACGAGGCATTCTTACTTCTCCTTCTTGGCGCCGTAGCGGCTGCGAGCCTGCTTGCGGTTCTTGACGCCCTGCGTGTCGAGGGAGCCGCGGATGATCTTGTACCGAACACCCGGCAGGTCCTTCACTCGACCGCCACGCACGAGCACGATGGAGTGCTCCTGCAGGTTGTGACCCTCACCCGGGACGTAGGCGGTGACCTCGATCCCACTGCTCAGCCGGACACGCGCGACCTTGCGGAGCGCCGAGTTCGGCTTCTTCGGCGTCGTGGTGAACACGCGGGTGCACGTGCCACGGCGCTGCGGCGACCCCGCCAGTGCGGGAGTCTTGTTCTTCTCGACCTTGTCCTGGCGGCCCTTGCGGACCAGCTGCTGGATCGTAGGCACCGTTTCTCCGGTTTCTGTGTGCCAGTCTCGATAAAGCTAACCTGGGGTTTCTCCGACCCACGCGGTCGGGTGTGTCGCGCACCGCAGCCCCCTGCGAATGTCAGGAGAGTGCGAATTGTTGGTGTCGACACCTCGGTCCCCCGCGCGGTCTCAAGCACACACGGGAGCCCAGGGACACCCCAGGCACAAGGTCAGAGCGTACCTACCGCATCGGCTCCGGTCAAAACAAATGCACACGCGCTGGACACACCAACCCGGAGCATAGCCGCAGGGCGGCCACCCCGCCATGGGGTGACCGCCCTGCGAACAGATTCGCGCCTGCCGGCCGGTGTCTACTGGTTGTACGGACCGTAGTCGTAGTCTTCCAGCGGGACCGCCTGGCCGGAGCCGGTGCCGAAGGGCGAGTAGTCGATGTCGTCGTAGCCGACGGCCGAGTACATCGCGGCCTTCGCCTCCTCGGTCGGCTCGACCCGGATGTTGCGGTAGCGGGACAGGCCCGTACCGGCCGGGATGAGCTTACCGATGATGACGTTCTCCTTGAGGCCGATCAGGGAGTCCGACTTGGCGTTGATCGCCGCGTCGGTGAGCACCCGGGTCGTCTCCTGGAAGGACGCCGCCGACAGCCAGGACTCGGTCGCCAGCGAGGCCTTGGTGATACCCATCAGCTGCGGACGGCCGGAGGCCGGGTGGCCGCCTTCCTGGACCACACGACGGTTCTCACCCTCGAAGCGCGTACGCTCCACCAGCTCGCCCGGCAGCAGCTCCGCGTCGCCGGACTCGATGATCGTGACCCGGCGCAGCATCTGCCGGATGATGATCTCGATGTGCTTGTCGTGGATCGACACACCCTGCGAGTTGTAGACCTTCTGGACCTCGCCGACCAGGTGCACCTGAACGGCGCGCTGGCCGAGGATGCGCAGCACGTCGTGCGGGTTGGTGGCACCCACGGTCAGCGCCTGGCCGACCTCGACGTGGTCGCCCTCGCCCACCAGCAGACGGGCCCGCTTGGAGACGCCGTAGGCGGTCTCGTCGGAACCGTCGTCCGGGGTGACGACGAGCTTCTTGGTCTTCTCGGTCTCCTCGATCCGGACGCGGCCGGCCGCCTCCGAGATCGGCGCGACGCCCTTGGGCGTACGGGCCTCGAAGAGCTCGACGACACGCGGCAGACCCTGGGTGATGTCGTCACCGGCCACACCACCGGTGTGGAAGGTACGCATCGTCAGCTGGGTGCCGGGCTCACCGATGGACTGGGCGGCGATGATGCCGACGGCCTCGCCGATGTCCACCAGCTTGCCGGTCGCCAGCGAGCGGCCGTAGCACATGGCGCAGGTGCCGACGGCGGACTCGCAGGTGAGCACCGAGCGGGTCTTGACCGTCTCCACGCCGTGCCGGACCAGCTCGTCGATGAGCACGTCGCCCAGGTCGGTGCCGGCCGGGGCCAGGACCTTCCCGTCCACGACGATGTCCTCGGCGAGGCAGCGCGCGTACACGCTGGTCTCGACGTCCTCGGTCTTGCGCAGCACGCCGTCCGCGCCCTTGGTCGCGATCGCCAGCTTGAGGCCGCGCTCGGTGCCGCAGTCCTCCTCGCGAATGATCACGTCCTGCGAGACGTCCACCAGACGACGGGTCAGGTAACCCGAGTCGGCGGTACGCAGGGCGGTGTCCGCGAGACCCTTACGGGCACCGTGGGTGGAGATGAAGTACTCCAGCACGGAGAGACCCTCACGGAACGACGCCTTAATGGGCCGCGGGATGGTCTCGTTCTTCGCATTGGACACCAGACCACGCATACCGGCGATCTGACGCATCTGCATCATGTTTCCGCGCGCGCCCGAGTCGACCATCATGAAGATCGGGTTGGTCTTCGGGAAGTTCGCGTTCATCGCCTCGGCGACCTCGTTGGTCGCCTTGGTCCAGATCGCGATCAGTTCCTGGGTGCGCTCGTCCTTGGTGATCAGACCGCGCTCGTACTGCTTCTGGACCTTCTCGTCCTGCGCCTCGTAGCCCGTGATGATGGCCTTCTTGGCCTCGGGCACGACGATGTCGGAGATGGCGACGGTGACACCGGAGCG
Source organism: Streptomyces sp. NPDC007983 (assembly GCF_042958345.1). Lineage (NCBI taxonomy): Bacteria > Bacillati > Actinomycetota > Actinomycetes > Kitasatosporales > Streptomycetaceae > Streptomyces > Streptomyces sp. NPDC007983. Next base: position 813,644 of record NZ_JBIBJI010000003.1, read on the forward strand.
GGTGGCCCAGTGGAAACCGGCCGCCTTCAGGTTGTCCAGGGTCGCCGCGACGATCACCTTGGGGTAGCGCTCGGCGAGGTCGTTGACGATCTCGGAGAGCTGCTTCTTGCCCACCGAGTAGTCGACGAACGGGTAGTCCTCGGGCAGCAGCTCGTTGAAGAGCGCGCGGCCCAGCGTGGTGCGCAGCCGGAAGCTGTCGCCCTGCTGCCAGGCGGGCTCGCCCTCTTCCGGAGCCGGCGGGGTCCAGCCGCGGGGCGGGACGGTGCCGATCGGGAAGCGGATGTCGATCTTCGCCTGGAGCGACAGCTCCCGGGCGTCGAACGCCATGATCGCCTCGGCGCTGGAGCCGAAGGACCGGCCCTCGCCGATGACCTTGCGCTCCTCCTCGTCGGTGGTGAGGAAGAACAGACCCAGCACCATGTCCTGGGTCGGCATGGTCACCGGCCGGCCGTCGGCCGGCTTGAGGATGTTGTTCGAGGACAGCATCAGGATGCGGGCCTCGGCCTGGGCCTCCGCGGACAGCGGCAGGTGCACGGCCATCTGGTCACCGTCGAAGTCCGCGTTGAACGCGGTGCAGACGAGCGGGTGAATCTGAATGGCCTTGCCCTCGACCAGCTGCGGCTCGAAGGCCTGGATGCCCAGACGGTGCAGGGTCGGCGCACGGTTCAGCAGCACCGGGTGCTCGGCGATGACCTCTTCGAGCACGTCGTACACGACCGTGCGGCCGCGCTCGACCATGCGCTTGGCCGACTTGATGTTCTGCGCGTGGTTGAGGTCCACCAGACGCTTCATCACGAACGGCTTGAAGAGCTCCAGCGCCATGGCCTTGGGCAGACCGCACTGGTGCAGCTTGAGCTGCGGGCCGACGACGATGACGGAACGGGCCGAGTAGTCGACGCGCTTACCGAGCAGGTTCTGACGGAACCGGCCCTGCTTACCCTTCAGCATGTCGCTGAGGGACTTCAGCGGACGGTTACCGGGACCGGTCACCGGGCGGCCGCGGCGGCCGTTGTCGAACAGCGCGTCGACGGCCTCCTGCAGCATCCGCTTCTCGTTGTTCACGATGATCTCGGGGGCACCGAGGTCGAGAAGACGCTTGAGGCGGTTGTTCCGGTTGATCACACGGCGGTACAGGTCGTTCAGGTCGGAGGTCGCGAAGCGGCCACCGTCCAGCTGCACCATCGGACGCAGGTCCGGCGGGATCACCGGGATGCAGTCCAGCACCATGCCGTTGGGGCTGTTGCGGGTCTGCAGGAAGGCGGAGACGACCTTGAGGCGCTTGAGCGCACGGGTCTTCTTCTGGCCCTTGCCGGTCCGGATGATCTCGCGGAGCTTCTCGGCCTCCTCGTCGAGGTCGAAGGACTCCAGGCGCTTCTGCAGGGCAGCGGCGCCCATGCCGCCCATGAAGTACGTGCCGAAGCGGTCGCGCAGCTCGCGGTAGAGCAGCTCGTCGCCCTCCAGGTCCTGGACCTTGAGGCTCTTGAAGCGGTTCCACACCTCGTCGAGACGGTCGATCTCGCGCTGGGCGCGGTCGCGCAGCTGCTTCATCTCACGCTCGGCGCCCTCGCGCACCTTGCGGCGCACATCGGCCTTGGCACCCTCGGACTCCAGGTCGGCGAGGTCGGCCTCGAGCTTCTTGGCGCGGGCCTCCAGGTCGGCGTCGCGGCGCTGCTCGATCTGCTGGCGCTCGACGGAGACGTGGGCCTCCAGCGAGGGCAGGTCGCGCGTGCGGCGCTCCTCGTCCACCCACGTGATCATGTAGGCGGCGAAGTAGATGACCTTTTCGAGGTCCTTCGGGGCGAGGTCGAGCAGGTAGCCCAGACGGCTGGGCACGCCCTTGAAGTACCAGATGTGGGTGACGGGAGCGGCCAGCTCGATGTGGCCCATCCGCTCACGGCGCACCTTGGCGCGGGTGACCTCGACGCCACAGCGCTCACAGATGATGCCCTTGAAGCGGACGCGCTTGTACTTGCCGCAGTAGCACTCCCAGTCCCGGGTCGGACCGAAGATCTTCTCGCAGAAGAGTCCGTCCTTTTCGGGCTTCAGGGTGCGGTAGTTGATGGTCTCCGGCTTCTTGACCTCGCCGTGGGACCACTGACGGATGTCGTCAGCAGTGGCGAGGCCGATCCGCAGCTCGTCGAAGAAGTTGACGTCGAGCACTTGTCGTCAATCCCTCTTTCAGGGTCGTGTCTTCGGGTCTGACTGGGGGTCCGGGGAGAGGCCGGGGCGGTGCGTACGAGCCGCCCCGGCCAGACCCGTCAGACCTCTTCGACGCTGCTCGGCTCGCGCCGCGACAGGTCGATGCCGAGCTCCTCCGCAGCGCGGAAGACGTCCTCGTCGGTGTCGCGCATCTCGATGGACATGCCGTCGCTGGACAGCACCTCCACGTTGAGGCACAGGGACTGCATCTCCTTGATGAGCACCTTGAAGGACTCGGGGATGCCGGGCTCGGGGATGTTCTCGCCCTTGACGATGGCCTCGTAGACCTTCACGCGGCCGGTGACGTCGTCGGACTTGATGGTCAGCAGCTCCTGGAGGGCGTACGCGGCGCCGTAAGCCTCCAGCGCCCACACCTCCATCTCTCCGAAGCGCTGGCCACCGAACTGAGCCTTACCGCCCAGCGGCTGCTGGGTGATCATCGAGTACGGGCCGGTGGAGCGGGCGTGCAGCTTGTCGTCCACCAGGTGGTGCAGCTTGAGGATGTACATGAAGCCGACCGAGATCGGGTCCGGGAACGGCTCGCCGGAGCGGCCGTCGAAGAGCCGGGCCTTGCCGGAGGGCTGGACCAGGCGGTCCCCGTCGCGGTTCGGGATCGTCGCCTCGAAGAGACCGGCGATCTCGTCCTCACGGGCACCGTCGAAGACCGGGGTCGCGACGTTGGTGCCGGGCTGGACCTCGTCGGCGCCGATCGCCTGCAGCCGCTGCATCCACTCCTCGGAGCCCTCGACCTTCCAGCCGCGGGAGGCCAGCCAGCCGAGGTGGATCTCCAGCACCTGTCCCGGGTTCATTCGGGACGGCACACCCAGGGGGTTGAGGATGATGTCGACCGGGGTGCCGTCCTCCAGGAACGGCATGTCCTCGACCGGCAGGATCTTCGAGATGACGCCCTTGTTGCCGTGGCGGCCGGCGAGCTTGTCACCATCGGTGATCTTGCGCTTCTGCGCGACGTAGACGCGGACCAACTGGTTCACGCCGGGCGGCAGCTCGTCGCCCTCCTCGCGGTCGAAGACGCGGACGCCGATGACCTTGCCGATCTCGCCGTGCGGCACCTTCAGCGAGGTGTCACGGACCTCACGGGCCTTCTCACCGAAGATCGCGCGCAGCAGGCGCTCCTCCGGGGTCAGCTCGGTCTCACCCTTCGGGGTGACCTTGCCGACCAGGATGTCGCCGGCGACGACCTCGGCACCGATGCGGATGATGCCGCGCTCGTCGAGGTCGGCCAGGACCTCCTCGGAGACGTTCGGGATGTCCCGGGTGATCTCCTCGGGGCCGAGCTTGGTGTCCCGGGCGTCGACCTCGTGCTCCTCGATGTGGATCGAGGAGAGGACGTCGTCCTGCACCAGCCGCTGGCTGAGGATGATCGCGTCCTCGTAGTTGTGGCCCTCCCACGGCATGAACGCGACGAGCAGGTTCTTGCCGAGCGCCATCTCGCCGTCCTCGGTGGACGGGCCGTCGGCCAGCACCTGGCCGGTGATGACGCGGGCGCCCTCATCCACGACGACCTTCTGGTTGAAGGAGGTGCCCTGGTTGGAGCGGGAGAACTTGGCCACCCGGTAGGTGGTGTAGGTGCCGTCGTCGTTGGCCACCGTCACGTAGTCGGCGGAGACCTCCTGGACGACACCGTCCTTCTCGGCCTTGATGACGTCGCCGGCGTCGACCGCGCAGCGGTACTCCATACCGGTGCCGACCAGCGGGGACTCCGCCTTGATCAGCGGCACGGCCTGACGCATCATGTTCGAGCCCATGAGCGCGCGGTTGGCGTCGTCGTGCTCGAGGAAGGGGATCATGGCGGTCGCGACCGACACCATCTGGCGCGGCGAGACGTCCATGTAGTCGACCTCGGAGCCCGGCACGTAGTCGACCTCGCCGCCACGGCGGCGGACCAGGACCCGGTTCTCGACGTAAGTGTTGTCGTCGGCCAGCGGCGCGTTCGCCTGGGCGATGACGAAGCGGTCTTCCTCATCGGCGGTGAGGAAGTCCACCTTGTCGGTGACGACACCCTCGTGGACCTTGCGGTACGGGGTCTCGACGAAGCCGAACGCGTTGACCCGGCCGTAGGAGGCGAGCGAGCCGATCAGACCGATGTTCGGGCCTTCCGGCGTCTCGATCGGGCACATGCGGCCGTAGTGCGAGGGGTGCACGTCACGGACCTCGAAGCCGGCCCGCTCACGGCTCAGACCACCCGGGCCCAGCGCCGACAGGCGGCGCTTGTGGGTCAGACCCGACAGCGGGTTGGTCTGGTCCATGAACTGCGACAGCTGGCTGGTGCCGAAGAACTCCTTGATGGAGGCGACGACCGGCCGGATGTTGATCAGGGTCTGCGGCGTGATCGCCTCGACGTCCTGGGTGGTCATCCGCTCGCGGACGACGCGCTCCATACGGGCCAGACCGGTGCGGACCTGGTTCTGGATCAGCTCGCCGACGTTCCGCAGGCGGCGGTTGCCGAAGTGGTCGATGTCGTCGGTCTCGACGACGATCATGTCGCCGGCCTCGCCGACCGTCTCGGTCTCCCCGGCGTGCAGCTTGACCAGGTACTTGATGGTCGCGATGACATCGTCGGTGGTCAGCACGCCGGCGTCGAGGGGGGCGTCCGCGCCGAGCTTCTTGTTGACCTTGTACCGGCCGACCTTGGCGAGGTCGTAGCGCTTGGGGTTGAAGTACAGGTTCTCCAGCAGCGTCTGGGCGGCCTCACGCGTCGGCGGCTCGCCCGGGCGCAGCTTGCGGTAGATGTCGAGCAGCGCGTCGTCCTGGCCCTGGGTGTGGTCCTTCTCCAGGGTGGCGCGCATGGACTCGTACTCGCCGAACTCCTCGAGGATCTGCTCGGTGGTCCAGCCGAGCGCCTTGAGCAGGACGGTGACGGACTGCTTGCGCTTGCGGTCGATACGGACACCGACCATGTCGCGCTTGTCGATCTCCATCTCCAGCCAGGCACCCCGGGACGGGATGATCTTGGCCGAGAAGATGTCCTTGTCGGACGTCTTGTCGATGGAGGAGTCGAAGTACACACCCGGCGAGCGGACCAGCTGCGAGACGACGACACGCTCGGTGCCGTTGATGCAGAAGGTGCCCTTCGGGGTCATGAGCGGGAAGTCGCCCATGAAGACCGTCTGGGACTTGATCTCACCGGTCTCGTTGTTGGTGAACTCGGCGGTGACGAAGAGCGGCGCGGCGTACGTGAAGTCGCGCTCCTTGCACTCGTCGATCGAGTTCTTCGGCGGCTCGAAGCGGTGATCACGGAAGGTCAGGGACATCGACCCGGAGAAATCCTCGATCGGGGAGATCTCCTCGAAGATCTCTTCCAGACCGGACTTGGTGGGGACGTCCTGACCGCTGTCCAGCGCAGCCTCGACGCGAGCCTTCCAGGCGGCATTGCCGAGCAGCCAATCGAAGCTCTCGGTCTGCAGTGCAAGGAGGTTCGGAACCTCGAGCGGTTCCTTGATCTTCGCAAAGGAGATGCGCAGCGGGGCGGTGCTGGCGCCGTTGTTCGTATTGGCAGTCGAGGCGTTGCGCGAGGCGGCCAAGAGGGGGTCCTTCCGAGGGCTCGGACTCACTACGCGCGTACCGGTCCCACCGCGAACCCATGGACGAAATCCCTGGTCAGGGCGTTTTCATCGGCAGTGCTCAAAGGTGGGCATGCCCCTGGTGACGGGCAGGGAGCAGCTAACAGGCAGCGCAAAGGGTCAGTGTAGCCACTTGGCACACTGATGTCCAGCGCCGAGTTTCTGAGACCGGCAGTGCCAATCTCTCCCTCCGGTGAGGGGCGCGCCCCTCGTTGTCCTTCACACGCCTGTCCGGCAGTCATCGCGCTTCGCCAGCGCATTTCGATACTGCCCGCTTCGCCGACGATCCATGCCTCGGACTTACGGATCGGTGTGACGTCGCGTCCCGAGAATTGCGCGCTGCGTGCCGTTCGTCAAGGCCCCCCACTCCGGCGAGATCGTCACAGGGCGTGGCGACGAGCAACGAAGATCACCATACCTGCCGGAACCGGAAAGTCAGCGTAGCCGTCACAAGAACACCGAAGGGCGACCACCCCAACGGGTGATCGCCCTCACGGCACAGCGGGTCATCCGACCCGTGAGATCACTTGACCTCGACCGAGGCGCCGGCGCCCTTGAGGGACTCGGCGGCCTTGTCCGCGGCCTCCTTGTTGACCTTCTCCAGGACCGGCTTCGGGGTGCCGTCGACGAGGTCCTTGGCCTCCTTCAGACCCAGGGAGGTCAGCTCACGCACGACCTTAATGACCTGGATCTTCTTGTCGCCGGCGCCGGTGAGGATGACGTCGAACTCGTCCTTCTCCTCCTCGGCCTCGGCGGCGGCCGGGGCACCCGGGGCACCGGCGGCGACGACGGCGGCCGGGGCGGCGGCGGTGACGTCGAACTTCTCCTCGAAGGCCTTCACGAACTCGGAGAGCTCGATGAGGGTCATCTCCTCGAACTGCGCGAGCAGGTCGTCCTGGCTGAGCTTCGCCATGATGGCGGTCCTTCCACTAGTTCGGCAGGTGCCGGATGAAAATGGTGGCGGGCTTCTTCCGGGCCCGCTGCGACCGGGGCCGAGTTACTCGGCGGCCTCGGCCTCGGCGGGAGCCGGCTCGCCGGCACCGCCCTGCTCGACCTTGCTGCGAAGCGCCTCCGCGGTGCGGATGAACTTCGACAGCGGGGCCTGGAAGAGCGCGGCAGCCTGGGACTGCTTGCCCTTCATGGCGCCCGCCAGCTTGGAGAGCAGCACCTCGCGGGACTCGAGGTCCGCGAGCTTCTTGATCTCGTCGGCGGACAGCGCCTTGCCATCAAGGACACCGCCCTTGATGACGAGAGCAGGGTTGTCCTTGGCGAAGTCACGGAGACCCTTCGCCGCCTCGACCGGGTCACCGGTCACGAAGGCGACGGCCGACGAACCTGTGAACAGGTCGTCGATCTGGTTGATCCCGGCCTCGTTGGCCGCGATCTTGGTCAGCGTGTTCTTCACCACACGGTACTGGGCGTTCTCACCGAGCGAACGGCGCAGCTCCTTGAGCTGTGCGACGGTGAGACCGGTGTACGCGGTCACAACGGCGCCGTTCGAGGTGCGGAACTTCTCCCGCATCTCGTCGACGGCGTCGACCTTGTCGGGACTCGCCATGAGCCTCGGCCTCCTTCCGGGTGATGAGGACCGCATCGGCCTGAAGGAAGGAGACTGAACAACGCGAAAACGCCCCGGCGCAGGCGCACGGGGCGTGACTCGACCGCACGGACCCAGGGCCCGTTCGGGAGTACTACCACAGTCACCTGCGCGGGTCGTCCGCAGCTAGCGGATCCTTCAGCCGCCGTAATCCCCTTGCGGAGACACAGCGACAACCAGCGGTCTTTGGCTTCTGCAGCAGATTACGCGAACGGGCCGCGCCCGGGCAAATCAGCTACCGCTGACCCCCCTGCAGCTTCTGGAAGTCCACGGTCTGCGAGGCCGGCGGCTCCTCGACCGTGACCTTGGTGCCGTAGTCCGAGTAGAAGACGGTCGAGTCGTAGGGGCCGCTCTTGCTCTTGGCCTGCTCACGCTTCTTCACGAGCAGGTTCTTGCTGTCGATCCACAGGTCGATGGTCTCGGTCTTCATACCGGACTGCTCCATCTGCTTCTGCAGGGCGTCCAGATCCGACTGACTCACGTCCGTGGACTGCATCTTGGCCAGCTCGGAGACCTCGACGGTGCCGGTGTAGTGGGTGGCCCGGGAGCCCTTGACGCTCTCCGAGCCCACCTTCTTCACCTTGCCCGAGGCCATCAGCAGCTGCACCGAGCGCGACGGGTTGTTGTGCTGCATCTGGTCCTTGAGGAAGGCACCGGAGGCGCCCGTCTGCTTGGCGAACGCGTCGTAGTCGTACTTGATCCAGCTCTTGCCGCCGGTCTGTGCGGTGACGCCCTGGCCGAGGTTCACGAACATCGCGTCCGGCGTGTAGCGGGCCTTCATGGGCTCGCCCGCCCCCGGCGAGGAGCTGGTGGCGCCGCCCTTCTGCGTCATGACCATGTCGGCGCGCATGCCGTCGGACCAGTCCATCGCGCCGTTCATGTTCATGTTCATCGGGCCGTTCTGCGTGGTGCCCTCGACCTTGGCCGAGTGCGCCTGATCCGTGCGCTCCGAGGCGAGCTTCAGCGCCGCCAGCGGGCTGCCCACCGACTGGCCGCCGCTGTCACCCTTGCCGCCCGCCTTGTCGCCGTCGGACTTGTCGCTCCCGCACGCGGTGAGCCCGGCCATCAGAACAACGCCACAGGCAGCGATCACGCATCGCACGCCCACATGAGTACCGCGCACGGTTCCCCCTTATTTTTCTTTTACGACTGTCAGTTGAACCCTATCCAGGGCCACCGACAGCAACGCGCCGGGCCCCCGCCTCTCTCCACGAGATGCGGGGGCCCGGCGGTTCCGGTCAGGGAAGGGCTCAGACGGCCTCGTCCTCGACCAGCAGGTTGCGGGTGCGGTTGGCGTCCAGCGGGATGCCGGGACCCATCGTCGTGCTCAGGCTCGCCTTCTTGATGTAGCGGCCCTTCGCGGCGGACGGCTTGAGACGGTTGATCTCCTCGAGCGCCGCGGCGTAGTTCTCCACCAGCTGCGTCTCACCGAACGACACCTTGCCGATGATGAAGTGCAGGTTGGAGTGCTTGTCGACGCGGAACTCGATCTTGCCGCCCTTGATGTCCGTGACGGCCTTGGCCACGTCCGGGGTGACGGTGCCGGTCTTCGGGTTCGGCATCAGACCACGCGGACCGAGCACCCGGCCCAGGCGGCCGACCTTGCCCATGAGGTCCGGGGTGGCGACGACGGCGTCGAAGTCCAGACGGCCCTTGGACACCTCGTCGATGAGCTCGTCGGAGCCGACGATGTCGGCGCCGGCGGCCTCCGCGGCCGCAGCACGGTCACCGGTCGCGAAGACCAGGACCCGGGCGGTCTTACCGGTGCCGTGCGGCAGGTTCACGGTGCCGCGGACCATCTGGTCGGCCTTGCGCGGGTCGACGCCCAGGCGCATGGCGACCTCGACGGTCGCGTCGAACTTGCTCGGGGAGGTGTCCTTCGCCAGGCGGACGGCCTCGAGCGGGGCGTACACGCGCTCCCGGTCGATCTTGGCGTCCGCAGCGCGGAGGGACTTGCTGCGCTTGCTCAACTCTGCTCCAGATGTCTGTGTTCGGAGTCGTGGTCCGGACCGCGCATTGGCCCTGCCACGGTGGTGCTACGGGGTGGCTGTCAGCCCTCGACCGTGATGCCCATGGAACGGGCGGTGCCGGCGATGATCTTCTCGGCGGCGTCCAGGTCGTTGGCGTTCAGGTCGGGCATCTTGGTGGTGGCGATGTCGCGGACCTGGTCGCGGGTGATCTTGGCGACCTTGGTCTTGTGCGGCTCGCCGGAGCCCTTCTCCACGCCCGCGGCCTTGAGGATCAGCTTCGCGGCCGGCGGAGTCTTGGTGATGAAGGTGAAGGAACGGTCCTCGTAGACCGTGATCTCCACCGGCACGACCATGCCGCGCTGCGACTCGGTCGCGGCGTTGTAGGCCTTGCAGAACTCCATGATGTTGACGCCGTGCTGACCCAGCGCGGGGCCGACCGGCGGGGCCGGGTTCGCGGCGCCGGCCTGGATCTGGAGCTTGATCAGCCCCGTGACCTTCTTCTTCTTGGGAGGCATGCTCTCTCCGGGTCCTAGTGAGAGGTGGTCCGCCTCCACTCCGGGTCATCCGGATGGAGGCATACCGCACAACGATAACGGGTATGGATGCGCGGCCTGAAACCGAGCAGGTCAGACCGGCCCCGAGGGGCCCGTCTGACCTGTCGGAAGGGTGCGGAAGAAAGGGTCAGTTCTTCTGGATCTGGTCGAAGCTCAGCTCGACCGGAGTCTCCCGGCCGAAGATCTCGACCAGGCCCTTGACCTTCTTCGAGTCGGCGTTGATCTCGTTGATCGTGGCCTGCAGCGTGGCGAACGGGCCGTCGGTGACCGTGACCGAGTCGCCCACCTCGAAGTCCAGCACCTGGACCTCGACCTTGCGGCTGGGCGCCGGGGCGCCGCCCTCCTCGGCGGTGGCCTTGGCGGCCTTCTCCTCGGCCTCCGGGGCGAGCATCTTGACGATCTCGTCCAGGGTCAGCGGGTACGGGTCGTAGGCGTTGCCCACGAAGCCGGTGACGCCCGGCGTGTTCCGCACGACGCCCCAGGACTCGTTCGTCAGGTCCATGCGCACCAGCACATAGCCGGGGAGCTTGTTCTGACGGACGTTCTTGCGCTCGCCGTTCTTGATCTGGACGATCTCTTCTTCGGGGACCTCGGCCTGGTAGATGAAGTCCTCGACGTTCAGCGAGACGGCACGCTGCTCCAGGTTGGCCTTCACGCGCTTCTCGTAGCCCGCGTAGGTGTGGATCACGTACCACTCGCCGGGCAGCCCGCGCAGCTCTTCACGGAGGGCCTCGACCGGGTCGACCGCGACCTCGGCCTCTTCGGCCTCGACGTCCTCAGCGGCCTCGGCGACGGCCTCGGCCTCGTCCTCGACGTGGATCGCGGCCGTCTCGGCGGGCTCGCCCGCGGCGGCGTCGGCGGCTTCAGCCTGGTCGGAGTCCGCCGCCTCGACGATGTCGAGCTCGTCCTCACGGGACTCGACGGGCTCGGCGGCGTCGTTCAGGTTCGGGTCAGACACGGTGGCTGCTTCTTCCTGGCTTCAAGGGGTGGAACGTGCGAAAGGACGCTGCCGGGAAACGGCCGCCCTCCGCGGGATCTCAGCCAAAGACGTACTTGATGGCGTTGTTGAACCCATAGTCAATCACGGTCACGATGCCGATCATGATCAGCACGAAGACGATCACCACGCTGGTGTACGTCGACAGCTGATTGCGCGTGGGCCACACGACCTTGCGCAGCTCGGCGACGATCTGGCGGTAGAACAGCGCGAGCCGGCCGAAGGGCCCCTTCTTCGCGCGCTTGCCACCACGGCGGCCCTTCTTGGTCGCCACCTCGTCCTCGTCGGGACGACCGCTCTCAGGCGTCGCGGTGGAGCCAAGGGCTTCCGTCACTCGTCCTCACCTGAATCCGGGTCGTGGCCGTGCCGCGTCCGGCCCGGCCGCACAGCGGTGCTTGTCCTTGCGTACGCATGCACGCACCCTGACGATCAAGTGCGTGTAGCAGGGCCGGAGGGACTTGAACCCCCAACCGCTGGTTTTGGAGACCAGTGCTCTACCAATTGAGCTACGACCCTTTGCGGCAACCCCCAACCTACCGCATCCATCCCGCTGCACGGAGTGTGCGGGGCGGATACGTCTGTTGGGCGGCCAACGACGGTTGAGTGTACGTGCTTGACGGCCGGGCGTCGAACGAGAAGCGCCCGTGCCCTCCACGGAGTCTCCGCGGAGTCCCGGCAGGAGTCTGGTGTGAGTCTTGTTAAACCTGTGTACCGCCCTTTTCTCCGGTCTGCGACGATGCATCCATGACCGCTGCTACTCCTCCTGCACAGTCCCCGACCGGCCGGCGGGTGTCGGCCCGGATCGGTTCCATCTCCGAGTCCGCGACCCTCGCCGTCGACGCCAAGGCCAAGGCCCTCAAGGCCGCCGGCCGCCCGGTGATCGGCTTCGGCGCCGGTGAGCCGGACTTCCCGACGCCCGACTACGTCGTCGAGGCGGCGGTGGCAGCTTGCCGTGATCCCAAGTTCCACCGCTACACCCCGGCCGGCGGGCTCCCCGAGCTGAAGACCGCCATCGCCGCGAAGACCCTGCGCGACAGCGGTTACGAGGTCGAGGCGGCCCAGATCCTGGTGACCAACGGCGGCAAGCAGGCGATCTACCAGGCGTTCGCCGCGATCGTCGACCCGGGCGACGAGGTCATCGTCCCCGCGCCGTACTGGACCACCTACCCGGAGTCGATCCGGCTGGCCGGCGGTGTCCCGGTGGACGTGGTCGCGGACGAGACGACCGGCTACCGGGTCTCCGTCGAGCAGCTGGAGGCCGCCCGCACCGAGCGCACCAAGGTGCTGGTCTTCGTCTCGCCGTCCAACCCGACCGGCGCGGTCTACAGCCGTGAGCAGATCGAGGAGATCGGCCGCTGGGCCGCCGAGCACGGGCTGTGGGTGCTCACCGACGAGATCTACGAGCACCTGGTCTACGGCGACGCGACGTTCCACTCGCTGCCGGTGGTGGTGCCCGAGCTGCGCGACAAGTGCGTCGTGGTCAACGGTGTCGCCAAGACGTACGCGATGACCGGCTGGCGGGTCGGCTGGATCATCGGCCCCAAGGACGTGGTGAAGGCCGCGACCAACCTGCAGTCGCACGCCACCTCCAATGTGAGCAATGTCGCGCAGGCCGCCGCCCTGGCCGCCGTCTCCGGCGACCTCGACGCCGTCGCCACGATGCGCGAGGCGTTCGACCGCCGGCGTCGCACCATCGTGCGCATGCTCAACGAGATCGACGGCGTCGAGTGCCCGGAGCCGGAGGGCGCGTTCTACGCCTACCCGTCGGCGAAGGGGCTGCTCGGCAAGGAGATCCGCGGCAAGCGGCCGCAGACCACCGTCGAACTGGCCGCGCTGATCCTGGAGGAGGCCGAGGTCGCCGTGGTGCCGGGTGAGGCGTTCGGCACACCGGGCTATCTGCGGCTGTCCTACGCGCTGGGCGACGAGGACCTGGTCGAGGGCATCTCGCGGATCCAGAAGCTGCTGGCGGAGGCCCGCGCCTGAGCGGCTTTCCCCTTGAGAGCGGGCGCCCGGCCACGGCCGGGCGCCCGCTCTCGTCCGGGCCCGTATTCCTGTGCGGGCAAGCCCACGTTCGGTGAAAGCGGTACCGGCGGGTCCGGACGTGCGGCAAAATCTGCAGATGGCACGCGATGTACATCTGCTCCCCAAGGCGCATCTGCATCTCCATTTCACCGGCTCCATGCGCCCCGGCACGCTCCTCGAACTCGCCGACAAGTACGGCGTCCATCTGCCCGAGGCGCTGAGCGGCGGTGAGCCGCCGAGACTGCGGGCCACCGACGAGCGCGGCTGGTTCCGCTTCCAGCGGCTGTACGACATCGCGCGGTCCTGTCTGCGGGAGCCCGACGACATCCGGCGGCTGGTGCGCGAGACGGCCGAGGAGGACGTCGCGGACGGCTCCGGATGGCTGGAGATCCAGGTCGACCCCACCTCGTACGCCCCGCGCCTGGGCGGGCTGATCCCGGCACTGGAGATCATCCTGGACGCGGTCGACGCGGCCTCCCGGGACACCGGGCTCGGCATACGGGTCCTGGTCGCCGCGAACCGGATGAAGCACCCCCTGGAGGCGCGCACCCTGGCCCGGCTCGCGGTGCGCTTCGCGGACCGCGGGGTGGTCGGCTTCGGGCTCTCCAACGACGAGCGGCGCGGTTTCGCCCGCGACTTCGACCGCGCCTTCGCCATCGCCAGGGACGGCGGACTGCTCGCCGCCCCGCACGGCGGCGAGTTGTCCGGGCCCGGCAGCGTCCGCGACTGCCTGGACGACCTCGTGGCCGCCCGGGTGGGGCACGGGGTGCGCGCGGCCGAGGACCCGCGGCTGCTCGCCCGGCTGGCCGACCGCGGGGTGACCTGCGAGGTGTGCCCGTCCTCCAACGTCGCGCTCGGGGTCTACGAGAAGCCCGAGGACGTACCGCTGCGCACCCTGTACGAGGCCGGGGTGCCGATGGCGCTGGGCGCCGACGACCCGCTGCTGTTCGGGTCGCGGCTGGCCGCCCAGTACCAGCTGGCGCGCGAGCACCACGGCTTCACCGACGAGGAACTGGCCGAGCTGGCACGGCAGTCGGTGCGGGGTTCGGCGGCGCCGGAGGACGTACGGCGGCGGCTGCTCGCCGGGATCGACGGCTGGCTGGCGTAACGCACCTCCGAAATTTCGGAGGTGCGTTACAGGCTCACGCCCACCGTCACCGGCTCGTTGACCAGCGTGACGCCGAACGCCGCCTCAACCCCGGCCACCACCTCGCGGGCCAGCGCCAGCAGGTCCTCGGTGGTGGCCTCGCCGCGGTTGGTGAGCGCGAGGGTGTGCTTGGTGGAGATGCGGGCCGGACCGGTGCCGTAGCCCTTGGTGAAGCCCGCCTTGTCGATCAGCCAGGCGGCGGAGGTCTTGATCCGCCCCTCCCCCGCCGGGAAGGCGGGCGGGGCGATGTCCGCGCCGAGGCGGTCGGCGACGCGGGCCAGGAAGGCTTCGTACGCGCTCTCGGTCAGCACCGGGTTGGTGAAGAACGACCCCGCGGACCAGGTGTCGTGGTCGTCGGGGTCGAGCACCATGCCCTTGCCCGCGCGCAGGGACAGCACTGTCCGGCGGGCGGTGTCGGCGGGCACCCGGTCGCCCACCCCGACGCCGAGCACCCGGGCGGTCTCGGCGTACTTGATGGGCGCGGACAGCCCGTCCGCGTCCTCCAGTTCGAAGCGGACCCGCAGGACGACGTGGCGGTCCGGCTCCGCCTTGAAGCGGCTGTGGCGGTAGGAGAAGGCGCAGTCGGCGGCGGGGATCGTCACCACGGCGTCGGCGCGGCGGTCGTAGGCGACGACCTCGCTGAGGGTGGCGGAGACCTCCTGGCCGTACGCCCCGACGTTCTGTATCGGGGTCGCGCCCGCGGAGCCGGGGATTCCGGCCAGGCACTCGATACCGGCGAGGCCCGCCTCGACGGTACGGGCCACGGCGTCGGACCAGTTCTCGCCGGCGGCCAGCTCCAGCCGGGTGCCGTCGAGGGTGAAGCCGGTGGTCGCGATGTGCAGGGCGGTGCCCTCGAAGCCCTTGTCGGCGATGACCAGGTTGCTGCCGCCGCCGATCAGCAGCAGCGGGGTGCCGGTCGCGTCGGCCTCGCGGACCGCGGCGATCACCTCGTCGTCGGTGGTGGCCGTGATCAGCCGGGTGGCCGGGCCGCCGAGGCGGAAGGTGGTGAGGGGGGCGAGGGGGGCGTCATGGAGTTCCTGCACGCGCTCAAGAGTACGGGGGCGCCCCCGGCGTGCTGCCGGGGGCGGGCGGAGTCCTGAGCGATCAGGCGAGCCGGACGACGGCGCGGGCCATGCCCAGCACCTTCTGACCCTCGCTGGTCGCCGTGAGGTCCACCCGGACCGTACGGGCGTCGTCATCCAGCTTGGCGGCGACCTTGGCGGCGATCTCGATGAGCGCGCCCTTGTCGTCGTTCGGGACGACGACCGGCTTGGTGAAGCGCACGCCGT
Organism: Streptomyces sp. NPDC007983; assembly: GCF_042958345.1. NCBI lineage: Bacteria > Bacillati > Actinomycetota > Actinomycetes > Kitasatosporales > Streptomycetaceae > Streptomyces > Streptomyces sp. NPDC007983. Next base: position 829,000 of record NZ_JBIBJI010000003.1, read on the forward strand.
AGTCGGCGACGGCCCCGGGGTCGCCGGTCCAGTCGGTCACCACGCGGATCGCCTCGGCCATGGTGAACATGCCGTGGGCGATGACGTCGGGGAGGCCGACCTCCTTGGCGAACTTCTCGTTCCAGTGGATCGGGTTGAAGTCGCCCGACGCGCCGGCGTACCGGATCAGGTCGGCGCGGTTCACCGGGAAGGTCTGCGCGGGCAGTTCGGTGCCGACCTCGACGGCGTCGTACGAGACCTTGGCGGTCATCTGCTGTCCTCCCCTTCGGCGGCGCGCGCCACCAGTTTCGTCATCGCCGTCACCACGTGCTCACCCGCGGCGTCCCGCACCTCACCGCTGATGAGGATCACATCGTTGCCCGCGAGCGACTTGATGTCGTCGATCCTGGTGGTGACGGTGAGGCGGTCGGCCGCCTCGATGGGCCGGGTGTACGTGAACTTCTGGTCGCCGTGCACCACCCGGTTGAAGTCCAGGCCCAGCTGCGGGTCGCCGACGACCAGGTGCCGCGCGGCCTTGAAGGTGATCGCGAATACGAACGTGGGCGGGGCGATCACATCGGAGTAGCCGAGCGCCTTGGCCGCCGCGGGATCGGTGTAGACCGGGTTGGTCTCGCCGATCGACTCGGCGAATTCGCGGATCTTCTCCCTGCCGACCTCATACGGGTCGGTGGGCGGATAGGTCCGCCCGACGAAAGACGGATCAAGCGCCATCGCCTCGGCACCTCCTGCTGTTGACGACTAACGAAACGAGGCCACCCCCGCTAGTGGGGGCGGCCTCGAATGAGAGTTTATTGCTATCGCGTCTCGCGGTGCGCGGTGTGCGCGTTGCAACGCGGGCAGTGCTTCTTGATCTCAAGACGATCCGGGTCATTACGCCGGTTCTTCTTGGTGATGTAGTTCCGCTCCTTGCACTCCACGCAGGCCAGCGTGATCTTCGGGCGGACGTCGGTGGCAGCCACGTGAGTGCTCCTTGACGAACGGATGGGACAGAAGAACGCATTAAAGAGTAGCCGACCGGAGGACCGACCCCACAATCGGCTACTGTGTGTAGCGGTGACCGGACTTGAACCGGTGACACAGCGATTATGAGCCGCTTGCTCTACCGACTGAGCTACACCGCTTCGATGCGAGTCGGGCCCCGCCCGGCCGGAGCCGAACGGGATACCTCACACATCAGAGCCCCAATACGGAATCGAACCGTAGACCTTCTCCTTACCATGGAGACGCTCTGCCGACTGAGCTATTGGGGCGAGCGATGAAGACATTACACGCTCGGCCGCCGAAGGTGAAATCCGTATCGGCCCGGGGGCCACCGTGGGTGACACACGCTCCTCACGCACCACACCGGTACGACTATTCGGCTCCTCCGCGGCCCCGCCCCCACCGCGTCCTAGGCTCGGCTCGCCCCGCGTGATCTCCCGCGTGATCTGGAGTGCGATGCCCGAGAGCCAGCCGCCCGAGAGCCACCAGCAGCAGTCCTCCGGCAACGACGGCGGGACGGCCCCCGGGGCCACCGCGCTGGTCCTCGGCGGCGCCCGGCTCGCCGACGGCCGAACGGTGGACGTACGGCTCAGCGGCGGGCGGATCGAGGCGGTCGGCACCACCGGCAGCCTGGTCCCCGGACCGCGGCTCGACCTCGGCGGCTATCTGCTGCTCCCCGCCCCCGCCGAACCGCACGCCCACTGCGACACCGCCCTGACGGCCGACATCGCGGGCCCCGTCCCGTACGCCTCCGAGGACGTCCAGCGCCGCACCACCGAGGCCGCCCTGCTGCAGCTCGGCCACGGGGCGACCGCCGTGCGCACCCATGTGCGGATCGGCGGGGTGCACGGTCTGCGCTCGCTGGCGGCCGTCCTGGAGGCCCGGCACAGCCTCCGCGGGCTCATCGACCTCGGCGCGGTCGCCGTACCGCGGGTGCTGACCGGGGCCGCCGGGGCGGACGGGCTCGCGATGCTGCGGGACGCCGTACGGATGGGGGCCTCCGTCATCGGCGGCTGCCCCGACCTCGACCCCGACCCGACCGGCCACGCCGAGGCCGTCCTCGACCTCGCCGCCCGCACCGGCTGCGCCGTCGACCTCCACACGGACGGTGACGACCCGGCCCGGCTCGCCCGGCTCGCCGCGATGGCCGGGGGCCTGCGGCCCGGCGTCACCATCGGCCCTTGCGGCGGGCTGGCCCGGCTGCCCCGCGACCTCGCGGCGCGGACCGCCGACCGGCTCGCGGCGGCGGGCGTCACCGTGGTCTGCCTGCCCCAGGGCGACTGCGTCGGGCGGGAGGACCGGGGTGAGCAGGGGGCGCGCGTGGCCGGGTGCGCGCCGGTGCGGCTGCTGCGGGCCGCGGGCGTCCGGGTCGCCGCCGGGAGCGGCGCCCTGCGCGACACCGTCAACCCCGTGGGCCGCGGCGACCCGCTGGAGGCCGCCTATCTGCTGGCCTCGCGGGGCGAGCTGGGCCCCGCGGAGGCCTACGAAGCGGTCTGCGCCCGGGCCCGCGCCGCGCTGGGGCTGCCCGAGGTGCGGGTGGAGGCCGGGTTCCCCGCCGAGCTGCTGGCCGTGCGGGGCGACGGGCTCGCGGGTGTGCTGTCGCTCGCGTACAGCCGGGTCGTGGTCCACGACGGCCGGGTGGTCGCCCGTACCAGCGCCGTACGGGAGTACTGCGACTCCGCCACTGCGGTCGCCCTCGACCTCCCGCGCCAGTCCCGGCCCGCGTCCCGGCCCACGTCGCCGCCCACGTCCCCGCCCGCGGACGGCGACGGGCAACCCTAGCCCGACCGGCGTACGGTCGGGATCATGCGCATTGTCATCGCTGGTGGACATGGACAGATCGCGCTGCGGCTGGAGCGGCTGCTCTCCGCGCGCGGAGACGAAGTGGCGGGCATCATCCGCAAGCCGGAACAGGCGGGCGACCTGCTGGCGGCCGGCGCCGAGCCGGTCGTCTGCGACCTCGAATCGGCCTCCGTGGACGACGTGGCCAAGCACCTGGAGGGTGCCGACGCCGCGGTCTTCGCCGCCGGTGCGGGCCCCGGCAGCGGGGCCGCCCGCAAGGAGACCGTCGACCGCGCGGCCTCCGTGCTCTTCGCGGACGCCGCCGAGCGGGCGGGCGTACGACGGTTCGTCACCGTCTCCGCGATGGGCGCCGATCGCGAGCCCGCGCCCGGCACGGACCCGGTCTTCGCCGCCTACCTGCGCGCGAAGGGCGCCGCCGACGACGACATCCGGGCCCGCCCCGCCCTCGACTGGACCGTGCTCCGCCCCGGCCGCCTCACCGACGGCCCCGGTACGGGCCTGGTGACCCTGGCCGAGCACACCGGCCGGGACGAGGTGACCCGCGACGACGTGGCCGCCGTCCTGGCCGCCCTCCTCGACGAACCCCGCACGGCGGGCCGCACCCTGGAACTCCTGGGCGGCACCACGCCGGTGACGGAAGCGGTGCGAGCGATCGCCGACGGCGGCTGACGGGGGCGGGGCGCTCGGGGTCGGGCCCGGGGCGCCCGGGGGCGGGGCGCCCGGGGTTGCGCCCCCGTAATCGCCGACGGCGGCTGACGGGGCGGGGTCGGGCCCGGGGTTGCTTCGGGTGCCGGGTGCGGGGCCTCCGGGGCAGGGCCCTGGACCGTATATTTACGGCGCCGCCGCCGCAGACCGTGGGATGGACGTCGACCAATCGGCGCCACAAATACACGTCAGCGTCCAGGACCCCACCCCTGCGACCCCACCCCCTCCCGCCGGTGGCCCGGCCCCCGGCCGACCCGCCCGCGCCAGTGGCGGGCACCGGGCGAGGCGGGAAACGAGCCCGCCGGTGGCCCGGGCCTCGCCGGTTCCGGCCCGCACCGGTGGCGGGGCGCCGGGCCGGACCCCGCTCCTCCCGCCGGTGACCCGGACCCAGGCCGATTCCGACCCGCGCCAGTGGCGGGCGCCAGGCGGGAGTGGAGCGGCCCCCGCCGGCGGCCCGGGCCCACCCCGGTGGCGGGCGCCAGGCCGGGGCGGGAAGCCCGCCCACCGGTGACCCGAACCCCAGCCGACCCCGGCCCGCACCAGTGGCGGCCGCCAGGCGGGGCGGGAAGCCGCCCGCCGGCGGCCCGGGCCCACGCCGGTGGCGGGCGCCAGGCCGGGGCGGGAAGCCCGCCCACCGGTGACCCGAACCCCGGCCCGCACCGGTGGCGGGCGCCGGGCGCGGGCGGGCCTGCCCCCGCCCGCATCGCCGGCGGCGGGTGAAGGGCGGGGGTCCCACCCGTTGCCCGGACCGCGGCGCCGGTCCCGGCGCGCCGTCGGGGCGATGCGTACCGCACGGCCCATCCGGCACGTGAGCAGCAGGGGCCGGGGCGGAGATGCCCCGGCCCCCAGCCCCTCCGGCGTTTGAGGAGCGGGGTCCGGGGCGGAGCCCCGGGGGCGGGGAAGATCCCCGGCCCGTCAGACCCGGCGCCAGCGGGCCATGGCGAAGGAGAAGACGCCGAACAGCGCCAGCCCCGCCGCTACCGCGACCAGCAGCCAGGGGCCGGCGGAGGTCGCGGCGAAGGTGCGCAGGGTGTCGTCGACGCCCTTGGCCCGGTCCGGGTCGTATCGGACGGCGGCCGAGACGGCGAAGCCGCCCGCGGCCGCGAAGACGGCGCCGCGCGCCACGCCGCCGCATACGCCGAGCGCCTCGACGGCGCGCTCGGCCCGGCGGAGTATCGCGGAGAGCGCGAGGTGCTTGCGGAAGGTGCGCGTCAGGGCCCGTACGGCGATCCAGACCCCGGCGCCGGCGACCACCGCGCCGCCGATGCCGACCAGCCACCGTCCCTCGGGCAGGGTGAGGGCGCGGGACGTGACGTCCTGGGACTGGCGGTCGCTGGAGCCGCTGCCCTGTTCCCCGGCCGCGAAGGCGAGGACGGAGTAGGCGACGAAGGCGTAGAAGACGGCGCGGGCCGCACCGGCGAGCCGTTTGGTCGTCTTGCGGCCGTCCGGTCCGGCGGCCCCGAAGACGGCCTCGGACAGCCGCCACAGGGCCATGCAGACCAGCCCGACGCCGACGGCCCAGACCAGGGCCCGGCCGAACGGCTGGTGGGCGAGCATCTGGAGGGCACCGCTCCGGTCGGCCTGTTTGCCGCCGTCACCGAAGGCGATGCGCAGGGCGAGGATGCCGACGAGCAGGTAGAGGACGCCGCGGGCGGTGAGGCCGCCGCGGGCCGTGGCCTCGATGGCCCGGTGCGGGGCGCGGGCGCGGGGCGCCGGGCCCAGTCCATGTGCGATCGACGACGCGTTCACCGTTTTCCTCCCGATGTCCGTACCCGGCCGCTGGTGCGGCGTTTGCCCCGGACGGTTGGGCGGAAACGGGGACGGCCGTCTCTTGTTGCCTGAGGCGATCACCTCTACCCTGCATCTGACGGACCGTCAGATTACGTGGGGAGATGACGCCATGACGGGCGAGACGACCGGCGCGACCGAGCTGCCCATGGTCATCAGCGTGGACGACCATGTGATCGAGCCCGCCCATCTCTTCGAGACCTGGCTTCCGGCCAAGTACCGCGACCGGGGGCCGAAGCCGCTCACGGCCGGGATCGGGGAACTGGCGTACATCGGGGGCAAATACCGCATCACGACCGACCCGGACGGTCCGCTCACGGACTGGTGGGAGTACGAGGGCGGCCTTTTTCCGTACAAGCGGATCATCGCGGCCGTCGGGTTCTCCCGGGACGAGATGACCCTGGAGGGCATCACCCGCGAGCAGATGCGGCGTGGGTGCTGGGACCCCGGGGCCCGGGTCGCGGACATGGAGATGAACCATGTCGAGGCGTCGCTGTGCTTCCCGACCTTCCCCCGCTTCTGCGGCCAGACCTTCGCCGAGGCCGACGACAAGGAGGTCGGGCTGGCCTGTGTGCGGGCGTACAACGACTGGATGGTCGAGGAGTGGTGCGGTGACAGCGGCGGGCGGCTGATCCCGCTGTGCCTGATCCCGCTGTGGGACGTGGAGCTGGCCGTACGGGAGATCCGCCGGAACGCCGCGCGGGGCGTGCGCGCGGTGACCTTCAGCGAGATCCCCACCTACCTCGGCCTGCCCAGCATCCACAGCGGCTACTGGGACCCGTTCTTCGCCGAGTGCGAGGCGACGGGGACGGTCGTGTGCATGCACATCGGCTCGTCCTCGCAGATGCCCGCCGCCTCCCCCGACGCCCCGCCCGCCGTCCAGGCGGCGTTGAGCTTCAACAACGCCATGGCCTCGATGATGGACTTCCTCTTCAGCGGCGTCCTGGTGCGGTTCCCGCGGCTGAAGCTGGCATACGCCGAGGGCCAGATGGGCTGGATCCCGTACGCCCTGGAGCGCGCGGACGACGTCTGGGAGGAGCACCGGGCGTGGGGCGGGGTCCGGGATCTCGTCCCCGAGCCGCCGTCCACGTACTACTACCGGCAGATCTTCTGCTGCTTCTTCCGCGACCGGCACGGCGTCGCCTCGCTCGACACGGTCGGCGTGGACAACGCCACCTTCGAGACCGACTACCCGCACGTGGACTCCACCTGGCCGCACACCGAGCGGGTCGCGGCCGAGCACGTCGCGGGGCTGCCGCCGGAGACCACGTACAAGATTCTGCGCGGCAACGCGATCCGGATGCTGGAGCTGGACTTCGACAAGGACCGGGCTGTGTAACGGAACAGCATCCGATTTCGGCCATCATGGCGCGAATCCCGGTCGCCCCCTTGCCTATCGGCGGCGGCGGCCATGGGATCAGTGCATGTCTGAGCGTCGGCCAGCCGTGAAGTACCCGCCGAGTGACGCCTCGCCGCGTCACTCGGCCGAGTCGTCCTGTGCCCGTGCACACATGGCGTCGAGCGCCGTGCCGCGGCCGCGCCGGAACAAGTGCCTCCACACCCCACGGCGTTCGGCGCCGGTCCCTCCCCACGCGGGGACCGGTGCCGAACGGTGGGGCGGTGCCGATCCGCACCCCCCCGTATGGGTGCGGATCGCGGGAGAGTCGGTTCGGTGGACGACGCGGCGGCGGCCAGGAGTCCGAGCCGATGGTCCGGCCGGGCGCCGCGATCGTGTGCGCTGTTGCTCTGTGATCCTGCCAGTTGTGCCGTCCGCCGAGGAGGTTCCGGCCGCGGGCCGCGGCCTTCGTCGCAGGTCATCCGTATAAAGTGAGTTTTCCGGTCCGGAGATCCAGGCGCGGGGGAAGTAAGGAGTGGAGACCTTGAGTTCCGACTCAGGGGTACGCACGGCCTTCGCGGAACGTCTTGCGCTGCTCTACCGGGAGGCCGGCAACCCTCCCCTGAAGAGCGTGGCGGAGGCGGTCGTCCGGCTTCAGCGGGTCGACGAGCGGGGGCGGCCCGTGCGGGTGTCCGCTCAGCGGATCAGCGACTGGCGGCGGGCCAAGAACGTACCCGCTCAGTTCGCGGCCCTCGCGGCGGTGCTGCACGTCCTGATCCCCGACGCCCGGCGGCTGCGGCGCGCCCCGGTGTCCACCGGCCTGTACGACATGGCCCAGTGGCAGCGGCTGTGGGAGCGCGCGGTGGCCGACCCGGTCGGCGAGCGCCCCCCGGCGGCCGCGGACGAGGAGGAGAAACCCCCGGCCGACGCCCCGGCCGTGCCCGGCGCGGTGTGCCCCTACCGGGGGCTGGCCGCGTACCGGCAGCAGGACGCCCGGTGGTTCTTCGGCCGGGAGCGGAGCACCGAAGCGCTCGTCGGTCAGCTGCGCGCGACGGAGAAGACCGGCGGCCTGGTCATGCTCGTGGGCGCCTCGGGGGCGGGGAAGTCCTCCCTGCTGAACGCCGGGCTGGTGCCCGCCCTGGAGAAGGGCGCCCTGGGCGACGGGGACGGGCGGGGGCGCGCGGTGCTCCAGCTGGCCCCGGGCGGCGATCCGCTCGCGGAGCTGACCCGCCGGATACCCCAGCTCGCGGACGTCGTCCGCGCCAAGGCGCCCGGCACGCCGCGGTTCGCCCGCGCGGTGCGGGAGGCCGTCACGGCATGGGCGGAGGGCGAGACCTCCGCCGCCGCCCGGCCGGTCGTCATCGTGGACCAGTTCGAGGAGGCGTTCACCCTCGGCACCGACGAGACGGACCGGCGCACGTTCATCCAGCTGCTGCACGCCGCGTGCTCACCCGCCGGCACCGGCGACCCGGCCCCCGTCCTCGTCGTCCTCGGCATCCGCGCCGACTTCTACGAGCAGTGCCTGGCCTACCCCGAACTGGCCGACGCGCTGCAGCACCGCCACATGGTGCTCGGCCCGCTGACCGTCGCCGAACTGCGCGAGGCGGTGACCGGCCCGGCGAAGGCCGTGGGCCTGGAACTCGAACCGGGTCTCGCGGAGCTGATCGTGCGGGAGGTGAGCGCCGACGGCCCCGGCGGCACCCATGACGCGGGGGTGCTGCCGCTGCTCTCCCACGCCCTGCTGGCCACCTGGCAGCGCCGCAAGGCGGGGCGGCTGACCCTGGCCGGCTACCGCGCGGCGGGCGGCATCCAGGGGGCGGTGGCCGCGACGGCCGAACGGGCCTGGTCCGGCCTCGACCCGGCGGCGCGCACCGCCGCGCGGCTGCTGCTCCTGCGGCTGGTGCGGCTGGGCGAGGACACCCAGGCCACCCGCAGGCGGGGGACGCGGCGCCAGCTGTCGGAGGAGTCGACGGAACCCGGCAAGACGCAGGAATCGCTCGAAGCGCTGGTCCGCGCCCGCCTGGTGACCCTCGACGCGGAGACCGTGGAGATCACCCACGAGGCGCTGCTGCACGCCTGGCCGCGGCTGCGCGACTGGATCGACGAGGGCCGGAACGACCATCTGCTGCGCCAGCGCCTGGAGGAGGACGGCAGGTCCTGGGAGGGCATGGGCCGCGATCCGTCGCTGCTCTACCGGGGCTCCCGGCTGGAGCAGGCCCACACCTGGGCGAAGTCCGCCGGTGACACCCTGCTGACCCGCAGCGCGGTGGAGTTCCTGGCCGCCTCGGTGCGGCTGCGCAAGCGCACCATCTGGCTCAGCCGGAGCGCCGTGGCGGCGCTGATCGTCCTGGCGATGGTGGCCGTCGGCTCGGCGGTGGTCGCGTGGCAGCAGCGGGACGACGCGGTGTTCGAGCAGGTGGTCACCGAGGCCGACCGCTTCGAGTACCGCGATCCGTCGCTGTCCGCCCAGCTCGCCCTGGTGGCCCACCGGCTGCGGCCGGACGACGAGGCGACGCGGAACCGGCTGGTCTCGATCGTGAACGCGCCGCTGGCCACCCCGCTGCTCGGCCACACCGGTGCCGTCTACCTCACCTCGTTCAGCCCGGACGGGCGGCTTCTGGCGACCGCCAGCTACGACCGGACCGTCCGGCTCTGGGACACCCGCGACCCGACCCGCCCCAAACCGCTGGGCAAGCCGCTGACGGGCCACACCAGCTGGGTGAGCAGCGCGGTCTTCAGTCCGGACGGCCGGACCCTCGCCAGCGCGGGCGACGACGGCACGGTCCGCCTGTGGGACGTGACGGATCCCCGCCATCCGCGGTCGCTCGGTAAGCCCCTGTCCGGCCATGACGGCACGATCTACCTGCTCGCCTTCAGCCCGGACGGGAAGACCTTGGCCGCCGCCACCGACAACCGCCGGGTCCGCCTGTGGGGCGTGGGCAACCGACGGCGGCCGAAGCCGCTGGGCTCGCTGACCGGCCCCACCGCCGCCGTGCGCTCCGTCGCGTTCAGCCCCGACGGCCGGACGCTGGCGGGCGGGGGCGACGACGGCAAGATCCGGCTGTGGAACATGGCCGATCCGCGCCATCCGAAGCGGATCGGCAAGGCGCTGACCGGCCATACGGACCTGATCCACTCCGTGGCGTTCAGCCCGGACGGCAAAACCCTCGCCAGCGGCGCCGCGGACAACACCATCCGGCTGTGGGACGTCGGCGATCCACGGCACGTGGAGGAGCTGGGCTCGCCGCTCACCGGCCACTCGGGGCCCATCTGGTCCGTGGCCTTCAGCCCGAACGGCAACATGCTCGCCGCCGCCAGCCAGGACAGCACGGCGAGCCTGTGGAACGTCCAGGATCCGGCGTATCCGTCGCAGGTCGGCGAGCCGCTGGCCGGAAGCAGCGGCGAGATGTACGCCCTCGGCTTCAGCCCCGACGGCCGGACCCTCGCCACCGGGACCGGCGACAACACGGTCCGCCTGTGGTCGATCCCGACGTCGGACATGATCGGGCGGGTGGGGGCGTTCCGCCCGGACGGGAAGGTGCTCGCCACGGCGGCGCGCGACGAGAAGGTCCGGATGTGGAACGTCGCGAAGCCGGGGCGGCCGGTGCCGATGGGCAAGCCGTTCGCCATGGGGAAGGGCTCGGTGCGGGAGCCGGCGTTCTCCCCCGACGGCCGCATTTTCGCGGCGATGACCGGGGGAGCCGCGGTGCGGCTGTGGAACGTCGCCGACCCGGCCCGGCCCGTCCCCGCCGGGCCCCCCATCGACCTGCGGACCCGGTTCGCCGGCGCGCTGGCCTTCAGCCCGGACGGGCACACGCTGGCCACCGTGTACGACGACCGCACCATCCGGCTGTGGGACGTCAGCGACCCGTCCCACGTCCGTCCGCTCGGCGCGCCGCTCACCGGCCACAAGGGCTACGTCAACGCCCTCCTCTTCAGCCCGGACGGCCGCACGCTCGCCAGCGGCAGCGCGGACAACACCATCCGGCTGTGGAACGTGACCGACCGGCGCCATGTCGAGCGGCTGGGCGCGCCGCTCACCGGCCACCTCGGCCCCATCAACGCGCTCGCCTACAGCCCGGACGGCAACACGCTGGCCAGCGGCAGCGACGACAACACGGTCCGGCTCTGGAACGTCACCCATCCCCGCAGGGCGACCCGGCTGGGCCGCCCGCTCACCGGCCACACCGACTCGATCGTGTCGCTGACGCTCAGCCGGGACGGCACCACCCTGGCGAGCGGCGGCAACGACAACGCGGTCCGGATCTGGGACATCAGCGTCCCGTCCAAGGCCGCTCCCATCGGCCAGTCGATGAGCCCCAACGCCAAGACCGGCAATTTCCTGTCGTTCAGCCCCCAGAGCCGGATGCTCGGGGTGTCGACCGGCGCCGACACCATCCGGCTGTGGGACCTGGACGTCGACAAGGCCATCCATCGCGTCTGCTCGATGACCCGGGGCGTCCTGACGGCGGAGAATTGGCACGACTATCTGCCCCGGATGTCGTACGAGCCCCCGTGCGGGCGCTGAGGAAAGGGGCCCTCCGTGCGTGATCACGATCACAACTCCGTGTTCATTCCGACCAGTCGGCACCCGGACGCGCGGAGTCGCGTTACGCTTGGGAACAGCCCGATCGCTGGTGCATCCCCCGTCGCCAGCGATCGGGCGTTTGCGTGCGCTACGACCGCGGGCGCCGCTCGGCGCGAAGCTGGAGGTCACCTGTGATGCCGTGGCTCGACCAGGCGGCCCTGGACCTCGGCCGCGCCTACGTCCGCCACGCGCCCTGGAGCGCCGGGAAGCGGGCCCTGGTCGAGCGGTACCTGAACACCGCCCTGCGGGACCGCCCCCTGCGCCGCCTGGCCCGCACCCGCTTCGGCGCGACCTTCGCCGTCGACACCCAGGACCTCATCCAGCGGTACCTGTACCTCTTCGGCGTCTGGGAACCCCATATGACGCGCTGGCTCCAGCGCAGGCTGAGGCCGGGCGACGGGTTCGTGGACGTCGGCGCCAACATCGGCTACTACAGCGTCCTCGCCTCACGTCTGGTCGGGCCCGGCGGGTCGGTGGTGGCGGTCGAGGCCTCGCCGACGTTCCACCAGCTGCTCCTGCGGCACGCCCGGCGCAACGGCTCCACCAACATCCGCGCCCTCAACGCCGCCGTGTCCGATCGCGACGAGCTGCTGACGTTCATCCTCGCCAGCTCGCGCAACATGGGCGCCAACAGCATCGTCCCCTACGACGGCCCGGCCGAGTCCACCTTCGACATCGCGGCCCGCCCGCTGCCCGACCTGCTCACCGAAGAGGAGATCGCCCGGGCCAGGGTCATCAAGATCGACGTCGAGGGTGCGGAAGGCGGTGTCGTCCGGGGCCTGGTCCCGATGCTCGGCCGGCTCCGGCCGGACGCGGAGCTGACCATCGAGGTCACCCCGGAGCGGATGGCCGACCTGGGGGAATCCGTCGAAGAGCTGCTGGAAGCCCTGGCGTCCCACGGCTTCCACACCTACCGCCTGGCCAACGACTACGCGGCGGGCAGCTACCCGGCCGCCCTGCTGCGCGCTCCTCAGGTGCCGGTGCGGTGGCGGGGCCCCGTCACGGCCGAGAGCGACCTGGTCTTCTCCCGGACCGACGCCGAAACGCTGCCCTGACCGCGGCCGGGTTCAGCCCGCCTCGTACCGCCAGCCGTCCATCGCCGCCAGGACGCGGGCGCGCGCCTCGACCACCGCGAAGCGTGCCTCGCGCTCGGTCGCGTCGGCGTGGGCGGCGTGGCTGGTGACCTGGCCGGGCCATTTGCGGTACAGCAGGCCGGTCTCGGCGGTGAACCAGCCGCGGCTGACCGCGCTGAGGGCCATCAGCAGCCCGGTGTCCTCGGACGCGGGCAGGGCCATCCAGCCGCCGAGGGCCAGGAGCAGGTCGCGGCGCACACACAGGGTCGCCGGGTGGACCTGGGCCCGGTAGTCGTGGGTCTTCCAGTGGTCCAGGACAGCGCCGCGCGCGATCGGGCCCTGCGGCGGATCGCCCTCGAAGCCGACGGTGGAGCCGTCGGGCAGCAGGTCCAGGGCGCGCGAGGTGGCCCAGCCCAGCTCCGGGTTCTCATTGAGCGCGCGCAGGTCGCGGGCGAGGGCGCCGGGGGTCAGCATGTCGTCGGCGTCCAGCACCTTGACGTACGCGCCCTCGGCGCGGGAGAGCCCCATCGTGCGGGCCATGGCGGCCCGCCCGGCCCGGCCCTGGCCGAAACTGATCCGTGGGTCGGCGGGGACGTAGGGGCGTACGGCGTCGGTCTCGCCGTCCTCCTGGACGACCCACTGCCACTCCCAGCCGTCCGGCAGCTCCTGCTCGCACAACGAGCGGTACGCGTCCGGCAGATGCCCGGCGGCGGGGGCGTGGACCGCGGTGATGACCGTGATGGTGTTCGGCATGGTCACCACCTTGTCAGGGGCGTGGTGAAGACCAGCTCCGTACGGTCACCGGGGAGCCGCACATCCGAGACCTCGACGACCCGGCCGCCGGTGTCGACGCAGATCTTCCGGATGAGCAGCAGCGAGACGCCCCGCTCGAGGCCGAGCGCCCCGGCCTCTTCCGCCGTGGGCGGGCGGGCCGTGACCCGCTCCTCGACGCGGTCCAGCTCGACGCCGATCGTGGAGAGCTGGTGCTGCGTGCCCCCGGGCCAGGGCTCGTTGGCGGCGTCGAGCAGATCCGGGTTGGCGGCCACGACGCCGTGGACGAGATAGGAGTGCACCAGGGCGAAGGGGGCGTCCTCCGCGCGGCACGTGGTGCGGTAGATCCGCTCCAGCAGCCGCGTGCCCACGGGCACCCCGAAGACCGCCGCCAGGTCCTCATCCGCCGTCGCCTCGCGGTACTCGGCGTGGAAGGCGAGATCGGTCACCTCCAGCCCGGTGTCGTGCTCCGTGGCCCCGGTGCTCAGGCGCTCGGCCCTGGGCCGCCGTGCCCGGTCCTTCTCCCACTGGTGCCGGTCGTTGCCCCGCTCGACGCGATGGCGCGGGGTCTCGGCGGGCAGCCGCTCCCCCGGGCGGAGCCGTCCGGTGCGGATGCCGTGGCGCAGCGCGTCGGCGATCTGCTCGTACCTGGGCACGTTCTCAGCGTAATGACAACGGCCCCCGGCCGCGTATTCGCAGCTCGGGGGCCGTTTTCCCAGCGTGGCGGCGCCAGGATTCGAACCTGGGTAGGCTAAGCCGACGGATTTACAGTCCGCTCCCATTGGCCACTCGGGCACACCGCCTGGGATGTGTGGCCAGGTGTCCTGCCCCGCTTTCGCGGTGCTGCTCCCTGGCAACGACGTAAACAATACCTGATGCCGGGGGGTGGTCCGCCACCCGGTTGATCGCCTCTGGATCATGGCCGGGATGGCTAGGCTGGCGCTTACGGTCCGCTGGGCCGTGCCACTGACGGATCTACGTACGAGGAGCCAACTCAAGATGGCCGACTCCAGTTTCGACATCGTCTCGAAGGTCGAGCGGCAGGAGGTCGACAACGCGCTCAACCAGGCGAGCCGCGAGATCTCCCAGCGCTACGACTTCAAGAACGTCGGGGCCTCGATCGACTGGTCGGGCGAGCGGATCGAGATGCGCGCGAACTCCGAGGAGCGGGTGAAGGCGATCCTCGACGTCTTCCAGTCCAAGCTCGTCAAGCGCGGGATCTCGCTGAAGGCGCTGGACGCGGGCGAGCCGCAGGCGTCCGGCAAGGAGTACAAGATCTTCGCCTCCCTGCAGGAAGGCATCTCGCAGGACAACGCGAAGAAGGTCGCCAAGATCATCCGCGATGAGGGCCCGAAGGGCGTCAAGGCGCAGGTGCAGGGCGAGGAGCTGCGGGTCACCTCCAAGAGCCGCGACGATCTGCAGTCCGTGATCGCGCTGCTGAAGGGGAAGGACCTGGACTTCGCGATCCAGTTCGTCAACTACCGGTAGCTCTCGCGCCGGGTTACGGCGCGCCGGGGCCTGCGGGCCCCGGCGTTCGCGTACCGCCTCTGGTTCACGGCGGACCGTCGCCCGCGCCGGCGGCGGTCAGCCGGCCGCCCCGGCTCTCGGCGATCCGCAGGGCGTCACGGAGGGCTTCCGTCAGCCGGTGCGCCAGGTAGCGGAGTTCCCCGGCATGCGCCCCGCGGTCGCCCAGCAGGGCGCGGGCGTGGGCCAGCAGTTCAGTGCCCATGCGCAGTTGCAGCGCCTCGATCTCGTCCGCCCGCCGGTTCATCCGGCTGTCGGCGTCGCCGGAGGAGAGGTAGCAGGGTTTGCCGTCCGTGGTCGTCCAGGGCAGTAGGCGCAATGGCGGTTCGGTATCGCGGGCGGTGCGGTCCGGCATGGTGGTCTGCTTCCGTCGTCGGTGCGTGACTCCATCGAAATGGCTCCGTTGACCTCGCGGAGGAGCCACCCAGGGGGCCTGGGAGGGGCCAGACTGGGACGGGGAGGGGGGCCAGGATGAGCGATGAGCGGCGCATGTGGTTCGGCAGCTGTCTCGCACGCCTTCGGCGGGCCACGGGGCGGAGCCAGCGGCAGTTGGCGGAGCGGCTGTGCGCGCTGTCCGGACTGGACTCCGTCACGCGCCACGAGATCTCCCGGTGGGAGCGGGGCGCGCGGGTGCCCGATGACTGGCTCCCCGCCCTGGCGCAGGCGCTCGGTGTGCCGGTGAGCGAGCTGGAGCGGGCCGCCGCCTACGCCCGGGGCGAGACGGACACCGCCCCGGGCGGGCCGTCGGCCTCCCTGGCCGAGCTGCTGCCACCGGGCGACCCGCTGGCACCGCTCGGGGCGCGGTCCGGACGGCGTATCGGCACCGGGACGGTGGCCCGCCTCGCGGCACGCGTGCATGGGCTGCGACTGGCCGACGACGTGCTGGCGGGCGGCGACCTGATCGGCCCCGCCTTCCGTGAACTCGGGTCGGCCGTACGGCTGTACCGGGAGACCAGCCATGCCGAGGACGTGGGCAGGGCGCTCCTGGTGCAGATCGGCGAGCTGGCTCAGACCGCGGGGTGGATCGCGAGCGACGCCGCCCACCACGAGCAGGCTGAGCGCGCGTACACCATCGGGATCTCGGCCGCGCGCCAGGCGGGCGACGGGCCGCTCGTGGCCCATCTCGCGGGCAGCCTCGGCTACCAGTTGAGCAACACCGGGCGGGAGCGCGAGGGCCTGCGCCTGGCCCTCGCGGCCGTCGAGGAGGCGGGCCCGGACGCCCCCGCGGAGGCCAGGGCGCTGTTCCTCGACCGCGTCGCCTGGGCCCACACCCGCGCCGGGGAGGCGCAGCCCGCCGTCCGGGCGCTCGGTGCGGCGCACGAGGCCCTGGCGGCGGACGGCGGCGCCGACGCGCCGCTGTGGGCCTACTGGGTCAGCCGTGCGGAGCTGGAGGTGATGGACGCCCGGGTGTTCACCGAGCTGCGGCGCCCGCTGCGGGCCGTACCGCTCCTCACCGAGGTGCTGGCCCGGTACGACGCCACCCATGCGCGGGAGGTCGCCCTGTACCGCTCATGGCTGGCGGTCGCCCTCGCGGACGCCAACGAGCCGGAGCGGGCCGCCGCCGAGGCGCGGCTCGTCGTCACGGCCTCGGCAGACGTGGCCAGTGAGCGGGCCGCCGAGCGCTCCCGCGTCGTCCTGCGCCGACTGCGCGCCTTCGAGGACGTACCCGAGGTGCGCGACCTGCTCGACGAGCACGGGTGGCTGCTCGCCGGGTGATCAGCGGGCGGCGAAGGGGCGGTCCGTCGGGACGATGTCGTGGCCGAGGGGGGTCAGGGAGATCGGGATCAGCTTGAAGTTGGCGACGCCCAGCGGGATGCCGATGATCGTGACGCACAGCAGGACGCCGGTGACGATGTGGCCGAGGGCGAGCCACCAGCCCGCGAGGACGATCCACAGCACATTGCCCACGCAGGAGGCGGCGCCCGCGTCGCGGCGGGGGACGGCCGTGCGGCCGAAGGGCCACAGGGCGAACCCGGCGATGCGGAACGAGGCGATCCCGAAGGGGATGCCGATGATGGTGATGCACAGCAGCAGACCGGCGAGCACATAGCCGCACGCCATCCAGAAGCCGCTGAGCACGAGCCAGATGATATTCAGAATGGTTCTCATGGTTGCTCCCCCGCCATTTTTTCGAGTCGTGCGATCCGCTCCCGCATGGGCGGGTGGGTGGAGAAGAGCTTTGCCATTCCGTCCCCGGCCCGGAACGGGTTGGCGATCATCATATGGCTGGCGGTCTCCAGCCGGGGTTCCGGGGGCAGTGGCAGCGCTTGCGTGCCCGCTTCGAGCTTGCGCAGGGCGCTGGCGAGGGCCAGGGGGTCGCCGGTGAGCTGGGCGCCGGACGCGTCCGCCTCGTACTCACGGGAGCGGCTGACGGCGAGCTGGATGATGGCGGCCGCGAGCGGGCCCAGGAACATGATCAGCAGCATCCCGATGAATCCGGGGCCCTCGTCGTCGTCGGACCGGCCGACCGGGATCAGCCAGGCGAAGTTGACCAGGAACACCACCACGCTGGCGAGCGCGCCCGCGATGGAGGAGATGAGGATGTCGCGGTTGTAGACATGGCTCAGCTCATGGCCGATGACCCCCCGCAGCTCCCGCTCGTCGAGCAGCCGCAGGATGCCGTCGGTGCAGCAGACCGCCGCCCTGCGCGGGTTGCGGCCGGTCGCGAAGGCGTTGGGGGCCTCCGTCGGGGAGATGTAGAGCCGCGGCATGGGCTGCCGGGCGGCGGTCGACAGCTCGCGCACCATCCGGTAGAGCCCCGGCGCCTCGAACTCGCTGACGGGACGCGCCCGCATGGCCCGCAGGGCGAGCTTGTCGCTGTTCCAGTAGGCGTACGCGTTCGTCCCCAGGGCGACGAACACCGCGATGATCAGCCCCATCCGGCCGAAGAAGCTGCCGATGACGATGATGAGCGCGGACAGTCCCCCGAGGAGTACGGCGGTCTTCAGCCCGTTGTGCCGGCGGTGCACGGTACGCCCTCCCAATGATGCCCAGGGGGACCCTTGACTGGTGTCTCCACCTTTCAGTGGACCGTCCCTGAACTGGTCAACGGCGGGTGAGGGTCACTAGTTCCCTTGTGCACCCATGTGCACCGTGGGTGCCCCTACAGCAGGGCGCCGGAGGCGAACCGCAGGACGAGCTGGGGGGCGCCGGAGAGGGCGATGCCGAGGACGGCGGCGAGGCCGATGGCGGCCGTCAGGGGGGCGGTGGCCGGCACCGGGGTGACGGTCGCCGCACCCGCGGGTTCCGGTGCGCGGAAGAGGACGGCCGTCCACTGGAGGTAGTAGTAGAGGGCGATCACCACGTTCAGCGCCATCACGACGGCCAGCCAGCCGAGGCCCGCGTGGACGGCCGTGGAGAAGACGGTCACCTTGGCGAAGAGCCCGATGATGCCCGGCGGCAGCCCGGCCAGGCACAGCAGGAAGAAGCCGAGCGCGAGGGCGGTGGCCGGGCGGGCCGCGTACAGGCCGCGGTAGTCGGTGATGCGGCCGGTGGCGTGCGTACGGGCGACGAGGGCGACGACCGCGAAGGCGCCGAGGTTCACGGCCGCGTACATGAGGGCGTACGCGACGGTCGAGCCGATGGCCTGGGACGCGTCGTCGGCGGAGCCCGCGTACCCGGCGGCGGCGATCGGGACCAGCAGATAACCCGCCTGGCCGATGGAGGACCAGGCCAGCAGGCGGACGGCGCTGTGCGCGCGCTCGGGGCGCTGGCGCAGCGCGGCAACGTTGCCCGCGGTCATGGTGAGCGCGGCGAGGACGGCGATGGCCGGGCCCCACACGTCGTCGTACGACGGGAAGGCGAGGAGGGTCACCAGGATGAGGCCGGAGAAGCCGACCGCCTTGCCGACCACGGAGAGGTAGGCGGCCACCGGGATCGGCGCGCCGACGTAGGTGTCCGGGACCCAGAAGTGGAAGGGCACGGCGGCGGTCTTGAAGGCGAAGCCGACCAGGGTGAGGACGACGCCGGTCTGGGCGAGCGTGTCGAGCCGGGGGTCGACATGGGTGAGGCCGTCGGCGATCCGGGACAGGTGCAGGCTGCCGGTGGTGGCGTAGACGAAGCTGACGCCGAGCAGCATGACGGCGGTCGCGGTGACCGAGGAGAGGAAGAACTTCAGCGCGGCCTCGGAGGAGAGCCGGCTCTCCCGGCGCAGCCCGACGAGCGCGAAGGCGGGGAGGGAGGCCACCTCCAGGGCGACGACGAGGGTCGCGAGGTCCCGGGAGGCGGGCAGCAGGGCCGCGCCGGAGGCGGACGACAGCAGCAGGAACCAGAACTCGCCCGCGGGGAGCCGCAGGTCCTGGATGCCGCTGACGGACAGCAGCGCGGTGAGCAGCGCCCCGCCGAGCACCAGGAGCTGGATGACGAGGGTGAACGAATCGGCCGTGTAGCTGCACGCCTCGGCGCCGCCGGAGCCGACGCAGAAGGTGGAGCGGTCTCCGTGGAGCAGGGGCAGCAGGCTGAGCCCGGCGAGGAGCAGGCCCGCGATCGCCAGCCATCCCAGGAGGGGCTTCCTGCGCTCGGGCAGGAAGAGGTCGGCGACGAGGACGACGAGGGCGGCCACGGCGGCGATGGTGGGCGGGGCGACGGCGGGCCAGTCGACGGACTGGACGAGGCCCGCGGCGAGACCAGAGGCGATCGGTGTCATCAGTTGCCTCCCGCGAGGAGCTGCTGCACGGCCGGGTCGGTGAGGCCGAGGAGGGCCGCGGGCCACAGTCCGGCGAGGACGGTGAGGGCCACCAGGGGGCTCCAGGCGGCGAATTCGTAGCCGTGGACGTCGGCCAGGGCGGGCCGGGCGGCGCCGTGTTCGGCCCCGGGTTCCACGGGGTGGTCGCCCATGCAGACGCGCCGTACGACGATGAGCATGTAGGCGGCGGTCAGCAGGGTGCCGAAGGCGGCGAGCGCCATATAGGTGAGGTACGCCGGGCGGCTGAGCCCGTCGGCGGGTTCGAAGGCGCCGAACATGGCGAGCATCTCGCCCCAGAACCCGGCGAGTCCGGGCAGTCCCAGGGAGGCGACGGCGCCGAAGGCGAGCAGTCCGCCGAGGCGGGGCGCCCTGCCATAGAGGGCGGCGCCGCTGGCGCCCGAGAGCTGGTCCAGGTCGGTGGTGCCGGAGCGGTCCTTGAGGGCGCCGACCAGGAAGAAGAGCAGGCCGGTGATGAGGCCGTGGGCGATGTTGGCGAACAGCGCGCCGTTCACCCCGGTGGGGGTGAGGGTCGCGATGCCCAGCAGCACGAAGCCCATGTGGCCGACGGAGGAGTAGGCGATGAGCCGCTTGAGGTCGCCGCCCGCGCCGCTGCGGGCGAGCGCCAGGCAGGCGAGGGATCCGTAGATGATGCCGACGACGGCGAACGCGGCCAGGTAGGGCGCGAAGGTGTGGGCGCCCTCGGGGACCATCGGCAGCACGATGCGGACCAGTCCGTACGTGCCCATCTTCAGCAGTACGCCCGCGAGGAGGACCGAGCCGACGGTGGGCGCGGCGGTGTGGGCGTCCGGCAGCCAGCTGTGCAGCGGCCACATCGGGGCCTTGACGGCGAGTCCGGCGATGATGGCGAGGGCCGCGATGAGCTGGGTGGTGTGGCTGAGCCCGGAGGCGCTATCAGAAGGATGGGTGGCGAGTGCCACCATGTCGAAGGTGCCGCCCTTGACCCCGACGAGGAGGAGGCCGAGCAGCATGACGACGGAGCCGAGCAGCGTGTAGAGGATGAACCGCCAGGCGGCGCGCTCCCGTTCGGCGCCTCCCCACCGGTTGATGAGGAAGTACATCGGGATGAGCGTCATCTCGAACGCCAGGAAGAACAGCATCAGGTCGAGGACCGCGAAGCTGGCCAGGGTGCCGCCCTCCAGGAGGAGCAGCAGCGAGACGAAGCCCTTGGCGGAGCCCCCGGCGGGCATCTTGGAGTAGCTGTACAGCGCGCAGAGGAACGTCAGCAGCGCGGTCAGCACGAGCAGGGGCAGCGAGACGCCGTCCACGCCGAGGTGGATCCGGATGTCCAGCGCCGGGATCCAGCTGATGTCGGTCTGGGCCTGCATCGTGCCCGGGCGGCCGTGGTCGAAGCCGACGGCGAGCGCGACGGCGGCGGCGAGCACGGCGCCGGTGACGGTGACGCCGTGGCGCAGCACGGCCTGGTCCGGGCCGCGGCCCTTCAGGCCGGGCGGGGCCGGGAGCAGGGCGGCGACGGAGCCGAGCAGGGGGAGCACGACGACGGCCGCGAGGAGGTATTGCAGGACGGTGTGGTTCACGGGTCAGGCTCCCGCTGCGACGAGGACGGCGGCCACGGCCAGGACGAGGGAGCCCGCGAGCAGCGCGCCGAGGTAGGTCTGCACATTGCCGTTCTGGGCGCGGCGGACGGCCGCGCCGAGCAGGCGGGGGGCGCCGGCCGCGCCGCGTACGTACGTCTCGACGACCTCGCGGTCGAGGAAGCGGACGAGGCCGGCGGCGGCGCGCACGGGGCGGACGAACAGGGCGCCGTAGACGGCGTCGAGGTGGAAACCGGCTGCCGCGTGGCGGTGGAGGGGGCCGAGGAGGAGGCGGCCGGGGTCGGCGGGGTCGGTGGCCCCGGCGATGGAGCCGTAGGCGGCCTCGTGGGTGGCGATGGCCTCGACCTCGGAGACGGCGTCGGCGGCGTCCGGGTGGGCGGCCACGGCGCCGAGCGGTACGCGGGCGGCCCGCGCCGAGGTGTGCCGCCAGGCGGCGTACATGACGAGCACGCCGATGAGGGCGGCTCCGGTGCCGAGGACGGAGGTGGTGAGGGTGGGGGTGAGGGTCTCGCCGTCGAACCAGTCGGGGAGGGTGCGGTAGGACAGTCCGAGGGCGAGGGTGGGGACGAAGAGCACCCACAGGACGACGTTCAGGGTGATCGGCTGCTTGCCGTGGTCGGGGGCCGGTTCGCCCTTGCCGCGGAAGGCGAGCAGCCACAGCCTGCCCGCGTACGCGGCGGTGAGCAGCGCGGTGAGCAGCCCGGCGGTGAGCACGGTCCAGCCGACGCCCGACGGCACGGCGGAGGTGTGGCCGGTGGCGGCGTGCTCGGCGGCGCCGAGGACGGCTTCCTTGGAGAAGAAGCCCGCGAACGGCGGGATGGCGGCGAGCGCGAGCAGCGCGACCGTGATGGTCCAGTAGGCGTCGGGGATCCGCTTCGCGAGGCCGCTCATCCGGGACATGGCGGCCAGGGAGTTCGTCCCGGCCGCGTGGATGATCACGCCCGCGCCGAGGAAGAGCAGTGCCTTGAACGCGCCGTGCGCGATGAGGTGGAAGACGGCCGCGCCGCGGTCGTTCACGGCCAGCGCGCCGGTCATGTAGCCGAGCTGGCCGACGGTCGAGTAGGCGAGGACGCGTTTGATGTCGTCCTGGGCGAGCGCGGCGAGCGCCGAGCCGACCATGGTGATCGCCGCCATGGCGGCGAGGACGGCGAGCGCGGCGGCGGAGGACGCGAAGACGGGCAGCAGCCGGGCGATGAAGTAGACACCGGCGGCGACCATGGTGGCGGCGTGGATCAGCGCGGACACCGGGGTGGGGCCCGCCATCGCGTCCGGCAGCCAGGTGTGCAGCGGGAACTGGGCCGACTTGCCCGCGACCCCGGCCAGCAGCAGCAGCGCGATCAGGGTCGGGTGGTCCAGCGGGATGCCGGAGGTGGTGGCGGTGAGCCGGGCGTAGATCTCGCTGATGCGGAACGTGCCGGTGTCCCCGGCGAGCGCGAAGATGCCGATCAGGAACGGGACGTCGCCGAGCTTGGTGACGAGGAACGCCTTGAGCGAGGCGGACCGGGCGGCCGCGGTCTCCCAGTAGTGGCCGACCAGGAAGTACGAGCAGATGCCCATGATCTCCCAGCCGACGAGCAGCACGATCAGGTCGTCGGAGTAGACGACGAGGAGCATCGCGGCGGTGAAGAGGGAGACGAGGGCGGCGTAGGACGGGTAGCGGGGGTCGTCCCGCAGATAGCCGGTCGAGTAGATCTGCACGCAGCACGCGACGACGCCGACGAGGACCGCGACGAGGGCGGCGAACCCGTCGATGTGCAGCGCCAGGTCGATCGGGACCGAGCCGGTGTCGGCGAGCCGGGTGGCGAGGGTCAGCGGCGCCTTCCCGGCGCCTTCGCCGCCGCCCTGCCGTACGGCGACGAGGACGGCGAGCACGGTCGCGGCGAGGGTGGGCACGATGGCGAGGGGCCGTACGAAGCCGGGGGCGCGGCGGCCGAGCAGGAGTCCCGCGGCGGCACCGAGGAAGGGCAGGAGCGGGACGAGAACGGCGGCGGTCGTGGTCGTCACGCGGTCTGCCTCCGGGCGCGAGATGCCTCGGTGTCGGGGCCGTTGTCGGGGCCGTTGTCAGTGGCGGCTGCCATGCTGTCGTCGCTGTCGTCCATGGGCACCTGGCCGGTCGGCGGGGGGTCGGCCAGGTCCCGGAGCCGGTCGACGTCGGAGGTGCCCCGGTTGCGGTACACGAGGAGGACGATGGCGAGACCGATGCCGATCTCGGCGGCGGCGATGGCGATGGTGAAGAGGGTGAGCGCCTGGCCCGCGTGCAGGGTGTCGCGGAGCCAGACGTCGAAGGCGACGAGGTTGAGGTTGACGGCGTTGAGCATCAGCTCGACGGACATCAGCACCAGGATCGCGTTGCGGCGGGCCAGGACGCCGTACAGGCCGGTGCAGAAGAGGAGGACCGCGAGCACGGCGGGGTAGGCGAGGTGCATCAGCGCTTCTCCTCGACCTTCTTGCGGGACAGCACGATCGCGCCGACGAGCGCGGCGAGCAGCAGCACGGACAGCGCCTCGAACGGCAGCACCCAGTACCGGAACAGGCTTGTCCCGGAGACCGCGGTGGAGCCCTGCACGCCCTTGTCCAGATCGATCCAGGTGGCCCGGAAGGCGTCCACGACCACCCACACCAGCGCGGCGGCCGAGGCGACGGCCACGGCGAGGGCGGCGGGGCGGTTGCCCGAATCGGCGTCCGGGGAGCGGCCGATGGGCGCCTTGGTCAGCATCAGCCCGAAGAGGAGGAGGACGACGACGGAGCCGACGTAGATCAGCACCTGCACCCAGGCGATGAACTCCGCGGTGAGCAGCAGGTATTCCACGGCGAGCCCGCCGAGCGCCACCACCAGCCACAGCGCGGCGTGCACCAGCTGCTTGGTGGTGACGGTGACGACGGCCGCGGCGAACGTCGCGATGCCCACCAGGAGGAAGGCGATCTCGACACCGGTGGGCGACAGGAACCCGTGGCCGCCGGCGGCCAGGTGGACCGCGGTGCTCACGAGGCGGCCCCGTTCTGCCCGTCGGGCTCGGCTGCCTTGGCCGCTTCGGCCGCTTCGGCCGCCTCGGCTGCCTTCGCCGCTTCGGCCGCCTTCGCCGCTTCGGCCGCGGCGGCCTTCTCGGCGGCCTTGCGGGCGGCGGCGATCTCCTTCGGCTCCTCGGCGGCCGGGTCGAGCGCGGGCGGCGCGGGCACCGTCCACATCCATTCGCGGAGCTTGTCCCGCTCATGGGTGAGGTCGCGGATGTCCTCCTCCGCGTACTCGAACTCCGGCGACCAGAACAGCGCGTCGAAAGGACACACCTCGATGCAGATACCGCAGTACATGCACAGGGCGAAGTCGATGGCGAACCGATCCAGCACATTGCGGCTGCGCTCGCGGCCGCCCGGCGCCGCCGGGGGCACCGTCTCCTTGTGCGAGTCGATGTAGATGCACCAGTCCGGGCACTCGCGCGCGCACAGCATGCAGACCGTGCAGTTCTCCTCGAACAGCCCGATCACCCCACGGGTACGGGGCGGCAGTTCGGGCTGGGCCTCCGGATACTGCGCGGTGTGCGACCTGCGGGTCATCGTGCGCAGGGTGACGGCGAGGCCCTTGGCCAGGCCGGAACCGGGAATACCCATCAGGAGATCACCACCTTGACGACGCCGGTGAGGGCGATCTGGGCGAGAGAAAGCGGAATGAGGCAGGTCCAGGCGAGCTTCTGCAGCTGGTCCTCGCGCAGCCGCGGATAGCTCACCCGCAGCCAGATCACGACGAAGGCGAGGACGGCCGTCTTGAGCAGCGTCCACAGCCAGCCCACATCGCCTTCGAGCGGACCGTGCCAGCCGCCGAGGAACAGGACGGTGGTCAGCCCGCACAGGATGACGATGCCCGCGTACTCGGCGAGCAGGAAGAGCGCGAAGCGCAGCCCGGTGTACTCGGTGTACGCGCCGAAGATGATCTCGGAGTCGGCCACCGGGGCGTCGAACGGCGGGCGTTGCAGCTCGGCCAGCCCGGCGGTGAAGAACACCAGCCCGCCGACGATCTGCCACGGCACCCACCACCACTGGAACGCGTCGAGGATGCCGGGCAGCGACACCGTGCCCGCGGCCATCGCCACGGACGCGGCGGTGAGCAGCATCGGCAGCTCGTACGCCATGAGCTGGGCGGCCGTCCGCAAGCCGCCGAGCAGGGAGAACTTATTGGCCGACGCCCAGCCCGCCATCAGCGAGCCCAGCACGCCGACGCCCATCACCGCGAGCACGAAGAAGATGCCCGCGTCGATGGCCTGCCCGACCGCGCCGTCCGGGCCGATCGGGATCGCGACCAGGACCAGCAGATACGGCAGCAGCGCGACGGCGGGCGCGAGCTGGAAGATCCGCCGGTCGGCCCCGGCCGGAACCACGTCTTCCTTCTGCGCGAACTTCACGCCGTCCGCGACCAGCTGGGCCCACCCGTGGAAGCCACCCGCGTACATCGGCCCGAGGCGGCCCTGCATATGGGCCATGACCTTGTGCTCGGTCTGACCGACCAGCAGCGGGAGGACCAGGAACGCGACGAGGAGGACGAGCAGTCGCAGCGCGACGTCGAGGACGTCGTTCACGCGGTGCCTCCTGGGGGGCCGTCGGGGTGGGTCGTCTCGTCGTGGCTCGGGCCACCGGGTTCGGCGGCACGGTCGGGTTCCGTGCGGCCGGGTTCGGCGGTGCCGCGTTCGGCGGGGCCGGGTCGCGCGGTGTCGGGTCGGCCGGTTTCGGGCTCGGCGGTGCCGGATTCACCGGTTCCCGGTTGCGCGGGTTCGGGTTCGGCGGCGCGGCGTTTCGCGCCGTCCGGTTGCTCCGGGGCGTCCTGGTTCCGCGTGCCGGACCGGCCGTCGTCCGCTCCCGACTCGGCGGCGTCCTTCGCGGGGGCCTCCGGCGCGGGGCCGGACTGCGCCGCGTCGTCATACGCCGGGCGCGCGTGGTGCCACGGGGCGTCGGACGCGCGGGGCCGCCGCGCCGGGCGCGCGGCCTCCGTGGCGGGGCCCGACACGTCGGGCGTCGTCGCATCGGCCTGCGCGTCGGCGGACGCCTGCTGGCTCGCCGAGCCGTCGCTCGCGCTGCGGGCCCGGCGGGCCGGGCGCTCGGCCGGTGTCGAGCCCGAGGCTTCTGGCGGCGTAGTGCCGGACCCCGCGTCGCCGGACGTGGCGCCGTCGCGCTCGGGCGCCGGGGCGTCCGGCGTCGGCGCCGCGTCGTCGGCCGCCGCGGCCTGCTGGCTCGCCGAGCCCTCGCTCGCACTGCGTGTGCGCCTCGCCGGGCGACCGGCCGCCGGGGGCGCGGTCTCCGCCGGGGTTTCCGCACCGGTCTCCGCCGGTGCCGAGCCCGAGGCACCGGGCGTGGTCGCGCTGTCCCGCTCGGGCGCCGGGGCCTCGCCCGCGCCGCCCGTACGGCGCGCGGGGCGCTCGGCCGCCGGGGCGTCCGGCGTCGGCGCCGCGTCGGCAGCCGCCGCGGCCTGCCGGCTCGCCGAGCCCGCCGACGCGCTGCGCGTCCGCCGCGCCGGGCGCTCGGCCGGTGCGGCACCCGCGGCCTTCGGCTCGGCGGCCTCGCCGGACTGGGACGCCGAACCGGCCGACGCACTGCGCGCGCGGCGGACCGGGCGGTCGCCCGCCGCGCGGGCGCCACGGGCCGGGCGGGCGGGGGCGGGCGGCAGCTGGCCCTTGAGCGGGCCCCATTCGTTGGGGTCGGGCACGCCCGGGGGGAGCATCTGGCGCCGCTTGGGGCCGCCATGATCGGACTCCCCCGGCTCCTTCGCGCCCGGCCAGGCCTTGGCGACCCGGGCCGCCAGCACGAAGTCCTTGCGCAGCGGGTGGCCCTCGAAGTTGTCGGGCAGCAGCAGCGGCGCGAGGCCGGGGTGGCCGTCGAAGCCGATCCCGAACATCTCGTGGGTCTCGCGCTCGTGCCAGGCAGCGCCCGCGTAGACGCCCACGGCGGTGGGCAGGGTGGCCGCGTCGTGCGGGACGGTGGTGCGGACCAGCAGGCGGCGTATACCGGCGCCCGGGGCGGCGAGGGCGACGACGTGCGCGGCCACCCGGAAGCCCTCGCCGGGCTCGTCCACCGCGCTCAGCCAGTCGAAGTAGGTGCAGCCGAGGGTGTCGCGGGCGGTCTCCAGCGCCGTCGTCCAGACCTCGGCGGGCACGTCGACGGTGAGCAGGCCGTACGCCTCCTCGGCCGTGGCGCCCGTGCCGAACAGTTCGGCTGCGGGACGCGGCAGCCAGCCCACCACGTCCGGCTCGGCGGCCTCGTTCGGCTCGGTCATCGTGCGTCCTCCCCGGCAGCCGGGGGCGCGACCAGGCCGCTGCGCAGCGCGGCCGTGGACGGGCGGCCGCCCGTGGCGTACCGCTCCCCCAGCGACTCGCGGGCGATCTTCTCCTGGAGCTTGAGGATCCCCTGGAGCAGCGCCTCGGGCCGGGGCGGGCAGCCGGGGACGTACACATCGACCGGGATGATCTGGTCGACGCCCTTGGTCACGGCGTACGAGTCCCAGTAGGGGCCGCCGCAGTTCGAGCAGGCGCCGAAGGAGATCACGTACTTCGGTTCCGGCATCTGCTCGTAGAGCCGCTTGACCGCGGGCGCCATCTTGTCGGTGACGGTCCCGGAGACGACCATCAGGTCGGCCTGGCGCGGTCCGGGCGCGAAGGGGATCACGCCGAGCCGGATGAAGTCGTGGCGGGCCATCGAGGCGGCGATGAACTCGATGGCGCAGCAGGCGAGCCCGAAGTTGAAGACCCACAGGCTGTAGCGGCGGCCCCAGTTCAGGACCACCTTCATCGGTTCGGGCGCCAGCCGGGCGAGCGGGCCGAGGCGGCGCGGCTCCGGGAGATCCACGGGAGCCTGCGCGGGGGTCGGTGTCACGTCCATTCCAGGACGCCCTTCTTCCATGCGTACAGCAGACCTACGGCGAGGAACCCGAGGAAGATGAACATCTCCACCAGGGTGGCGGCGCCGAAACCGGGCGCGGCGAAGACCGTCGCCCATGGGAACAGGAAGATCGAATCCACCGCGAAAATCACGTACAAGAAAGCGTAGACGTAGTAGCGGACCTGGGTGTGTGCCCAGCTCTCGCCCACGGGGTCCACACCGCACTCGTATGTCAGCAGCTTCTCAGGCGTCGGCACCACCGGCCGCAGCAGCCGCCCTGCCCCGAAGGCCACGGCCACGAAGATCACCCCGACCGCCGCGACCAGGCCCACCACCGTATAGGCGTGGAAGTAGTCGGCCGCGAGCGGGACGCTACTGGCCGCGCGTACGGTCGTCGCCTCCGGCACGTCCGCCCCTCGCTCCCTGTCCTGCCTGCTGCTCGTCGACCTCGTGTGTTCGACGATCCGTACGCACGGGAGTCTAGGCCCTACCGGCGGTGGGGCGGTCCGCCCGTCCGGCATGCGGAGCCCGGGACGGGTGGGGCTAGCCCCACTCACGCCCGGCGATGTACCCCATGGCGCCGCCCGCCGGGGCGCGGCAGTCTTTGCTGCCATGACCTCCAGTTCCCCCGACGGCTCCCCCGACGGCTCGCCCGGCGCTTCCCCCCGCGAGGGCGGCGAGGGCGGCGAGCGGCTGCCGCGCCCGCCCGCCTTCGCGTATCCCGCGCAGACGTGGAAGGAGATCGCCCATCTCCTGATCAATCTGCCGATGGGCATCTTCGGCTTCGTCTACGCCCTGCTGTGGCTGACCGTGGGCGTGGGCATGGCGGTCACGATCGGGGGGCTGCCGGTGCTGGCCATGGGGCTGCTGGGCAGCCGGCTGCTGGCCCGGTCCGAGCGGCGTCGCGCCCGTGCGCTGCTGGCGCTCCACGTGGACGAGCCCAGCCGCATGCCGCGCGGGCTCGACGACGGCTTCTTCAGCTGGCTGTGGCGGAGCCTGCGGGACCCGGTGGGCTGGCGGGCCACGCTCTACGCCGCCATCCGGCTGCCCTGGGCCGTCCTGACCTTCGCGGTGACGCTGACCTCGCTGTTCATCGCCTGGCCGGTGCTGCCGTGGATCGCCCGGGCGCTGACCCATGTCGACCGGGTGATGGTGCGCGGGCTGCTGTCGCCGTCGGACGGGCTGGAGCGGCGCATAGCGGAGCTGGAGTCGGACCGGGGGACGGTGGTCGATACGGCCGCCGCCGATCTGCGCCGTATCGAACGCGACCTCCACGACGGAGCACAGGCCCGCCTGGTCGCCCTGGCCATGGACCTCGGCCTCGCCAAGGAAAAACTCGACGAAGACCCCCGAGCAGCCGCCCGCATGGTCGACGAAGCCCACGGCGAAGTGAAACTCGCCCTCCAAGAACTCCGCGACCTCGCCCGCGGCATCCACCCCGCCATCCTCACCGACCGCGGACTCGGCCCCGCCCTCTCCGCCCTCGCCGCCCGCTGCACCGTCCCCGTCACCGTCACCACCGACCTACCCCAGCGCCCCGCACCCGCCATCGAAGGCATCGCCTACTTCACCGTCTCCGAACTCCTCCAGAACATCAGCAAACACAGCGCCGCCAGGACCGCGTCGGTCGCGCTGTCCCGGTCGGGCAGCAGGCTGCTGATCCGGGTGCGGGACGACGGGCGCGGCGGGGCGTCGCCGGCCGGGGGCAGCGGTCTGGCGGGGCTCGCGGAGCGGCTCGGCTCGGTGGACGGCCGGTTCCGGGTGGACTCCCCGCCCGGCGGCCCGACCTCGGTGGACGCCGAGCTGCCGTGGCGCGACCGCGACGGTACGAGCCGTACGGGCGGAGTCCCCCGCCGCACGGCTGCGGCCCGCCGGACGGGCCCGTAAAGCGGCGCCGGGGGTGGGGTTAGCCCCCGGACGAAGACGCCGACCCGCTTCATGGCCCGGGCCACCGGCGCCGGGGACGCTGAAGGACGACCACAGCGGGCAAGCCGGACACTGGCTCCGGCTTCGGGAGGACGGACGACGAGATGGCCACCGCATACGGACCGTACGGGCCGGGGAGCGAACCGCGGCACCGCCTGGTGCCCCCGGCACTGCGCGCGCCGTTCGAGGCCCGCGTCTGGCGTGAGTTCCTGTACCTGGTGATCAGCTTGCCGGTGTCGATCCTGACCTTCACGTACGCGGCCGTCATGCTCTCCCTCGGCGCGGGCCTCCTGATCACCTTCCTCGGCGTTCCGGTGCTCGGCGCCGCCCTGGCGGGCTGCCGGGGGATCGGGGTCGTGGAGCGGGCCCGCGCCCGTGCGCTGCTGAGGCTGGAGGTGGCCGAGCCGGAGCCGGTCCGCGCGCCCGGCGGCAAGCGGGGGCCGGTGTCGTGGGTGGGCGCGCTGCTCAAGAGCGGCACCTCGTGGCGGCATGTGCTGTACGCGCTGCTGCACCTGCCGTGGGCGATCTTCGCCTTCACCTTCGCGACGGTGTTCGCCTGCTACGGCTGGGCATTCGCGACGTATCCGCTGTGGCGGTGGGTCTTCCCCGCGTACATCGATCAGCCGGGTCTGGAGCTGTTCGGGGACGACAGCCGGGACCGCCACTTCTACCTGGACACCCCGTTCGAGGTCGTCGTGTCCTGTGTCCTCGGGGTGCTGGTCCTGCTGGCGACGCCGTGGGTGATGCGGGCGCTGACGTCCGTCGACCGGCTCCTGGTCACCGGGCTGCTGGGCCCGTCCCGGCTGGCGACCCGGGTGTGGGAGCTGGAGTCGGACCGGGGCACGGTGGTCGACACCGCCGCCGCCGACCTGCGCCGTATCGAACGCGACCTCCACGACGGAGCACAGGCCCGCCTGGTCGCCCTCGCCATGGACCTCGGCCTCGCCAAGGAAAAACTCGACGAAGACCCCCGAGCAGCCGCCCGCATGGTCGACGAAGCCCACGGCGAAGTGAAACTCGCCCTCCAAGAACTCCGCGACCTCGCCCGCGGCATCCACCCCGCCATCCTCACCGACCGCGGACTCGGCCCCGCCCTCTCCGCACTCGCCGCCCGCTGCACCGTCCCCGTCACCGTCACCACCGACCTACCCCAGCGCCCCGCACCCGCCATCGAAGGCATCGCCTACTTCACCGTCTCCGAACTCCTCCAGAACATCAGCAAACACAGCGCCGCCAGCAGGGCCGACGTCGACGTGTGGCGCGCCGACGGCCGGGTGATGCTGCGGGTCGGCGACGACGGGCGGGGCGGGGCCACCACCTCGGCCGGGGGCAGCGGTCTCGCGGGGCTCGCGGAGCGCATCGAGGCGGTCGACGGGGTGCTGATCGTCCACTCCCCGCCCGGCGGCCCGACCTCGGTGACCGTGGAGCTGCCCTGGCGCTGACGGCGGCCCGCACGGCGGGCGCGATATGCGCGGCGGATCCGTACGAACCCTGGAATGCTGGCCCCGACTGTGCGACAAAGCGACTGGGGGCCGGGCATCGTGGTGGAGGACAGAGTGCGGGTGGTCATCGCCGAGGATTCGGTGCTGCTGCGGGAGGGCCTGACCCGGCTGCTGACCGACCGCGGCCATGAGGTCGTCGCGGGGGTGGGCGACGCGGAGGCGCTGATCAAGGCGATCCGCGAGCTGGCCGACGAGGACGCGCTGCCGGATGTGGTGGTCGCGGACGTACGGATGCCGCCCACCCACACCGACGAGGGGGTCCGGGCCGCGATCCAGCTGCGCCGTGACCATGCGGGGATCGGGGTGCTGGTGCTCTCGCAGTACGTGGAGGAGCAGTACGCGACCGAGCTGCTGGCCGGGAGCAGCCGCGGCATCGGCTATCTGCTCAAGGACCGGGTGGCCGAGGTGCGCGAGTTCGTGGACGCGGTGGTGCGGGTGGCCCGCGGAGGTACGGCGCTGGATCCCGAGGTGGTCGCGCAGCTGCTGGGCCGCAGCCGTAAGCAGGATGTGCTGGCCGGGCTCACCCCGCGGGAGCGGGAGGTCCTGGGCCTGATGGCGGAGGGCCGGACGAACGGGGCGATCGCCCGGCAGCTGGTGGTGAGCGACGGCGCGGTGGAGAAGCACGTCAGCAACATCTTCCTGAAGCTCGGCCTGTCGCCGAGTGACGGGGATCACCGCCGGGTGCTCGCGGTGCTCACCTACCTCAACTCCTGACGCCCGTGGTCGTAGGACCAAAGCGGGGCCAAAGGCCGAGTGAGGGGATCACTGGAAATGACACCACGGGGGACGGGGAAAGTCGTGTCACATCATGACATCACGGACACTTGGCGCGGAATCCATCAGGTGGTCCGCCCAAGGAAGGCGAGCCTTACCGACGTACGATGGTCATGGGACAACCGGTCGGCACCGACGGTCCAGGTGCGCCGCCTCGAGGGAGGTCCGAAGCAGTGACCAGCCAGGTCAGCCCGGCCGAGCAGGCCGAACCAGCCGATCAGCAGGGCGAGCGAGGGCTCGCCGGAGAACGGGGTACACCGGACGGCGGCAAGGAGGTCCGCCGTCTGGATCGCGTGATCATCCGATTCGCGGGTGACTCGGGTGACGGTATGCAGCTCACCGGAGACCGGTTCACCTCGGAGACGGCGTCGTTCGGGAACGACCTGTCGACCCTGCCGAACTTCCCGGCCGAGATCCGCGCCCCCGCCGGAACCCTGCCCGGCGTGTCGAGCTTCCAGCTCCACTTCGCCGATCACGACATCCTCACCCCCGGCGACGCGCCGGACGTGCTGGTGGCGATGAACCCGGCCGCGCTCAAGGCCAATCTGGGCGACGTGCCGCGCGGTGCCGACATCATCGTCAACACCGACGAGTTCACCAAGCGCCCGATGGCGAAGGTCGGCTACGACCGCAGCCCGCTCGAGGACGGCTCGCTGGACGCGTACCAGGTGCACCCGGTGCCGCTGACGACGCTGACCATCGAGGCCCTGAAGGAGTTCGGGCTGTCGAGGAAGGAGGCGGAGCGCAGCAAGAACATGTTCGCGCTCGGCCTGCTGTCGTGGATGTACCACCGGCCCACGGAGAACACCGAGACGTTCCTGCGTCAGAAGTTCGCCAAGAAGCCGCAGATCGCCGAGGCGAACGTGGCCGCCTTCCGGGCCGGGTGGAACTTCGGCGAGACGACCGAGGACTTCGCGGTCTCCTACGAGGTGGCGCCCGCCGCCAGCGCCTTCCCGGCCGGGACGTACCGGAACATCTCCGGCAACCTGGCGCTGTCGTACGGGCTGATCGCCGCGTCCCGGCAGGCGGATCTGCCGCTGTTCCTGGGCTCGTACCCGATCACCCCGGCCTCCGACATCCTGCACGAGCTGAGCAAGCACAAGAACTTCGGCGTGCGCACCTTCCAGGCCGAGGACGAGATCGCGGGCATCGGCGCGGCGCTGGGCGCCGCGTTCGGCGGAGCGCTCGCGGTGACCACCACCTCCGGTCCTGGCGTGGCGCTGAAGTCGGAGACCATCGGGCTCGCGGTCAGCCTGGAGCTGCCGCTGCTGGTGATCGACATCCAGCGCGGCGGGCCGTCCACGGGGCTGCCGACCAAAACCGAGCAGGCGGACCTGCTGCAGGCGATGTACGGGCGCAACGGCGAGGCGCCGGTGCCGATCGTGGCACCGAAGACCCCGGCCGACTGCTTCGACGCCACGCTGGACGCGGCGCGGATCGCCCTCACCTACCGCACCCCGGTCTTCGTGCTGTCCGACGGCTACCTGGCCAACGGGTCGGAGCCGTGGCGGGTGCCGGAGGTCGACGGCCTGCCGGATCTGCGGGTCCAGTTCGCGACCGGCCCCAACCACACCACCGCCGACGGCACCGAGGTCTTCTGGCCGTACAAGCGCGACCCGCAGACCCTGGCCCGCCCGTGGGCCGTGCCCGGCACCCCGGGGCTCGAACACCGCATCGGCGGCATCGAGAAGCAGGACGGCTCCGGCAACATCTCCTACGACCCGGCCAACCACGACCACATGGTCCGCGTCCGGCAGGCCAAGGTCGACGGCATCGAGGTCGAGGAGCTGGCGGTGGACGACCCCACCGGCGACGCCCGCACCCTGGTGCTGGGCTGGGGCTCGACATACGGGCCGATCACCGCCGCGGTGCGCCGGGTGCGCCGGGCCGGCGACCGGATCGCCCAGGCCCATCTGCGCCACCTCAACCCCTTCCCGGCCAACCTCGGCGAGGTGCTGGCCCGCTACGACAAGGTCGTCGTGCCCGAGATGAACCTCGGCCAGCTCGCCACCCTCATCCGCGCCAAGTACCTCGTCGACACCCGCTCCTTCACCCAGGTGCGGGGGCTGCCGTTCAAGGCCGAGCAGCTGGCGACGGCCCTCAAGGAGGCCATCGATGACTGAGACCATCTCGCAGCGGCCCGTCGCCCTGGCCGAGGCGCTGTCCCTGGTGCCCAAGGCCGAGGGCAAGCAGTCCATGAAGGACTTCAAGTCCGACCAGGAGGTGCGCTGGTGCCCGGGCTGCGGTGACTACGCGATCCTCGCCGCCGTCCAGGGCTTCATGCCCGAACTGGGGCTGGCGAAGGAGAACATCGTCTTCGTCTCCGGCATCGGCTGCTCCTCCCGCTTCCCGTATTACATGAACACCTACGGGATGCACTCGATCCACGGCCGCGCCCCCGCCATCGCCACCGGCCTCGCCGCCGCGCGGAGAGATCTGTCGGTGTGGGTGGTCACCGGTGACGGCGACGCGCTGTCCATCGGCGGCAACCACCTCATCCACGCGCTGCGCCGCAATGTGAACCTGAAGATCCTGCTCTTCAACAACCGCATCTACGGCCTCACCAAGGGCCAGTACAGCCCGACCTCCGAGGTCGGCAAGATCACCAAGTCCACCCCGATGGGCTCCCTGGACGCCCCGTTCAACCCCATCTCACTGGCGCTCGGCGCCGAGGCGGGCTTCGTCGCCCGCACCGTGGACTCCGACCGCAAGCACCTCACCCAGGTGCTGCGCGAGGCCGCCGCCCATCCGGGCACCGCGCTGGTGGAGATCTACCAGAACTGCAACATCTTCAACGACGGCGCCTTCGACGCGCTCAAGGACAAGGAGCAGGCCGAGGAGGCCGTGATCCGGCTGGAGCACGGCCGGCCGATCCGCTTCGGCGCCGATGGTGCCAAGGGCGTCGTACGGAACCAGGCCACCGGCGATCTGGAGGTCGTCGCGGTCACCGCGGAGAACGAGGACCGGATCCTGGTCCACGACGCCCACGCGGCCTCCCCCACCACCGCGTTCGCGCTGTCCCGGCTGGCCCACCCGGACACCCTGCACCACACCCCCATCGGGGTGCTGCGGGACGTCCAGCGGCCGGTCTACGACGACCAGATGTCGACCCAGATCGACGCCGCCGTCGAGCGCAAGGGCAAGGGCGACCTGGGCGCGCTGCTCGCGGGGAACGACACCTGGACGGTCGTCGGCTGAGCCGTACGGCCATCTCTCACCACGACGCGGCCAGGCCGGGGTCTACGCACCCGGCCTGGCCGCGTCGTATGCCTCCCGGGCCGCCAGCACCCGCGGAGCGTGTTCCTCCGCCCAGACCGACAGCGCCCACACCCGGCGCGCCGCCTCCCGGCCCAGGTCGGTCAGCGAGTAGTCCACATGCGGCGGTATGACGGGGTGCGCCTCGCGGTGGACGAAGCCGTCGCGCTCCAGGGTCTGGAGCGTCTGGGCGAGCATCTTCTCGCTCACCCCGCCGATCGTGCGCCGCAGCTCGCTGAAGCGGTGGGTGCCGTCGAGCAGGACGGCGAGGACCAGCACACCCCATCGGCTGGTCATGTGCTCCAGGATCAGCCGCGAGGGGCAGGCCGTGGGGCCGCCTTCGGCCCCGGTCCACAGGCGCACCCTCTCGGCGTTCTCACTTACTCCCATGCCAGTACCTTACGTCAAAGTGGGTACTTTCGAATGGTTAGCGCTGTGCCTAGGGTGGAGAGCACATCGGATGCACGAGACCCCACGCGATCAGAAGAGAGATTCCCCCATGAGCATCGTCGTCACCGGAGCCACCGGGCACCTCGGCCGCCTCGTCATCGAGGGTCTGCTGGAGAAGGTTCCGGCCGACCGGATCACCGCGGTCGTACGCGACGCCGACAAGGCCGCCCCGCTCGCCGCCCGCGGCGTCACCCTGAAGGTGGCCGACTACAGCCGCCCCGAGACGCTGCGCGGCGCCTTCGCCGCGGGCGACAAGGTGCTGCTGATCTCCGGCAGCGAGGTCGGGCAGCGCGTCCCGCAGCACCAGGCCGTCATCGACGCCGCCAAGAAGGCCGGGGTCGCGCTGCTCGCGTACACCAGCGTGCTGGGCGGCCCGGCCGCCGACTTCACGCTCGCCGACGAGCACCACGCCACCGAGCAGGCCCTCACCGAGTCCGGTCTGCCGTACGTCCTGCTGCGCAACGGCTGGTACAACGAGAACTACACCGAGCAGCTGGCCCCCGTGCTGGAGCACGGCGCCGTCGTCGCCGCCGCGGGCGAGGGCCGGGTCGCCTCCGCCTCGCGCGCCGACTACGCGGCGGCCGCCGTCGCCGTCCTGACCGGCGAGGGCCACGAGAACACCGCGTACGAGCTGTCCGGCGACACCGCCTGGAGCTTCGCCGAGTACGCCGCCGAGATCGCCCGCCAGACCGGCAAGGAGATCGTCTACCGCGCCGTCTCCGAGGAGGAGGTCCGGGGGATCCTCACCGGCGCGGGCCTGCCCGAGCCGCTGGCCGCCATCCTGGCCGACGTCGACACGGCGATCGGACGCGGGCGGCTGGCCGCCACCCCCGGCGACCTGGCCCGGCTGATCGGCCGCCCGACCACGCCGATCGCGGATTCCGTCGCGGTGGCCCTCAAGGGCTGACCCGGGTGCGGCCCGCCCGTCAGTCCCGTATCGCGGATACGGGCATGACAGGCGGGCCGCCCGGCGCTACCGTCGGACGGGCCCCCTCAGCAGGGCCTACACGCCGTCGGGGAGGGCCTTGTGCAGACGCAGCCGCAGACCCAGCACCACCAGGACCGCGCCGGTCTCGTCTACGGCTTCGCCGCGTACGGCCTGTGGGGCCTCGCCCCGCTCTACTGGCCACTGCTGCAGCCCGCGGGCGCGGTCGAGATCCTGGCCCACCGCATGGTCTGGTCGCTGGTGGTCGTCGGGCTCATCCTGCTGGCGCTGCGCCGCTGGTCCTGGATCGGGCCGCTGCTGCGGCAGCCCCGGCGGCTCGGTCTCGTCGCGCTCGCCGCGACCGCCATCTCCGTCAACTGGGGCCTGTACATCTGGGGCGTCAACAGCGGACACGTCGTCGAGACCGCGCTCGGCTACTTCATCAACCCCCTGGTCAGCATCGCCTTCGGCGTGCTGCTGCTGCGCGAGCGGCTGCGCCCGGCGCAGTGGGTGGCGGTCGGTGTGGGCGTGGTGGCGGTGGTCGTCCTGTCCGTCGGCTACGGCAAGCCGCCCTGGATCGCCCTCACCCTGGCCTTCTCCTTCGCCACCTACGGCCTGGTCAAGAAGCGGATCGGGCTGGACGGGCTGGAGTCGCTGGCCGCCGAGACGGCCGTCCAGTTCCTGCCCGCGCTCGGCTTCCTCTGCTATCTCACGGCGCGCGGCGACAGCACGTTCGGCAGCGGCGGCGGCGTGGCGCACTCGGCGCTGCTGGCGAGCTGCGGGCTGGTCACCGCGGCGCCGCTGATCCTCTTCGGGGCCTCGGCGGTACGGCTGCCGCTGTCGACGATCGGGATGCTCCAGTACCTCACGCCCACCTCCCAGTTCATCCTCGGGCTGGTCGTCTTCCACGAGTCCATGCCGCCCGAGCGGTGGGCGGGCTTCGCCCTCGTCTGGCTCGCGCTCGCGCTGCTCACCTGGGACGCGCTGCGGACCGGCCACCGGGCGCGGCAGGCGCTGGCGGAGGCCGCGGCGCTGGCGGACGCGGCGCCGGTCAAGGCGGCGGAGACGCAGCCGGGCCCGATATCCGGCGGGTGATGTCCGGTTCCCGCTCTTGACGCAGGGTCAGTCACACCCGGAGCATCAGCCTCGCGCCACTCAGAAACATCTTGTCGTACCGCTCCACCACCCCCATGGGTACGTACGTCCGTGCATCACACAGCGTCGCGTCATTCCGTGCAGTCCCCGTTCGGAATCGGAGCCCCCCATGTCGTCATGTGCTGACCCGCGCCACACCCCCCGAAGATCCGCGTCCCGCCGGGCGGCCGCCGCCGTCGCCACCGGAGCGGCGATCGCCGCGCTGGTCTCGGCCGCCCCCGCCACCTCAGCCGCCGCCGCGGCTCCCCCGCCGCCTCCGGCGGCCGCCGCCCTGGCGGTACCGGACGTCTCGCTCGCGAACGTCAAGGCCCATCTGACCAAGTTCCAGTCCATCGCCACCGCCAACGGCGGCAACCGCGCCCACGGCCGCCCCGGCTACAAGGCGTCGCTCGACTACATCAAGGGCGCGCTGGACGCGGCCGGGTTCACCACCACGGTCCAGCAGTTCACCTCCAGCGGCTCCACCGGCTACAACCTCATCGCCGACTGGCCCGGCGGCGACACCAACAAGGTGGTGTTCTCCGGCGCCCACCTGGACTCCGTCACCGCGGGTCCGGGCATCAACGACAACGGCTCGGGGTCCGCGGGCGTCCTGGAGACCGCGCTCACCGTCGCCCGCTCGGGGCTGAAGCCCACCAAGCATCTGCGGTTCGCCTGGTGGGGCGCCGAGGAGCTGGGCATGGTCGGGTCCCGGAACTACGTCAACGGCCTGTCGTCCGCCAATCGGGCGAAGATCGACAGCTATCTCAACTTCGACATGATCGGCTCGCCCAACCCGGGCTACTTCGTCTATGACGACGACACCCGGATCGAAGGGGTCTTCAAGGACTTCTTCGCCGCCAAGGGCGTGCCGACGGAGATAGAGACCGAGGGCGACGGGCGCTCCGACCACGCCCCGTTCAAGAGCGCGGGCGTCCCGGTGGGCGGCCTGTTCAGCGGCGCCGACTACATCAAGACCGCCGCCCAGGCCCAGAAGTGGGGCGGCACCTCCGGTCAGGCCTTCGACCGCTGCTACCACCGCTCGTGCGACACCACGTCCAACACCAACGACACCGCGCTGGACCGCAACAGCGACGCCATCGCGTACGCCGTCTGGACGCTGTCCTCCTGACGCGCTGACAGCACGGTCTGAGCGGTCCGTACGGCGGTACGCCGACCGCTCAGACCGTGATGTCCTTCGCGGTGAACCGGGCCCAGGCCGCCGAGCCGAACACGGCCAGATACAGCCCCTGCAGCTCGGCGTTCTTGATCAGCTGGTCCCAGTAGACCGGCTGGCGGAGCAGATCCGCGAAGCTGAGCCAGTAGTGCGGGAAGAGATACGGCTGGATCGCGTGCAGCTGCGGGATCGTGTCCAGGATCTGCACCGTGACCACGAGCCCGACCGTGGTCGCCATGGCCGCGATGCCGCTGTTGGTGAGGGTGGAGACGAACAGGCCCACCGCCGCGATCCCCACCAGTGAGAGCGCCACGACGCCCGCCACGCCGAGCGCCCGCACCAGTCCGTCGCCGAACGACACCGAGGTGCCGGAGATCAGCGTGACATCGCCGAGCGGGAACAGCATCGCCCCCGTCGCCAGTCCGGCGGCGGCCACCGCCAGGGTCGCGGCCAGGCAGAACGCCAGGATGGTGACGAACTTGGCGAGCAGCAGCCGGGTGCGCCCGGCGGGGGCGACCAGCAGATAGCGCAGCGTCCCCGGGCCCGCCTCACCGGCGATGGAGTCCCCGGCGATCACGCCGATGGCCATCGGCAGGAAGACGGGCAGGGTCGCCGCCAGCGCGGCGAAGACGAGGAAGATCCCGTTGTTGGTGATCTGGGAGAAGAAGGCGGGCCCGTCGCCGCCCGCTCCGCCTCCCCCGCCTCCCCCGCCGCCGCGGCCGAAGCCGCCGCCGTCGCTGGTCTCGATCTTCACGGCGACGCCGATGAGGACCGGGACGGCCGCGAGCACCCCGAGCAGCGCCAGCGTCCGCCAGCGGCGGAAGGTGATGGACAGCTCGCTGCGGAAGAGGGTCAGGGTCCACAGCGGACGCGGCCGGGACGTGACTGCCGATTCAGCGGATCCAGCCGATCCAGGCGATCCAGCGGCTTCGGCCGCTTCAGCCCGCGACATCGAACCCCTCCCCGGTCAGCGCGACGAAGGCGTCCTCCAGCGAGGCGCCCTCGGCGCCGAAGGCCCGTACCCGCACCCCGGCGCGCACCAGGGCGGCGTTCAGGTCGGCGGGCTCGGGCGCGGGCGAGGGCAGCTCGCCGGAGACCCGCTCCTCCAGGACCACCAGGTCCGTCACCCCGTGCTCCTTGAGGACGCGGACGGCGTCGGCGGGATCGGGGGTGGTGACGGACAGTCTGCCGCGGCTGCCCGCCGCCAGCTCGGCGACCGTGCCCTGGGCGATCAGCCGTCCCTGGGCCATGACCGCCGCATGGGTGCAGACCTGTTCGATCTCGTCGAGGAGATGCGAGGAGAGGAAGACCGTGGTGCCCTCGCGGGCCAGCTCGCGCACCAGGGTGCGGATCTCGCGCATGCCCTGCGGGTCGAGCCCATTGGTCGGTTCGTCGAGAACCAGCAGCTCACGCGGTTGGAGCAGGGCGGCGGCCAGGCCGAGGCGCTGTTTCATCCCCAGCGAGTACGCCCGGGCCTTCTTCCCCGCCGCGGCCCCGAGCCCGACCCGGTCCAGGGCCGCGGCGGCGCGGGCGGCACGGGTGCGGGGGTCGGCGGTCGGGTCGGCGGCGTCGTAGCGCAGCAGATTGTCCCGGCCGCTCAGATACGGGTAGAGGGCGGGCCCCTCGATGAGGGCGCCCACCCTCGGCAGCACGCTGCGGGCGGCGCGCGGCATCGGCCGCCCGAGCAGCCGGGCGCCGCCCGAGGTGGGCTCGATCAGCCCCATGAGCATGCGGATGGTCGTCGTCTTCCCCGAGCCGTTGGGCCCGAGGAAGCCGAAGACGCTGCCGCGCGGGACGGTCAGGTCGAGCCCGTCGACGGCGAGCTGTCCGCCCCGGTAGCGCTTGGTGAGCCCGCGGGTCTCCACCACGGGATCGGCGGACGGCTCGTCCACGGGCTCCCCTTCCTCTGCGGTGACGCGGCGCCGCGTAGCCCTACTTGGCCTTGTTGGCGGCCGCGACCAGGGCGTCCTTGTCGACCGCGCCGACGAACACCTTGCCGTCGTCGGTCATCAGCGCGTTCACCAGGCGGGTGCTGAACACCGTGCCGGAGCCGAAGTCGCCCTTGACCTTCTTGCCGAAGCTGCCGAGGAGGCCGGAGGCCGCTCCGCTGTCGCCGCCCGGGGCGGAGGAAGCGCCGCCGGACCCACCGGCGCCCTGGTCGTCGAGGCGGGCGATGGTGCCCCAGCCCTTGCCGGTGACGTTCAGCCCGGACAGGGCGCCCGGACCGGACAGGGCGTCCTTCCCGGCCGACCGGTCCTTGAAGCCCTTCCCGTGCTGGAAGCCCTTCTCCTGGTGGTCGCGGGCGCTGCCCTCGGTGACCTTGGCACCCTTGGGCGGCGTGAAGTCGAAGGTGCCCGCGGCGGGCTTGCCGAAGTCCACCTTGGTGAAGCCCACGTCGACGGCCGCCTTGCCGCCGCTCTTCGGGGTGAGGGTGAACTTCAGCGGCACCCCGTTGTCCGCGTCGACCGCGATACGGACCTCGCCGACCGTGGACGCGCTCTGCTTGGGCTTGATCAGCAGCTGGTAGGCGTCCCGCCCGGCGACCCGGGTGGTGCCGTCGACCGTCACCGAGGTGGTGTCGTCCACGGCGGAGAGCATCTGCTTGGCGAACTGCTGCGGGGTGGCGTCCCCCAGGTCGCGGGGCGTCTGGCCGCGGTGGTCGCGCTTGCCCTCGGCGGCACCCTTCGGGCCGGTGGAGTGGTAGACGGAGTTGCTGCCGCTGTCGTACGCCCACAGCTGATCACCGTTGTGGATCATGCTGTACTCGGCGGCGTTCTCCACGATCGACACCCGCTGCTTGTCGGGGCCGTCGGCGGCCACCCGCAGGGTGTGCGTACCGGACACCAGCTCGGTGAGCTTGGACTCCGGCGAGGCGGTCGCGCCGCCCTTCTCGCCGCCGAGGTCGCCCGCGAGACCGGCGAGGGAGCCGCCGCCCGGCAGCGTCGGAAGACCCAGATCCGTGGTGATCTTCACTGAGCCGGAGACCTGCTGCTGGTCCGAGGCGGCCATCTTGCTGATCAGCTGCTGTGCCGTGATCTTCGGCAGGTCGGGGGCTCCGCTGCTGGCCAGCGCCGGGACGAGCCCGATCGTGGCGGCCGCGATGCCCGCCACCGCGACCGGAGCCCCGTAGCGGAGCGCCTTGGTGCGGCGTGTCGGTCGTTCCTCGTCCCAGAAGCCGTCGTCGGCGACCTGTATCGGTCGGATCCGTGCCATGTGTGCTCTACCTCCGTCGTCGGCGGCGGTCGTCAGCCTGCACTCGTCCACCTCTCGGGCCATTGTCTCCCGATCCCGCCATGTGGTGGTGTTCTCATCCCACCAAATCGCAAGACCGATTACGTCAGCCCGCAGGATCAAGTCCGTGTACTGCTCGGGTATGACGGCCCGCGCCGCGGGTCGGATCCCCCTCGGGGTATCCCGTAGGGGGATCCGCTCCCCCCAAGGGGGTGAGGGGTCAGCCGGCCCGGTGGGCCACCGCGTCGCACAGGCCCTCCAGGGCCGCCTTGGCCGGGCCCGCCGGCAGGGGCGCCAGCATCGAACGGGCCTCCGCCGCGTAGCGCAGCGTGTCCTGGCGGGCCTGCTCCAGGGCGGGGTGGGCGCGCAGCCGCCGCAGGACCTCCGCGTGGCGGGCGTCATCGGTGAGGTCGCCCGCGAGCAGTTCGCACAGCTCCCGGTCCTCCGGCGCGCCGGTCGCCTCCGCCTGTGCCCTCAGGTGCAGCACGGGGAGGGTGGCGATGCCCTCGCGCAGATCGGTGCCGGGGGTCTTGCCGGACTCGTGGCTGTCGCTGGCGATGTCCAGCACGTCGTCGGCCAGCTGGAAGGCCATCCCGAGCCGCTCCCCGTACTGGGTCAGGATGTTGACGATGGACTCGTCGGCGCCCGACATCATCGCGCCGAACCGCCCGGAGACGGCGATCAGCGAGCCCGTCTTGCCCGCGAGGACGTCCAGATAGTGCTCGATGGGGTCGCGGCCGCGCGGTCCCGCGGTCTCCAGGATCTGGCCCGTCACCAGCCGCTCGAACGCCTCGGCCTGGACCCGCACCGCCTCCGGGCCGAGATCGGCCAGGACGTGCGAGGCGCGGGCGAAGAGGAAGTCACCGGTGAGCACCGCCACCGAGTTGCCCCAGCGGGCGTTGGCGCTGGGCACCCCGCGCCGCACCTCGGCCTCGTCCATCACGTCGTCGTGGTAGAGCGTGGCCAGATGCGTCAGCTCGACGACGACCGCCGAGGGGACGACACCGGGGGCATACGGATCGCCGAACTGCGCGGCCAGCAGCACCAGCAGTGGCCGGAAACGCTTGCCGCCCGCGCGCACCAGATGCTGGGCCGCCTCGGTGATGAACGGCACGTCGCTCTTGGTGGCCTCCAGCAGGCCCTCTTCGACAGCCGCCAGCCCGGCTTGGGTGTCGGCTTCCAGAGTCCGGTCCCGCACGCTCAGCCCGAAGGGCCCGATGACGCTCACGGGGTACTCCTGTCTGCCTACGTTCACGCGGAATGTCGATGTGTCGCCGCCTCCACCAAAAGGCAGCGTATCCGGTCGGGTATCGATCACTGTGGGCGCCTTCCCGCCTTGTGCGCAGCACAACGCCCTCTCCCGAATCGACCGGCTCACCCACGCGATACCGCGATCACCAGCAGATCATTCATCAGGCGGCCCCCGAGCGTGCACCGATCGGGGACCGGAGCGGCCCCGGAGGGCCGCTCATCCGTGTGCTGAGGCCACCGCCTTCGCCAGCCGGGGCGACGCGTACTGCGTGCCGCGGACGAACCGCATCACCGGTCCGGCGGAGGCCGCCGCCGGGAGCCCGGGCCGGTGAACCGGGGCGGGTGCGCGGCGGCAGTCGCCCCACCGGGGCGGAAACCTCCCGGGCCATAGGGTGTGGCTGGCCAACCGTGGCGACGAGGAGAAGGCGAGGCACCACCCATGGCGCAGCGAAGCCCGCTCGACCTGCCCGAAGGCGATCCCTTCGGCCCGGACAACCTCCCCTATGGCGTGTTCACCACCTCCGACGCCCCCCATCTGCGGAAAATCGGCGTGCGCTACGGCAGCCATGTGCTGGACGCGGGCGCCGCCGCGGCGGCCGCGGCCTCCCCGCACGCCGAACTGCTCGGCGCCTCCTCCCTCAACCCGCTGATGGCCGCGGGCCGTCCGGTCTGGCAGGCCGTCCGCGCGGAGCTGCGCGACTGGCTGACCAACCCGGCGCACCGGCACGCCATCGAGCCCCTGATGCACCCCCTCGCCACCCTCGCGCTCCACCTCCCGATCGAGGTGGCGGACTATGTCGACTTCTTCGCCAGCGAGCATCACGCCTCCAACGCCGGGAAGATCTTCCGCCCGGACGGCGACGCCCTCACCCCCAACTGGAAGCACATGCCGGTCGGCTACCACGGCCGGGCCGGCACCGTGCTCGTCTCGGGCTCGCCCGTCGTACGCCCCCACGGCCAGCACCTGCCCCCGGCCCCGCCCGCCCCCGCATCGCCCGCTCCCTCATCGCCCGCTCCTCCCCGGCCGGTCTTCGGCCCCTCGCTGCGCCTCGACTTCGAAGCCGAGGTCGCCTTCGTCGTCGGCGCCCCCTCACCTCTGAATACACCGCTGCCGCTCGCCGGGTTCCACGACCACGTCTTCGGCGTCTGCCTCCTCAACGACTGGTCCGCCCGCGACATCCAGGCCTGGGAGTCCCGCCCCCTCGGCCCCTTCCTCGGCAAGTGCTTCGCCACCTCCCTCGCCGCCTGGGTCACCCCGCTGGACGCCCTCGCCGCGGCCCGTACCGCCCCGCCCGCCCGCGACGTCCCGCCGCTCCCCTACCTCGACGACTCGGCCGCCGAGCCCGGCGGGTTCGACCTGCGCATCGAGGTCGCCATCAACGGCCACACCGTCTCCCGGCCCCCGTTCTCCGCCATGTACTGGACCGCGGCCCAGCAGCTCGCCCATCTGACCGTGAACGGCGCCTCGCTGCGCACCGGCGACGTCTTCGCCTCCGGCACGGTCAGCGGCCCGCGCCCGGACGAGCTGGGCTGTCTGCTCGAACTCACCTGGGGC
The DNA here is from genome assembly GCF_042958345.1 of Streptomyces sp. NPDC007983. Classification (NCBI taxonomy): domain Bacteria; kingdom Bacillati; phylum Actinomycetota; class Actinomycetes; order Kitasatosporales; family Streptomycetaceae; genus Streptomyces; species Streptomyces sp. NPDC007983. The sequence goes on from NZ_JBIBJI010000003.1 coordinate 873,865, forward strand.
GGGCGCGATCCGCTGCGCCTCCCCGACGGCACCCGGACCTTCCTGGAGGACGGCGACGAGGTGACCCTCACCGCCTGGGCGCCCGGCCCTGACGGGGCCCGCATCGGTATGGGCGAGGTGACCGGCCACGTTGTTCCGGCGGCGTCATGAGCGACTGCTAATTTGTCGTGCTCCTGCCCCGACAGCCCTGACAGCCAAGGAGAAGCGCGTGAAGAAGGCAGCGAGCATCGCCGGAACGGTGGCCGCGGCCGCCCTCCTGCTCACGGCATGCGGCAGCGACAGCGACGAGGGGACGAAGGACACGTCCAAGGACACCCCGTCGGCACAGGAGTCGAGCGCCCCGGCGGAGGGGGGCGCGAACTCCAAGATCACCGGCGCCTATCTGGCCAAGACCGGCGGGCAGACGATCATCCTGTCCATCGGCGGCGAGAAGGCCTCCCTGATCTCGGGCAAGCACCTGTGCAACGGTGAGTACACCGACACCGGCGAGAAGATGCTGATGCTCAAGTGCGCCGACGGCAACACCGACCGCACCATGGGCAAGGTGGCCCCGAGCGGGGACGGCAAGACGCTCACCGTCGACTGGGACGCGCTCTCCGAGAACGACACGTTCACCCGGACCACCTCCCCCAGCGACTTCCCGTCGGACATCCCGACCTCGCTGCCCTCCGGCATCCCCACCGACCTGCCGACGAACCTCCCGTCGAGCTGACTCCTCCAGCCGATCTCCCGCGACCCGCGAGCACGCCCCGGCACCCACGGACCAAGCGCCGACCCAAGCCCCGGGGCCTGCGCACCACCGCCACGGCACGGACACCATCGTGGTGTCCGTGCCGTGGCGGAGCCAACCGGAAGCGGCTGGTGCGGCTACCGCACGAAGACGCCCGCTTGGCCCGCCAGGTCCAGGAAGTACTGGGGGGCCACGCCCAAGACCACCGTGACCGCGACGCCGATCGCGATCGCCGAGGACGTCAGGGGGCTCGGGACGGCCACCGAGGGGCCGTCGGTGCGGGGTTCGCTGAAGAACATCAGCACGATGACGCGGATGTAGAAGAAGGCCGCGATCGCCGACGAGATCACACCGATCACGACCAGCGCGCCCGCGCCCCCGTCCGCCGCCGCCTTGAAGACCGCGAACTTCCCCGCGAACCCACTGGTCAGCGGGATACCGGCGAAGGCCAGCAGGAAGACCGCGAAGACCGCGGCCACCAGGGGTGAACGGCGGCCGAGCCCGGCCCACTTCGACAGGTGGGTGGCCTCGCCGCCCGCGTCGCGGACCAGGGTGACCACCGCGAAGGCGCCGAGGGTCACGAAGGAGTACGCGGCGAGGTAGAAGAGGACGGAGGAGATGCCCTCGGGGGTGGTGGCGATGACACCGGCGAGGATGAACCCGGCGTGCGCGATGGAGGAGTAGGCCAGCAGCCGCTTCACATCGGTCTGGGTGACGGCGACGATCGCGCCGCCGAGCATGGTGACGATGGCGACGCCCCACATCACGGGCCGCCAGTCCCAGCGCAGCCCCGGCAGGACGACGTACAGCAGCCGCAGCAGCGCGCCGAAGGCCGCCACCTTGGTGGCCGCGGCCATGAAGCCGGTGACCGGGGTGGGGGCGCCCTGGTAGACGTCCGGGGTCCACATGTGGAACGGAACGGCACCGATCTTGAACAGCAGGCCCATCAGCACCATCGCACCGCCGATGAGCAGCAGCGCGTCGTTGCCCATGGTCCCGGCGAGGGCCGGGGTGACGTTGCGGACCTGGCCGTCGACGACGTCCGCGAGACCGGCGTACGTCACGGTGCCCGCGTAGCCGTACAGCAGGGCGATCCCGAAGAGCAGGAACGCCGAGGAGAAGGCGCCGAGCAGGAAGTACTTGACGGCGGACTCCTGGGAGAGCATCCGGTGGCGCCGGGCGAGCGCGCACAGGACGTACAGCGGGAGGGAGAAGACCTCCAGCGCCACGAAGAGGGTCAGCAGATCGTTCGCGGCGGGGAAGACGAGCATGCCGCCCACCGCGAAGAGGACCAGCGGGAAGACCTCGGTGGTGGTGAACCCGGCCTTGACGGCGGCCTTTTCGGCGTCGCCGCCGGGGATGGCGGCGGCCTGGGCCGCGAAGTTGTCGACGCGGTTGCCGTGGACGACCGGATCGAGCCGCCGCTCGGCGAAGGTGAACACCGAGACCAGCGCGACCAGGAGAATGGTGCCCTGGAGGAAGAGCGCGGGCCCGTCGATGGCGACGGCGCCCATGGCCGCGACATGGGCCTTTCCGGTGCCGTAGTCGCTCGCGGCGAGGCCGATGACGGCCGCGAAGGCCGCGGCGAGGGAGACGACGGAGACGAACAGCTGCGCTGCGTAACGCTGGGCGCGCGGCAGGAACGCCTCGATCAGTACGCCGATGATCGCGGCGCCGAGCACGATCAGGGTGGGCGCCAGCTGCCCGTACTCGATGTGCGGCGCGGGGATCTTGTCGGGCGCCGCCGCCGCTGTCGTCCACAGGCTGTGGACAGTGGCCGCGTGGGTCACTTGGCACCTCCGGAAGCACCGTCGTGGGACGCACCCTCGGGCTTGGGGCTGTAGTGGAACCAGCCCGCGTCAGTGACGGGGTGAGCGGGCTTGGGATCCTTCTCGTCCACCACGGACAGCGTGTGGTCCACCGCCGGGTTGACGATCGCGGTCAGCGGCTTGGGGTAGACGCCGAGGAAGAGCAGCAGGGCGATCAGCGGCGCGACGACGAGCAGCTCGCGCGGCCGCAGATCGGGCATGGACCGCACCTCCTCCTTCACCGGGCCGGTCATGGTGCGCTGGTAGAGGATGAGGACGTAGAGCGCGGCGAGCACGATGCCGACGGTGGCGATCACACCGGCCGCCGGATAGCGGCTGAACGCGCCGACGAGCACCAGGAATTCGCTGATGAAGGGCGCGAGCCCGGGCAGCGAGAGGGTGGCCAGACCGCCGATCAGGAAGGTGCCGGCGAGCACCGGGGCGACCTTCTGCACACCGCCGTAGTCGGCGATGAGCCGCGAGCCGCGCCGGGTGATGAGGAACCCGGCGACCAGCATCAGCGCGGCGGTCGAGATGCCGTGGTTGACCATGTAGAGGGTGGCGCCGCCCTGGCCCTGGGTGGTCATGGCGAAGATGCCGAGGATGATGAAGCCGAAGTGGGAGATCGACGCGTAGGCGATCAGCCGCTTGATGTCCCGCTGGCCGATCGCCAGCAGCGCGCCGTAGATGATGCTGATGAGCGCGAGGACCAGGATCACCGGGGTGGCCCACTTGCTGGCCTCGGGGAAGAGCTGGAGGCAGAAGCGGAGCATCGCGAAGGTGCCGACCTTGTCGACGACCGCGGTGATCAGCACGGCGACGGGGGAGGTGGACTCGCCCATCGCGTTGGGCAGCCAGGTGTGCAGCGGCCACAGCGGCGCCTTCACCGCGAAGGCGAAGAAGAAGCCGAGGAACAGCAGCCGTTCGATGCCGGTGCCGATGTCGAGCCGGCCGCTCGCCCGGGCGTCCACGATCTGCTGGAGCGAGAAGGTGCCGGTGCCCAGGTCGTCGGCGGTGACCGCGTAGAGCCCGACCACCGCGGCCAGCATGATCAGCCCGCCCGCCAGGTTGTACAGCAGGAACTTCACGGCGGCGTAGGAGCGCTGGGTGGCCGTCTCCTCCTCGGACCGCTCCCCGGCCCGGTCCCCGAAGCCGCCGATGAGGAAGTACATCGGGATGAGCATGGCTTCGAAGAAGATGTAGAAGAGGAAGACGTCGGTGGCCTCGAAGGAGATCACCACCATCGCCTCGACCAGCAGGATCAGCGCGAAGAAGCCCTGGGTGGGCCGCCAGCGGCGGTTGGGCCGGGCGCCTTCCAGCGGGTCGGCGTCATGCCAGCCCGCCAGGATGATGAAGGGGATGAGCACGGCGGTGAGCGCGATCAGGGCGACCGCGATGCCGTCCACTCCCAGTTCGTAGCGGACCCCGAAGTCCTTGATCCAGGCATGGGACTCGGTGAGCTGGAAACGGGCGCCGCCCGGGTCGAAGCGGACCAGGACGACCGCCGCGAGGGCGAGGGTGACCAGGGAGAAGGCCAGCGCCACCCACTTGGCGGCGGCACGCTGGGCGGCGGGCACGGCAGCGGTGGCGACCGCGCCCAGGGCGGGCACCGCGGCCGTGACCGTCAGCAGGGGAAATGACATGACTCAGACCGCCCTCATCAGCAGGGTCGCGGCGATGAGAAGCGCCGCACCGCCGAACATCGAGACCGCGTACGTACGGGCGTAGCCGTTCTGGACCTTGCGCAATCGGCCGGAGAGTCCGCCGACCCCGGCCGCCGTGCCGTTGACCACCCCGTCGACCAGCTTGTGGTCGACGTAGACCAGGCCGCGGGTGAGGTAGCGGCCGGGCTGGACGAGCGCGACATGGTTGAAGTCGTCCTGGAGCAGGTCGCGGCGGGCGGCCCGGGTGAGCAGGGAGCCGCGCGGCGCGGTGCGCGGCACGGGCCGGCGCCCGTACTGCGCCCAGGCGAGGGCGACGCCGACGGCCAGGACGACCATCGTCCCGGCGGTGACGGCGGCGGCGCTGAGCGGGGAGTCGCCGTGGCTGTGGCCGGTGACCGGCTCCAGCCACTTCAGGAACGCGTCGTTCAGGCTGAACAGCCCGCCCGCGAAGACCGATCCGAAAGCCAGGACGATCATGGGGATGGTCATGGACTTCGGCGACTCGTGCGGATGCGGCAGCTCGCCGGGGCGCACGTCGATACCGGGTTCGACGCTGGGCGCCTTGTCCGGGTCGGGCGCGGGCTCCCAGCGCTTCTCGCCGAAGAACGTCATCAGCATCACGCGCGTCATGTAGTACGCGGTGATGGCCGCGCCCAGCAGGGCCGCGCCGCCGAGGATCCAGCCCTCGGTGCCGCCCTTGGCGAAGGCCGCCTCGATGATCTTGTCCTTGGACCAGAAGCCGGAGAGCCCCGGGAAGCCGATGATGGCGAGGTAGCCGAGCCCGAAGGTGACGAAGGTGACCGGCATGTACTTCCGCAGACCGCCGTACTTGCGCATGTCGACCTCGTCGTTCATGGCGTGCATGACCGACCCGGCGCCGAGGAACAGGCCCGCCTTGAAGAAGCCGTGGGTGACCAGGTGCATGATCGCGAAGACATAGCCGATCGGGCCGAGCCCGGCGGCCAGGATCATGTAGCCGATCTGCGACATGGTGGACCCGGCCAGGGCCTTCTTGATGTCGTCCTTCGCGCAACCGACGATCGCACCGAAGAGCAGCGTGACCGCGCCGACCGCGACCACCGCGGCCTGGGCGTCGGGCGCCGCGTTGAAGATCGCGCCGGAGCGGGTGATCAGGTAGACGCCCGCGGTCACCATGGTCGCCGCGTGGATCAGGGCCGAGACCGGGGTCGGGCCCTCCATCGCGTCGCCGAGCCAGGACTGCAGCGGCACCTGGGCCGACTTGCCGCACGCGGCGAGCAGCAGCATCAGCCCGATGGCGGTGAGCTTGCCCTCGCTCGCGTCGGTCGCGTTCGACAGCACGGGGGCGAAGGCGAAGGATCCGAAGGTCGTGAACATCAGCATGATCGCGATGGACAGGCCCATGTCGCCGACGCGGTTGACGATGAACGCCTTCTTCGCCGCCGTCGCCGCGCTCGGCTTGTGCTGCCAGAAGCCGATGAGCAGGTACGAGGCGAGGCCGACGCCCTCCCAGCCGACGTACAGCAGCAGGTAGTTGTCGGCGAGGACGAGCAGCAGCATGGCCGCGAGGAAGAGATTGAGATAGCCGAAGAAGCGGCGGCGCCGCTCGTCGTGCGCCATGTAGCCGATCGAGTAGATGTGGATCAGCGTGCCCACACCCGAGATCAGCAGGACGAAGGTCATCGACAGCTGGTCGAGCTGGAAGGCGACGTCCGCGCGGAAGCCGCCCACCGGAATCCAGCTGAAGACCTGGCTGTGCAGGGCGCGGTCGTGCTCGCCCCGGCCGAGCATGTCGGCGAAGAGCACGGCGCCGATCACGAAGGAGGCGCCCGCGAGCACCGTGCCGAGGTAGTGGCCCGTGCGGTCCAGCCGCCGCCCCCCGCACAGCAGCAGGGCAGCGCCGAGCAGCGGGGCCGCGACGAGCAATCCGATGAGGTTCTCCACTTGAACGCGACCCCTTCTAGAGCTTCATCAGGCTGGCGTCGTCGACCGAGGCCGAATGGCGGGAGCGGAAGACGGTCACGATGATCGCGAGGCCGACCACGACCTCCGCCGCCGCGACGACCATCGTGAAGAACGCGATGATCTGGCCGTCGAGGTTGCCGTGCAGCCGGGAGAAGGTGACGAACGCGAGGTTGCACGCGTTCAGCATCAGCTCGACGCACATGAAGAGGACGATCGCGTTCCGCCGGATCACGACCCCGGCCGCACCGATGGTGAACAACAGGGCGGCCAGGTAGAGGTAGTTGACCGGATTCACTTGGCGACTCCCTTGTGGTGCTCGGCGTCCTCGGAGGCGCTGGCGGCGTCCTCGCCGGCAGCGTCTTCGGGGGCCCGCCGCCCCAGCCAGCGCTCCGAGCGCCGCTCCAGCGCCGCCAGCTCCGCCAGCGCCTCACCGGAGACGTCCCGGATCTGGCCGCGGCCGCGCAGCGTCGCGTTGACGCTCAGCTCGGAGGTCGTGCCGTCGGGCAGCAGACCCGGGATGTCCACCGCGTTGTGCCGGGCGTAGACACCGGGGGCGGGCAGCGGCGGGACGTGCTTGCCGGTGCGCACCCGCGCCTCGGACTGCTCGCGCTGGCTGCGCGCGCGCTCGGTGCGCTCGCGGTGGGTCAGCACCATCGCGCCGACCGCCGCGGTGATCAGCAGCGCGCCGGTGATCTCGAAGGCGAAGACGTACTTGGTGAAGACCAGGGCCGCCAGACCCTCCACGTTGCCGCCGGAGTTGGCCTGCGCCAGCCCGTCGAACGTCTTCAGCGAGGCGTTCCCGATTCCGGCGCACAGCAGGATGCCGAAGCCCAGCCCGCACAGGGCGGCGAGCCAGCGCTGCCCCTTCAGGGTCTCCTTCAGCGAATCCGCCGCGGTGACGCCGACCAGCATCACGACGAAGAGGAAGAGCATCATGATCGCGCCGGTGTAGACGACGATCTGGACGACGCCCAGGAAATACGCCCCGTTGGCGAGGTAGAAGATCGCCAGGACGATCATGGTGCCGGCCAGGCTCAGGGCGCTGTGTACGGCCTTGCGCATCAGGATCGTACACAGCGCGCCGATCACGGCGACCGTGCCGAGCACCCAGAACTGGACGGCCTCCCCGGTGGAGGTGGTGGAGGCCGCCGCGGCCAGTGCGCCGCTCATGCCTCCACCCCCTGCTGGTTCTCCGCCTGCGTCTCCTCGTTCCCCGCGGCCTGGTCGGACAGGGTCTCGCCCTTGCTGACCGCGGTCTGACGGGTGGTCCCGGGCGCGGCCTCGGTCACCAGCCCCCGGTAGTAGTCCTGCTCGTCCATCCCGGGGTAGATGGCGTGCGGGCTGTCGACCATGCCCTCCTGAAGCCCCGCGAGCAGCTCCTCCTTGGTGTAGATGAGCGATTCGCGGGTGCGGTCGGCCAGCTCGTAATCATTGGTCATGGTCAGCGCCCGGGTGGGGCACGCCTCGACGCACAGGCCGCACAGGATGCAGCGCAGATAGTTGATCTGGTAGACGCGGCCGTAGCGCTCGCCCGGGGAGTAGCGCTCCTCGTCGGTGTTGTCCGCGCCCTCCACGTAGATCGCGTCCGCCGGGCAGGCCCAGGCGCACAGCTCGCATCCGATGCACTTCTCCAGCCCGTCCGGATGCCGGTTGAGCTGGTGACGTCCGTGGAAGCGGGGCGCGGTGGGCTTCTTCTCCTCGGGGTACTGCTCGGTCAGCCGCTTCTTGAACATGGCCTTGAAGGTCACGCCGAAGCCGGCCACCGGGTTCTGGAAGTCAGACACCATCGGCCTCCTTTCCGTCACTGACAGTGTCGGGGCCACCGCTGACAATCAGCTCCCGGTCCTGTCGGGAGCGCCGTCGCGGTACGGGCGGCAGGGACTGGCCGGGCAGCGGCGGCACCGGGAATCCGCCCGCCATCGGGTCGAAGGCGGGCTCGGGGCCCTCCTCAGCCGGTTCGGCCTCGCCCTTCGCCGCCGCCCCGCGGTCGCGGAAGACGTCGACGACGAAGGACAGCAGCAGCAGCACGATCACCGCGCTGCCGACGTACAGCACGATCGACTGGTTGTCGTAGTTCTCGTTGCGCAGTGCCCGCACGGTGGCGACCAGCATCAGCCAGACCATCGAGATCGGGATGAGGACCTTCCAGCCCAGCTTCATGAACTGGTCGTAGCGCACCCGGGGCACCGAGGCGCGGATCCAGATGAAGACGAACAGCGACGAGACGACCTTGCCGAGGAACCACAGCAGCGGCCACCAGCCGTGGTTGGCGCCCTCCCAGAAGGTGCTGATCGGCCAGGGCGCCCGCCAGCCGCCGAGGAAGAGGGTCACGGCGACCATCGAGACGGTGACCATGTTGACGTACTCGGCGAGCATGAACAGCGCGAACTTGATCGACGAGTACTCGGTGTTGAATCCGCCCACCAGGTCGCCCTCGGACTCCGGCATGTCGAACGGCGCCCGGTTGGTCTCCCCGACCATCGCCACGATGTAGATGAGGAACGAGACCGGGAGCAGCACCACGTACCAGCGGTCCTGTTGCGAGGCGACGATCTGCGAGGTCGACATCGACCCGGAGTAGAGGAACACCGCCGCGAAGGACACGCCCATCGCGATCTCGTAGCTGATCATCTGGGCGCAGGAGCGCAGGCCGCCGAGGAGCGGATACGTCGACCCGGACGACCAGCCCGCCAGCACGATGCCGTAGATGCCGACCGAGGCGGTGGCGAGGATGTAGAGGACGGCGATCGGCAGATCGGTCAGCTGCATCGCGGTGCGGTGCCCGAACACGGACACCTCCCCGCCGGACGGGCCGAACGGGATCACCGCGACCGCCATGAAGGCGGGGATGGCCGCGACGATCGGCGCCAGGACGTAGACCACCTTGTCGGCGCCCTTGACGACCACGTCCTCCTTGAGCATCAGCTTCACGCCGTCCGCGAGGGACTGGAGCATGCCCCAGGGGCCGTGCCGGTTCGGGCCGATGCGCAGCTGCATCCAGCCCATCACCTTGCGCTCCATGACGATGGAGATCAGCACCGTCAGCATCAGGAACGCGAAGCAGAAGACGGCCTTGATCAGGATCAGCCACCACGGGTCGTGGCCGAACATCGACAGGTCCTCCGCGGCGAGATACCTCATGAGGTCACCTCCGGCTCGGTCACAGGAGCGGTGATCGTGACGACGTCACCGGGGCCGGCGCCCAGATCGCGCCGCACGCCGCCGCCGGTGGAGGCCAGCGGCAGCCAGACGACCCGGTCGGGCATCGGCGTCACGCACAGGGGCAGCTGGACGGAGCCGGCCGGGCCGGTGACGCGCAGCGGCTGGCCGTCGCGCACCCCCGCCTCCTCGGCGGTCGCCGCCGAGAGCCGGGCCACCGCGGCGTGCCGGGTCGCCGTCAGCGCCGGATCGCCCTCCTGGAGCCGTCCCTGGTCGAGCAGCAGCCGGTGACCGGCGAGCACCGCCTCGCCCTCGGCGGGCCGGGGCAGCGGGCCCCCGGTCTCCAGCGGGGCGGTGGCGCGCAGCCCCTGCCAGGTGCCGAGCCGGGTCAGCTCGGCGCGGGCGGCCGCCACGTCCGGCAGGCCCAGGTCCGTGTCGAGGGCGTCGGCCAGCATGTGCAGCACCCGGGCGTCCGGGAGGGTGTGACGGCGGGTCATCTGGTCGGGCTTGAGCGCGGCCTCGAACGGCCGGGCCCGGCCCTCCCAGTTGAGGAACGTGCCGGACTTCTCGGCGACCGCCGCCACCGGGAGCACCACGTCCGCCCGCTCGGTGACCTCCGAGGGCCGCTGCTCCAGGCTGACTACGAACTCCGCCGCGTCCAGGGCCGCCAGGGCCCGCGCCGGATCGGGCAGATCCGCCGGCTCGACCCCGCCGACCAGCAGCGCGCCGAGCCCGCCGCTCGCCGCGGCCTCCACGATCTGGCCGGTGTCGCGGCCCACCTGGTGCGGCAGATCGGAGATCCCCCACACCGCGGCGGTCTCCTCGCGGGCCCGCGGATCGTGCGCCGGGCGGCCGCCGGGCAGCAGCCCGGGCAGCGCGCCCGCCTCGATCGCGCCCCGCTCGCCCGCCCGGCGCGGGATCCACGCGAGCGTGGCGCCGGTGGCGGCGGCGGCCCGTACGGCGGCGGTCAGTCCGCCCGCGACCGACGCCAGCCGCTCGCCGACGACGATGACCGCGCCTTCCTGGCGCAGCGCCTCGGCGGCCCGCTCACCGTCCTCGTCCAGACCGGTGCGGCCCGCGATCGCGTCCAGCCACTCGGTCTCGGTGCCGGGCGCGGCGGGCAGCAGGGTGCCGCCCGCCTTCGTCAGGCCCCGGGTGGCGTGGGTGGCGAGCGAGAAGGTGCGCTGGCCGTGCTTGCGGTGCGCCTTGCGCAGCCGCAGGAAGACGCCGGGCGCCTCCTCCTCGGCCTCGAACCCGGCCAGCAGCACCGCGGGCGCCTTCTCCAGCGCGGCGTACGTCAGTCCGCCACCGTCCAGGTCACGGCCGCGGCCCGCGATGTGGGCGGCCAGGAAGTCGGCCTCCTCATCGCTGTGCGCCCGGGCCCGGAAGTCGATGTCGTTGGTCTCCAGGACGGTCCGCGCGAACTTGGCGTACGCGTACGCGTCCTCCACCGTCAGCCGGCCGCCGGTCAGCACCCCGGTGCGGCCGCGCGCCGCGGCCAGCCCCTCGGCCGCCGCCGCCAGGGCCTCCGGCCAGCCCGCCGGTTCCAGCTTCCCCGTCTCGCGGTTCCGCATCAGCGGGGTGGAGAGCCGGTCCGGGAGCTGGGCGTAGCGGAAGCCGAAGCGGCCCTTGTCGCAGATCCACTCCTCGTTGACCTCGGGGTCGTCCGCCGCGAGGCGCCGCATGACCTTGCCGCGCCGGTGGTCGGTGCGGGTCGCGCAGCCGCCCGCGCAGTGCTCGCACACGCTCGGCGAGGAGACCAGGTCGAAGGGGCGGGAGCGGAAGCGGTACGCGGCCGAGGTGAGCGCGCCCACCGGGCAGATCTGGATGGTGTTGCCGGAGAAGTACGACTCGAACGGGTCACCCTCGCCGGTGCCGACCTGCTGCAGCGCGCCGCGCTCCAGCAGCTCGATCATCGGGTCGCCCGCGATCTGGTTGGAGAAGCGGGTGCAGCGCGCGCACAGCACACAGCGCTCGCGGTCCAGCAGCACCTGGGCCGAGATCGGGACCGGCTTGGCGAACGTGCGCTTCTGGCCCTCGAAGCGGCTATCGGCCTGTCCGGCGCTCATCGCCTGGTTCTGCAGCGGGCATTCACCGCCCTTGTCGCAGACCGGGCAGTCCAGCGGATGGTTGATCAGCAGCAGCTCCATCACCCCGCGCTGCGCCTTCTCGGCGACCGGCGAGGTGAGCTGGGTCTTCACGACCATGCCATCGGTGCAGGTGATGGTGCACGAGGCCATCGGCTTGCGCTGGCCCTCCACCTCGACGATGCACTGGCGGCAGGCGCCCGCGGGGTCGAGCAGCGGATGGTCGCAGAAGCGCGGGATCTCGATCCCGAGGAGTTCGGCGGCGCGGATGACCAGCGTCCCCTTCGGGACGGAGATCTCGATCCCGTCGATGGTGACGGAGACCAGATCCTCTCGCGGCACCGCCGCCTCCCCGCCTCCCGAGGGTGCGTTGGTGGTCACGGTCATGCGGTCACCCCCAGAGTGGTGCGCGGCTCGTCGGCCCAGACGGTGGACTTGGCCGGGTCGAAGGGACAGCCTCCGCCGGTGATGTGCTGCTCGTACTCCGCCCGGAAGTACTTCAGCGAGGAGAAGATGGGGCTGGCGGCGCCGTCGCCCAGCGCGCAGAACGACTTGCCGTTGATGTTGTCGGCGATGTCGGCCAGCTTGTCGAGGTCGGCCATCCGCCCCTTGCCCGCCTCGATGTCGCGCAGCAGCTGCACCAGCCAGTACGTGCCCTCGCGGCAGGGTGTGCACTTGCCGCAGGATTCATGCGCGTAGAACTCGGTCCAGCGGGTCACCGCCCGCACCACGCAGGTGGTCTCGTCGAAGCACTGGAGCGCCTTGGTGCCCAGCATCGACCCGGCCGCGCCCACGCCCTCGTAGTCCAGGGGCACGTCGAGGTGCTCCTCGGTGAGCAGCGGGGTGGACGAGCCGCCGGGCGTCCAGAACTTCAGCCGGTGGCCGGGTCGCATACCGCCGCTCATGTCGAGCAGCTGGCGCAGGGTGATGCCGAGCGGGCCCTCGAACTGGCCGGGGTTGGCCACATGGCCCGACAGCGAGTAGAGCGTGAAGCCCGGGGACTTCTCGCTGCCCATGGAACGGAACCATTCCTTGCCCTTGTTCAGGATCGAGGGAACCGAGGCGATGGATTCGACGTTGTTGACGACAGTGGGGCACGCGTACAGACCGGCCACCGCGGGGAAGGGAGGCCGCAGCCGGGGCTGGCCGCGGCGTCCCTCCAGCGAGTCCAGCAGTGCGGTCTCCTCACCGCAGATGTACGCGCCCGCGCCCGCGTGCACCGTGATGTCGAGGCCGGGAAGTCCGTCCACCCCGAGCTTCTGCCTGCGCCGTTCGGCCGTGCCCAGGTAGCCCGCCTCGTATGCCTCGCGTACGGCCTCGTGCAGCCGCCGCAGCACCGGCACGGTCTCGCCGCGCAGGTAGATGAAGGCGTGTTCGGAGCGGATGGCGTGGCAGGCGATGACCATGCCCTCGATGAGGGCGTGCGGATTGGCGTAGAGAAGGGGGATGTCCTTGCAGGTGCCGGGTTCCGACTCGTCGGCGTTGACGACGAGATAGTGCGGCTTGCCATCGCCCTGCGGAATGAACTGCCACTTCATCCCGGTGGGGAAGCCCGCGCCGCCGCGGCCGCGCAGTCCGGCGTCCTTCACCAGCGCGATCACGGCATCGGGGTCCATGGCGAGCGCCTTGGCGCTGCCCTGGTAGCCCTCGTGCCGCAGATAGGCGCGCAGCGTCCAGGACTTCGCCTCGTCCCAGTGCGCGGAGAGCACGGGAGCCAGCAGCTTCTCGGGGCTGTGCTCGGATCGCTCGGTCGTCACGGTCATCACTCCCCCTCCTCGGCGACCGGACCTGACGGGTGGTGCGGATCGGAGGCCGAGGTCCGCTGCGGCGCGTCGTGCGAACTGGGATGCGCCGGCGGCGTCTCGTCCTGCGGGGCTCCCCCGTGCCGCGGCGAGACGACCCGGCCGGGCGCCTCCTCCCCCTTGGCCAGCCGCAGCCCGGTGAGCGAGGCGGGACCGGCGGAGCCACCGGCCTCGACGGCTCCGGGGCGCGGGTCGGGGAAACCGGCGAGGATGCGCGCGGTCTCCTTGAACGTGCACAGCGGAGCGCCCCGGGTCGGGGTGACGGTGCGGCCCGCCCGGAGGTCGTCGACCAGCCGCTTGGCGGAGTCGACGGTCTGGTTGTCGAAGAACTCCCAGTTGACCATCACCACGGGGGCGAAGTCGCAGGCCGCGTTGCACTCGATGTGCTCCAGGGTGACCTTGCCGTCCTCGGTGGTCTCCCCGTTGCCCAGCTCCAGATGGCGCTGCAGCTCCTCGAAGATCGCGTCCCCGCCCATCACCGCGCACAGGGTGTTGGTGCACACCCCGACCTGGTAGTCGCCCGAGGCCTTGCGCCGGTACATGGTGTAGAAGGTGGCGACCGCGGTGACCTCGGCGGTGGTCAGGTCCAGCATCTCGGCGCAGAACCGCATGCCGGTGCGGGTGACATGGCCCTCCTCGGACTGCACCAGGTGCAGCAGCGGCAGCAGGGCGCTGCGGCTGTCCGGGTAGCGGGCGATCACCTCCGCGGCGTCCGCCTCGAGCCGGGACCGCACCTCGGCCGGGTAGTCGGGGGCCGGCAGCTGCGGCATCCCCAGCGTCACATCCGTCACGGTGCCTCACTGTTCCCTTCTCCGCCCACGCGGCGCAGAGGTGCGGCCATCGTCGTCGTCTGCGGCCGAGCGGCCGCGTGTGCGCCGGTCACCTATCGACGCCTCCCATCACGGGGTCGATGGACGCGACGGCGACGATGACGTCGGCGACCTGGCCGCCTTCGCACATGGCCGCCACGGCCTGGAGATTGGTGAACGACGGATCACGGAAGTGGACGCGGTACGGACGGGTGCCGCCGTCGCTGGCCATGTGCACGCCCAGTTCGCCCTTGGGCGACTCGACGGCCACGTACGTCTGTCCGGGCGGGACCCGGAATCCCTCGGTCACCAGCTTGAAGTGGTGGATCAGGGCCTCCATCGAGGTGCCCATGATGTTCTTGATGTGGTCGAGGGAGTTGCCGAGCCCGTCCGCTCCGAGCGCGAGCTGCGCGGGCCAGGCGATCTTCTTGTCCGCGACCATCACCGGCCCGGGCTCCAGCCGGTCCAGGCACTGTTCGACGATCCGCAGCGACTGGCGCATCTCCTCCAGCCGGATCAGGAAGCGCCCGTACGCGTCGCAGGTGTCGGCGGTCGGCACCTCGAAGTCGTACGTCTCGTAGCCGCAGTACGGCTGGGCCTTGCGCAGATCGTGCGGCAGGCCGGTCGAGCGCAGTATCGGGCCGGTCACGCCGAGCGCCATGCAGCCCGCGAGGTCGAGGTAGCCGACGTCCTGGAGGCGGGCCTTGAAGATGGGGTTCCCGGTCGCGAGCTTGTCGTACTCGACCAGGTTCTTGCGCATCGTCTTCAGGAAGGCGCGGATCTGGTCGACCGCGCCGGGCGGCAGATCCTGGGCGAGGCCGCCGGGCCGGATGTACGCGTGGTTCATCCGCAGGCCGGTGATCAGCTCGTAGAGGTCCAGGACCAGTTCGCGGTCGCGGAAGCCGTAGATCATGACGGTGGTCGCGCCCAGCTCCATGCCGCCGGTGGCGATGGCCACCAGGTGAGAGGAGATCCGGTTCAGCTCCATCATCAGCACCCGGATGACGGTGGCGCGGTCCGGGATCTGGTCCTCGATGCCGAGCAGCTTCTCGACGCCCAGGCAGTACGCCGCCTCGTTGGAGAAGGGCGTCAGATAGTCCATGCGCGTCACGAACGTGGTGCCCTGCGTCCAGTTCCGGAATTCGAGGTTCTTCTCGATCCCGGTGTGCAGATAACCGATTCCGCAGCGGGCCTCGGTGACCGTCTCGCCGTCGATCTCCAGGATCAGCCGGAGCACCCCGTGGGTGGAGGGGTGCTGCGGACCCATGTTGACGATGATCCGCTCGTCGTCGGCCTTCGCCGCGGAGGCCACGACCTCGTCCCAGTCGCCGCCGGTGACGGTGTAGACGGTGCCCTCGGTGGTCTCGCGCGCGGAGGCGGAGGGGGTTGCGTGGGTTGCAGACATCAGCTGTACGACCTCCGCTGGTCCGGAGCCGGGATCTGGGCGCCCTTGTACTCGACGGGGATGCCGCCGAGGGGGTAGTCCTTGCGCTGAGGGAAGCCCTGCCAGTCGTCCGGCATCATGATCCGCGTGAGCGCGGGGTGACCGTCGAAGACGATGCCGAAGAAGTCGTAGGTCTCCCGCTCGTGCCAGTCGTTGGTCGGATAGACGTCGACGATCGACGGGATGTGCGGATCGCTGTCCGGGGCGCTCACCTCCAGCCGGATCACCCGGTTATGGGTGATCGACCGCAGGTGGTAGACGGCGTGCAGCTCACGGCCCTTGTCGCCGGGGAAGTGAACGCCGCTGACGCCCGTGCACAGCTCGAAGCGGAGCGCCGGGTCGTCGCGCAGGGTCCGGGCGACCCGCGGCAGGTGCTCGCGGGCGATGTGGAAGGTCAGCTCGTCGCGGTCCACGACGGTCTTCTCGATCGCGTTGGCCGGGAGCAGCGACTGCTCCTCCAGCGCGCCCTCGAGTTCGTCGGCGACCTCGTCGAACCAGCCCCCGTACGGGCGGTTCGCCTGGCCCGGCAGCCTCACGGGGCGCACCAGACCGCCGTAGCCGGTGGTGTCGCCGCCGTTGTTGGCGCCGAACATGCCGCGCTGGACGCGGATGGCCTCGCCCTGGTCACCGCGGCGGCCGGGGAGGTTCTCGGCGTTGAGGTCCTTCTCGGGATTGACCCCGTTACCGTTCGCTGTCACCTCAGCAGCCCCTTCATCTCGATCGTCGGGAGCGCCTTCATCGCCGCTTCCTCCGCCTCACGGGCCGCACGCTCGCGGTTCACGCCGAGCTTCTCCTCGCGGATCTTCTGGTGCAGTTTGAGGATCGCGTCCAAGAGCATCTCCGGCCGCGGCGGGCAGCCGGGCAGATAGATGTCGACGGGGACGATGTGATCGACGCCCTGCACGATCGCGTAGTTGTTGAACATGCCGCCGCTGGAGGCGCACACGCCCATCGAGATGACCCACTTCGGGTTCGGCATCTGGTCGTAGACCTGGCGCAGCACCGGGGCCATCTTCTGGCTGACCCGCCCGGCGACGATCATCAGATCGGCCTGCCGGGGCGAGCCGCGGAAGACCTCCATGCCGAAGCGGGCGAGGTCGTAGCGTCCGGCGCCCGTCGTCATCATTTCGATGGCGCAGCAGGCCAGGCCGAAGGTGGCCGGGAAGACGGAGGACTTACGGGCCAGCCCGGCGGCCTGTTCGACGGTGGTCAGCAGGAACCCGCTCGGAAGTTTCTCTTCGATACCCATGCGCTGTTTCCCCTATCTCCTCTTGAGCCCCTTTAGTCCCACTCCAGGCCGCCGCGCCGCCACACGTAGGCGTAGGCGACGAAGACGGTGAGCACGAAGAGGAGCATCTCCACGAGCCCGAACAACCCGAGGGCGTCGAAGGTGACGGCCCAGGGGTAGAGGAAGACGATCTCGATGTCGAAGACGATGAAGAGCATCGCCGTCAGGTAGTACTTGATGGGGAAGCGCCCACCGCCGGCCGGATGTGGAGTCGGCTCGATCCCGCACTCGTAGGCCTCGAGCTTGGCCCGGTTGTAGCGCTTGGGGCCGATGATCGCGGCCATGAACACCGAGAAGATCGCAAAAGCTGCCCCGAGGGCTCCCAGTACGAGGATGGGCGCGTATGCGTTCACCGTCCTCGCTCCCTTCAGTCGACGATGACTGGCTGGCGGACCGCACGGACGTGCCGTCGCCCCACGAAGATCGTGCTCATGTGAGGCAGTTCACAAGCCCGTTTCGCCTGCATCTTATGCCCGTCGGTCTGTGATCTGCGACACGGGGTACGTCAACGTCTTTGTGATCTCCACCACCTGACGAAGGATCATGAAGTCGGATGAGCGGTGATCTTGTACACGAAGCATCCATTCGGTCACGAGAGGTGACAACCGAGGATGTCATCACAGGTGAGCGCGTTGCGCCCCTACCAAGATATGGTACATACATGCAAATTTGAGCGGGGCGACGTCAGCTGATATTGGGGCGCCATCCGCGCGAGTGACCCTCTCCCTCGGCCTCCCTCGACCCGTCACCCGGACCCGGCCCGAGCACCCTTTGATCACCGCTTCGCGCCTCCGTTCACGAGCGTCACAAAATGGACACGAGTGAGTGAGGTATCCCACCCCGCGAAGAGTTGTGGATCTCGATTTGGCGGGAACCATTGGTATGCGGGCCGCATCAGTGATAGGCCGCCCGCCGTTACCGCGCGACGCCAAATGCCATGCGTACGCACATGATCGAGGAATTCGGACATGGCTCCGGCGCCCGCGATGAAGATCATTTAGCCCGGATTTTGGGCATGTACACGCCCAATGTGGCGCAGCCCACTTTTGTTGATCCGGGCCTTTGGGCCCTGGTACCCAGTGACCTATGTCCCCGATCGCACACATACCCAGCCACCGGAAGCCCCGCCGTGCCGCCGCTTCCACGCGTGCACTCCGCGCAGGGATGACCGGTGGCTTCCTCACCCTCGCGGTGGCCGGCGCCGCGGTGCCCGCCTCCGCCGCCGAGCCGTCCGCCCACGAGGCGACGCTCGAAATGCCGACCGTCAGCGACACGCTGGCGAACACGGCCGCGCAGACGGCTGCCGCCACCCAGCAGGCGGCCTCCGGCTACGAGCTCCAGGCCCAGCAGGACCAGGCGGCCTCCCAGGCGAAGACCGCCGCCAAGAAGGCCAAGGCGGAGGCCGACAAGAAGGAGCGCGAGGCCGAGGCGCGCCGTGCCGCCGCCAAGAAGGCCGCCGAGGCCCGGGCCGAGAAGGCGTCCCGCTCCGCCGAGCGCGCCACCCTCTCCACCACCTCCGTCTCGAACGCCACCGGCAACGCCGCCGCGGTGATCAGCTTCCTCAAGGCGCAGCTGGGCAAGGCGTATGTGCTCGGTTCCAGCGGTCCGTCCTCGTACGACTGCTCCAGCCTGACCCAGGCCGCGTTCAAGCAGGTCGGCATCGACCTGCCGCGGGTCTCCCAGGACCAGTCGGCCACCGGCACCCAGGTGTCGCTGGACAACCTCCAGCCGGGCGACCTGCTCTACTGGGGCAGCTCGGGCAGCGCGTACCACGTCGGCGTCTACATCGGCGGCGGCAAGTTCATCGGCGCCCAGAACCCCAGCACGGGCATCGTCGAGCGTCCGCTGGACTACGACCAGCCGACCGGGGCCGTCCGCGTCCTCTGAGCCTCTGCGTCGTAGCAGGCTGTTTTCGGCCATGAGGCCGCCGTTCCTCGCCGCTCATAGCGGAACGGCGGCCTCACGCGTGTCTACGAGGCGTACACCTTCTCCACGAACTCGCCGATCTGCTGCTCGGAGAGATGCCGGGCCAGGTCCGCTTCGCTGATCATCCCGACCAGCCGCTTGTTCTTGTCGATCACCGGCAGCCTGCGGATCCGGTGCTGTTCCATCTCCCGCAGCACCTCGGAGACGTCGGCGTCCGAGCTGATCCAGCGCGGCGTGCCCTTGGCGAGGTCCCCCGCCGTCATCCGGGACGGATCGCGGCCCTGGGACACACAGCCCACGACGACGTCGCGGTCGGTGAGAATGCCGCACAGCCGCTCCTGGCTGTCGCTGATGGGCAGGGCGCCCACGTCCAGATCGCGCATCAGCTGCGCGGCGCGCTCCAGGTTCTCCGTCGCCGGAATCCACTGGGCCCCCGGGTGCATGATGTCTGCGGCCTTCGTCATGGCGTACCTCCTGAAAGGCCCACCGGCGCAGGAACCGGCCCGTGGGCCCGATCGATCCGGCGTCGCCGCGGCGGACGCGCACGGCGCCCCCTCACTTCATTGTCACCACCGTCGGCGGGCCCGCGCGACCGCCCGGTGCCAGACTGAGAACTGTCGTCAGAGCACCACATGAGCCCCTTGCGCACGATCGTTGAAGGAGCAGCCATGCTCACCACCGATTTCGTCCCCGGCGCGCCCAACTGGCTGGATCTCGGCGCCCCCGACACCGAGGCGGCCCGGGCCTTCTACGGCGGACTGCTGGGCTGGGCCTTCGAGTCGGCCGGTCCCGAAGCGGGCGGATACGGCTTCTTCACCCACGGCCGCAAGACCGTCGCCGCCCTCGGCCCGCTCACCGACGCCGGGGCCCGGTCCGCCTGGACCCCGTACTTCCAGACCGTGGACGCCGACGCCACCGCGCGCTCCGTCGAACAGGCGGGCGGCCATGTGCGGGCCGCGCCGTTCGACGTCTTCGACGAGGGGCGGATGGGGCAGTTCACCGACCCCGGCGGGGCCCGGTTCGCGGTCTGGCAGCCCGGCAAGACGGCCGGTCTGGAGGCGGTCACCGAGCCCGGCTCGCTGTGCTGGACCGAGCTGCACTCCCCCGACCCCGCCGCGGCCCGCGCCTTCTACCGCACCGTCTTCGGCTGGGACTTCGAGGAGATGTCCTTCCCCGGCGGGTCCTACACCGTCCTGTCGACGGGCGACGGCGGCAAGGACGGCACCTTCGGCGGCGTCGCGCAGCTCCAGGAGGGGCATTCGACGCCGCCGCAGTGGCTGCCGTACTTCGAAGTGGCGGACTGTGACCGGGTGGTCGCGAAGGGTCAGGAGCTGGGCGGGTCGGTGCTGATGCCCGCCATGACGTCGGAGGGCATCGGGCGGATGGCGTGGCTGACGGACACGGCGGGCGCCCCGTTCGGCGTGATCACCAGCACGAGCCCCGACGCCGCCTGAGGACGGGGGCCGTCAGGCGCGCGGTGCCACCTTCGTCAGGGCGTTGATGATGCGGTCCATGGCGTCGCCGCCGGTCGGGTCCGTCAGGTTGGCCAGCAGCTTCAGCGTGAAGCGCATCAGCATCGGATGCGTGAGCCCGCGCTCCGTCGCCAGCTTCATCACCTTCGGGTTGCCGATCAGCTTCACGAACGCGCGGCCCAGCGTGTAGTAGCCGCCGTACACGTCCTTGAGGACCTGCGGATAGCGCCGCAGCGCCATTTCGCGCTGGGCGGGCGTGGCGCGGGACTGGGCCTGGACGATCACGTCCGCCGCGATCTGCCCGGATTCCATCGCATAGGCGATGCCCTCGCCGTTGAACGGGTTGACCATGCCGCCCGCGTCACCGACGAGCAGCAGCCCGCGGGTGTAGTGCGGCTGCCGGTTGAAGGCCATGGGGAGGGCCGCGCCGCGGATCGGGCCGGTCATGTTGTCCGGGGTGTAGCCCCACTCCTCCGGCATGGACGCGCACCACGCCTTGAGGATCTCGCGCCAGTCCAGCTCCTTGAAGGAGGACGAGGTGTTGAGCACGCCGAGGCCGACGTTGCTCGTGCCGTCGCCCATGCCGAAGATCCAGCCGTAGCCGGGCAGCAGCCGGTCCTCCGCGCCGCGCCGGTCCCACAACTCCAGCCAGGATTCGAGGTAGTCGTCCTCGTGCCGGGGCGAGGTGAAGTACGTGCGCACCGCCACGCCCATCGGGCGGTCCTCGCGCCGGTGCAGGCCCATGGCGAGGGAGAGCCGGGTGGAGTTGCCGTCAGCGGCGACCACCAGCGGCGCGTGGAAGGTGACGGGCGTCTTCTCCACGCCCAGCTTCGCCTCGACGCCGGTGATGCGGCCGGTGCGGTCGTCGACGATCGGGGCGCCCACGTTGCACCGCTCGTACAGCCGCGCCCCGGCCTTCTGGGCCTGACGCGCCAGCTGGTCGTCGAAGTCGTCGCGCTTACGCACCAGGCCGTAGTTGGGGTACGCGGCCAGGTCCGGCCAGTCCAGCTCCAGCCGCAGGCCGCCGGCCATGATCCGCAGGCCTCGGTTGCGCAGCCAGCCCGCCTCCTCGGAGATGTCGATGCCCATCGCGACGAGCTGCTTGGTCGCGCGCGGAGTCAGCCCGTCGCCGCACACCTTCTCGCGCGGGAACGCCGTCTTCTCCAGCAGCAGGACGTCGAGTCCCGACTTGGCCAGGTGGTACGCCGTAGTGGAACCAGCCGGTCCGGCGCCGACGACGATCACATCGGCGCTGCGCTCCGAGATCCCGGAGGATGCGCTTTCGGTGGCGCTCGCGGTGGGTGCGGTCTCGCTCACGCAGGGTCTCCCGTGGCCTGGGTAACAGCGTGCCGGTCGCGCCGGGCACTGGACGTGTGCAGTCTATGGGGGCGTGCCCGGGCGCCCGCGAAGGGCGGCCCCCCTGACCGTGACTCAGCCTGTGATACGGCCGACGGCGGCCGCGCGGCCGTACGCGTCAGGGGCGGGTGGCGCGGTGCAGCGCCACGATGCCGCCGGTGAGGTTGCGCCAGGCCGGGCGGGCCCAGCCCGCCTCGCGGAGCCGGGCGGCGAGCCGAGGCTGGTCGGGCCAGGCGCGGATGGACTCGGCCAGGTACACGTACGCGTCCGGGCTGCTGCTGACCGCCGTCGCGATCGGCGGCAGGGCGCGCATCAGGTACTCGGTGTAGACCGTGCGGAACGGGGCCCAGGTGGGGTGGCTGAACTCGCAGATGACCAGCCGCCCGCCCGGGCGGGTCACCCGCAGCATCTCGCGCAGCGCGCCGTCGGTGTCCTGCACGTTGCGCAGCCCGAAGGAGATCGTGACGGCGTCGAAGACCCCGTCGGCGAAGGGCAGCCGGGTCGCGTCGCCCGCGGTCAGCGGCAGCCGCGGGTGGCGGCGCTTGCCCTCGCGGAGCATGCCGAGCGAGAAGTCGCACGGCACCACGTACGCGCCCGCCTCCGCGTACGGCAGCGAGGACGTGCCCGTACCGGCGGCGAGGTCGAGCACCCGGTCCCCGGGGCGGGCATCGACGGCGCGGGCGACCGCCTTGCGCCACAGCCGGGCCTGGCCGAGCGACAGCACGTCGTTGGTCAGGTCGTAGTTGGCCGCCACGTCGTCGAACATGGCGGCGACTTCATGCGGCTGCTTGTCCAGGGATGCTCGGGTCACCCGCCCATTGTTCACCTCATCCCGCGCAGCCCCGTGCGGGGGTCAGCGGCGGCGGTGCACCAAGCGCCCGGCGAGCACGGTGGCCAGGCAGGCCCCGTCCGCGCCGAAGACGGCCAGATCGGCGCGTCCGGCCTCGGTCAGCGCTGCCGGGCGCGGCCGGGCCTCGTCCAGGACGATGACCTCGTTGCGCTCGGCGGCGGCGCGCAGCCCGGGGTCGGCGACGTGCTCCGCCAGGACCGCCGTGGCGCCCAGCCGCAGCAGGGCGTGGATCCGCTCCCGGGGCGTCGGCGCGTCCGGCACCGGCCCGTCGTGGACGAGGGCGGGGCCGAGGGTGCCGGGCCACTCCCGTACCCGGGCCTGCGGATGCGCGGCCCGCAGCTCCTCCAGCGGGCCGATGGCGGCGACGCGGCCGCCGTCGACCAGGACCGCGCCGTCGTGCAGGACCGTGCCCTCGCCGAGGGTGTACCGGACCACCGGCGCGGCATGGAGCGTGCGCATCAGGAGGCGTCGATCAGCTTCAGCTCGGGGTGGGCCGTACCGGATTCGATCGCCGTCGAGGACAGGTGCGAGACGACGTGGTCGTCGACCGGGTCGTTCGCCGGGTCGTCGTGCACCACCAGGTGCTCGTACGTGGTCGCGCGCTGCGCGGGCACCCGCCCGGCCGTACGGATGAGGTGGAGCAGCTCCATCCGGTTGGAGCGGTGGCGGGCGCCGGCCGAGGAGACCACGTTCTCCTCCAGCATCACCGAGCCGAGGTCGTCCGCCCCGTAGTGCAGCGAGAGCTGTCCGGCCTCCTTGCCGACGGTCAGCCAGGAGCCCTGGATGTGGGCCACGTTGTCGAGGAAGAGCCGGGCGATCGCGATCATCCGCAGGTACTCGAAGACGGTGGCCTGCGTCTGGCCCTTCAGATGGTTGTTCTCGGGCTGGTAGGTGTACGGGATGAAGGCGCGGAAGCCGCCCGTCCGGTCCTGTACGTCGCGGATCATGCGGAGGTGCTCGATCCGCTCGGCGTTGGTCTCACCGGTGCCCATGAGCATCGTGGAGGTGGACTCGACCCCGAGGTTGTGGGCGATCTCCATGATCTCCAGCCACCGCTCGCCGGACTCCTTCAGCGGGGCGATGGCCTTGCGCGGCCGCTCGGGCAGCAGCTCGGCGCCCGCGCCCGCGAACGAGTCCAGACCCGCGGCGTGGATCCGGCGGATCGCCTCCTCCACCGATACGCCCGAGATGCGCGCCATGTGCTCGACCTCGGATGCGCCCAGCGAGTGGATCACCAGCTGGGGGAACGCCTCCTTGATGGCCGCGAAGTGCTTCTCGTAGTACTCGACGCCGTAGTCCGGGTGGTGACCGCCCTGGAACATGATCTGGGTGCCGCCCAGTTCGACGGTCTCGGCGCAGCGCCGCAGGATGTCGTCGAGGTCGCGGGTCCAGCCCTTGGCGGTGTCCTTGGGCGCGGCGTAGAACGCGCAGAACCGGCACGCCGTCACGCACACGTTGGTGTAGTTGATGTTCCGCTCGATGATGTACGTCGCGATGTGCTCGGTGCCCGCGTAGCGACGGCGGCGTACGGCGTCGGCGGCGGCCCCCAGGGCGTGCAGCGGCGCGGACCGGTAGAGGTCCAGCGCCTCCTCCGGGGTGATGCGCCCCCCGGCGGCGGCGCGGTCGAGGACTGCCTGCAGCGTGGCGTGTGCGGTCACCGGGGCGTCCCTTTCGGAGTTCTACGGGCGGACCGACCCAGCGTACGCCCCCGCCCGTCAGCGCAAGCGGCGCAGGGTGCCGGTCGGATCGCCCGCCTGCCGGTCCTTCGCCCGGTACTTCAGCGTGCCGTCGGAGGCGAGGGTGTACTGCTCGTCCGTCGAGCTGTCGCTGCACCCCGCCTGGGGCCCGTCCCCCCGGAAGCGGGCGTCGAGGTGCAGCTCCTTCGACGTGGCGGAGACCAGCTTCCAGGTGAAGTCGCAGCGCACCACCGACAGCTTCACCCGGCCGCTCGCGACCTGCTCACCGGTGGAGCCGCGCTGGAAGGTGATGGTCATGGTGCCGACGGGGATGCCGTTTCGGGAGGTCAGATCGCCCTGCCAGGTGCCGAGGAACGCCTTGGGCACGTCCGATCCGCCTGGCGGGGCCGACGCCCCCGGGGTGGCCGAGCCGGTCCGGGCGGCGCCGCCGTCGGCCGCTGTGTCCCCGCCCGAGCCCCCGGACATGTTCTGGACGAGGACCACGGCGGTCGTGGCGACCGCGAGCGCGCCCGCGACGGACAGCACCAGGGAGCAACTCAAGCCCTTGGGGCGCTTCTTGCCGCCGAGGGCGGCGGAGAGCGCGAAGCCGCGGCCGCCCCCGGACGGCCGGCCGGGGGGCGGGGTCGCGGGGTCGCCGGTCCGATGGCCCGGCCGGCTCGCGTACGACGGGTCCGGCGGGCCGAACGCGCCCAGCACGGGTGCGGGCGGGGCGGGGGTGCCGGGTACGGGCGTGCCGGGCACGGGCGTGCCGGACGCGGGTGTCGCGGGCGTGGCGGCCACGGCGGGCGGGTTCGCGGACGGCGGCGGAGCGACCGTGTCCGCCTCCAGGTCGAGCAGTTCGACCGCCTGGCGGCTCACCCGCTCGATCAGCGCCGCCGGCAGCCAGCCGGACCGTACGAGCCCCGAGGCGCCGTCCGCCGGGGCCAGGCGGCGCGTGATCTGCTCGGGGGTGGGACGGTCGGCCGGGTCCTTGGCCAGGCACGCGGCGACCAGGTCGCGCAGCTCTTCGGTCAGCTCCGGGCCGAGCTGCGGCTCCTCGTGGACCACCTTGTAGAGCAGCGAGGCCGAGCTGTCGCCCGGGAAGGGCTGCTCGCCGGTGGCCGCGTACGTCAGCACGGCGCCCAGCGAGAAGATGTCGGCCGGACCGCTCACGGGCAGGCCGAGGATCTGCTCGGGCGACATATAGCCGGGCGAGCCGATGGAGGCGCCGGTGGAGGTCAGGGAGACGGTGCCCTCGGTGGCCCGGGCGATACCGAAGTCGATCAGCCGTGGGCCGTCGAGGGCGAGCAGCACGTTGGACGGCTTGACGTCGCGGTGGACCAGGCCCAGCCCGTGGACGGCGCCCAGCGCCTCCGCCAGCCCCGCGCCCAGGGCCCGTACCGAGGACTCGGGCAGCGGGCCCTCGTCGTTGATGGCCTGGCTGAGCGAGGGGCCCGCCACATACCCGGTGGCCACCCACGGAACACGCGCCTCCGGGTCGGCGTCGAGGACCGGAGCAGTCCAGGAGCCGCCCACCCGGCGCGCGGCGTCGACCTCGCGCCGGAAGCGCGCGCGGAACTCCTCGTCGAGCGCGAAGTGCGCGTGCACCACCTTCACCGCGACCGTGCGCCCGCCCGCGCTGCGGCCCAGGTACACCACGCCCATGCCGCCGGAGCCGAGCCGTCCGAGCAGCCGGTACGCCCCGATGACCTGCGGGTCCTCCGCTCCCAGCGGCTGCATGTGCCTCCCCCATCGCCTGCGCCGGACCAGCTTAGGCGGGCGCGACGACATGGGCCCAGCCCGGTCGGCTAACCGTTCGCGGCGGGGGCGTCCAGCAGATCGACCCGGACGTCCGCCGGGAAGCCGGTCGTCGGGCCGGTCAGCCGGGCGAACTCCGCGATGCCCTCCAGCTGCTTCGCGCCCAGGGAGAAGTCGAGGGTGGTGAAGTAGCGCTCCAGCACCGCGTCGTCCAGGTCCTCCCAGCGCGCGGCGTGCTCGGCGACCTTGCCCGCCTCCTCCAGGGACAGGTTCCGGGACTCCAGGAACGCCCGGTGCACCTCACGCACGATCTCCGGTTCGCGCTCCAGGTATTCGCGGCGGGCGGCCCAGACCGCGAAGACGAAGGGCAGCCCGGTCCACTCCTTCCACATCTGCCCCAGGTCATGGACCTGGAGGCCCAGCTTCGGGGCGTGGTGGAGGTTGGCCCGCAGCGCGGCGTCGCCGATCAGCACCCCCGCGTCGGCCTCCTGCATCATCAGGCTGAGGTCGGGCGGGCAGGTGTAGTAGTCGGGCTCGATCCCGTACCGCTCGGTGAGCAGCAGCTGGGCCAGTCGTACGGAGGTGCGCGAGGCCGAGCCGAGTGCGACGCGCGCCCCGTCCAGCCGCTCCAGCGGCACCTTGGAGACGATCACGCACGACATGACGGGCCCGTCACAGCCCACCGCGATGTCGGGCAGCGCCACCAGGTCGTCGGCGTTGCGCAGGTACTCGACGAGGCTGATCGGGCCGATGTCGAGGCCACCCTCGACCAGCAGGTCGTTGAGCGTGTCGGGGGAGGCCTTGGTCAGCTCGAAGTCGAGCAGCGAGCCGGTCCGGGCGAGACCCCAATACAGCGGTACGCAATTGAGGTACTGGATGTGGCCGACCCTCGGTCTGTCGCGGCGGCCCAGGGACCTGGGGATGACGCTTTCGGCGGCGTCCGGTGTACTCCGCGAGGGGGAACTCGGTGAATTGTCCACAACCGGAGGCTAGCGCCGCTCTTCGAGGAGAACGGAGGCGGGGTGGCGCCGTTTGGCCCGCCATTACCGGCCGACGCGGGCTCGACCTGCGGTCCTATCCATCTCACGCGCCCCGGAAACCCCTCGTTTCCGTGATCTTCGGCTCTTTCCTCGTGCACACGGAGCGTGCTAAGCTCACCGCAAGTTGCAGTTTGGTTTCCCTTGCAGTACAGAGCCTGCGGAGCATGTGACCGCGGGCTTTTGTAGTTTTCAGACTTCTTGCAGGTTCTGGAGCAGGGCAACCCTTTGGCCCAAGGAGGGCTTTATGGCTACCGGAACCGTCAAGTGGTTCAACGCCGAGAAGGGCTTCGGCTTCATCGCCCAGGACGGCGGCGGTCCCGATGTCTTCGTTCACTACTCCGCGATCAACGCGTCTGGCTTCCGCTCCCTGGAGGAGAACCAGGCCGTGACCTTCGACGTCACGCAGGGCCCGAAGGGCCCGCAGGCCGAGAACGTCAGCGCGGTCTGATCTAGCAGTACCCAAGGAGCCCTGCTCCCCCGCACCGGCGGGGGAGCAGGGCTCCTGCCTTTCCGGAATTTTCTATTCACGGGCCGTTCATTTTCTTTCGAAAGCGAAACCCCAAGCCTCACGCTGCGTAAGGATGCAGCGACGCACCGTCGACATCGCGCACCCGGTCGGGCTACCGTTTCGACCATGGGGAGGACCAAGGGCCGGGGGCGGCGAACGGTCACGGTGCACCACGTACGAGCCGCGGTGCACGGCGCGCAGCGGCTCGGCGTCGACACCGCACCGCTGCTCCAGCGGGCCCGGATCCCGCCGCTGCTGCTCGGCGACGACCGGGCGCGTTTCTCCCCCGAGCAGTTCGCCCGGCTGGTCCGCGCCCTGCACCGGGCCACCGGGGACGAGTTCCTGGGGCTCGGATCCGCACGCAGCAGGCCCGGCACGTTCGCCATGATGTGCTACGCCTCGCTCGGCTGCCCCGACCTCGGCACCGCCCTGGAGCGCGGCGCGCGCTTCTACCGGCTCTTCCCCGGCGGGCCGCACCTGGTCCTGGAGCGCGGCGGGGACGAGGAGGCGGTGTTCGGCATCCACGGGCGGTTACGCACCCGCCAGGAGAGCCAGATCGTCGCCGAGTGGCTGATGCTCATCTGGCACCGGTTCGCGGGCTGGCTGATCGGACGCCGTATCCCGCTGCTGTGGACCCAGTTCGCCCACCCGGCGCCCCCGCACGCGGACGAGTACGAGCAACTGTTCGACTGCACCCCGTACTTCGGCGGTGACCGCACGGCGGCCGGATTCGAACCCCGCTGGCTGTCCGCGCCCGTGATCCAGGACGAGGCGTCCCTCCAGGCGCTGCTGCGCCGCGCGCCCGACGGGCTTCTCGGCCGCTCCGAGTACGGCACGACCGTCGCCCAGCAGGTGCGCCACGCGCTCGCCGGGGGCCTGCGGACCGGCGGCGGGCCGGGCGGCCGCCGCCCCGGGCGGCTGCCGGACCTGCGGGAGGTCGCGGCCCGGCTCGCGGTCAGCCCCGCGACGCTGCGCCGGCGGCTGGACGAGGAGGGCACCTCCTTCCAGCGGCTCAAGGACCAGGTGCGGCGGGACGCGGCGATCGGCAGCCTGCGCGCTACCGGTGAGCCGCTCGAGGAGCTGGCGGTGCGGCTGGGCTTCTCCGAAGGCGCCGCGTTCCACCGGGCGTTCCGGCGCTGGACGGGGATGACACCGGGCGCGTACCGGCTGACGTACGGCCGCACGGCCGAATGAGAGCCGGCGCATGAGAGCCGGCAGGTGAGAGCCGGCGAGTGAGAGCCGGCAGGTGAGAGCCGGCGAGTGAGACATGCCGGGTGAGACGCACCCGGTGAGACATAAGGCCAGCGAATCTGAGCGCTCCGGTCAGCAACAGACAAACCACACGTCTCTACGGTCCCCCACACAGCACCGCAGCACCATCCGCACCGTTGGGAGAGCCGTATGCGCACCCGCACCACCGTGCTCGCCACCCTCGCCGCCCTGACCCTGGCCGCCGCGCTGCCCACCGCACCACCGGCCATGGCCACGACCGACACCAACCGGACCGCCGACACCCAGGGCAGGCCCGGCGACATCGTCACCAAGTCCCCCACCTCGTTCCGCGCAGTGCCCGGCGCGCCGGTCACCACCCGCTCCTGGCACATCACCTACCGCTCGACCACCGCCCGGGGCGACGGCAACGTCGTCTCCGGCACCGTCATCGTCCCCGACGACGGCAAGACCGGCCCCCGTCCGCTCGTCACCTGGGGCATGGGCGCCGTCGGCCTCGCCGACGACTGCGCCGCCTCCGGCCGCTTCCCGCAGGGCACCAGCTCCGAGGGCCAGCTGATCGACCTCGCGCTGCGCCGCGGCTGGGCCGTCGCCGTCTCCGACTACGAGGGCCTGGGCACCCCGGAGGAACACACCTACACGGTCGGCCGGTCCGAGGGGCACGCCCTGCTGGACGCGGCGCGCGCCGCGCAGCGGCTCCCCGAGGCGGGCCTCTCACCGGACGGCCCGGTCGGGATCATGGGGTACTCGCAGGGCGGCCAGGCGGCCGGCTGGGCCGCCCAGCTGCGCTCCTCGTACGCGCCCGAGCTGCGCGTGAAGGGCACGGTCGCCGGGGGCGTCCCCGCCGATCTGCCCGCCACCCTGGAGTACAACGACGGCGGCGTGGGCGCCGGACTGGCCCTGATGGCGCTCGCCGGGCAGGACGCCGCCTTCCCCGAACTGGCGCTCGACTCCTACCTCAACCAGAAGGGCAAGGACGATGTCGCCTTCATGCGGAACAACTGCGTCTCGATCAGCACCATCGCCGGGCTCTTCCAGAACCTGTCCGACGTGACCGTCCGCGATCCGCTGGCCTCGCCGCTCTGGCAGCTCGCGCTGCGCACCTCCAAGCTGGGCGACGACGCCCCCGACCATCCGGTCTACCTCTACCACGGCCTCACGGACGAGCTGATCCCGTACCAGGTCGGTGCGGACCTGCGCACCCGGTGGTGCGAGCGGGGCACGCCGGTGGAGTGGAAGAGCTATCCGACCGACCATGTGACGACCGCGATCAGCGGGATCCCCCCGGCGCTGGCCTGGCTCGGCGCGCGGCTCGCCGACGAGCCGGCCGGCGGCAACTGCGGCACCTGAGCCATCGGCGCCCCGGGGGCCTCCGGTTCCCCCGGGAGGCCCCCGTGCGCATGCGGCACCCCGCGGCCCCTCGTACGTTGAAGCTCTCGGGCCTCACACGAACGAGGGGTTTGCGGACGTGGGTCGATGTCATGGCGCCCGTTTCGCCCGGCGGTGTATACGCGTCGCGGTGAGCGCGTCCCTGACCGCCGGGCTGTTCGCGGGGCTGCCCGCGCCCCCGGCGCTCGCCGCCGCCTGCCCGGACGACCCCAACACGATCGGATCGGTGGACGGTTCGGAGCTGACGTACAGCCTGCACACCAAGTACACCGCGGAGTGGGCGCGGGCCCGGGCCGACTGGAACGCCCTGGGCAAGGTCGACATCAAGCCGCACACCGGAGCGGCCTACGCGGACGTCGACGCGACCGACGTCGACCGTGCCGACATCGGCTGGTCGGGGCTGTGGGAATCCCATGAGCTGGGCTCCGACGACATCGTCCTCAACGACCACTTCCTCGGCTCGTACCCGGCCGACGTGAAGCGCGGCATCGTCACCCATGAGCTGGGCCACGCCCTCCGGCTGGGCCACCGTTCGGCCCGCGGCGCGGTCATGTACTGCAGCGACACCCGCACCGCCTTCGCCCCCGCCGCCGCCGACATCGCCGCGTACCGGGCCGTGTGGGGCTCATGAGCCTCCGTACCGGGACGATCGCACTGGCCACGGCCCTGGCGGCGGTGGGCGGCGCCGCACTGGCCTGGTTCGAGGTCCCCTACGGCAGTACGCACTACCACCCCACCTACGCGGTCCGGCTGGACACGCCGGGGCTGGCCGCGGGCTGGGCCGACGACGTCTTCGTCGGCAAGGTCACCGCCCGCGAGGGGGTGCGGCACACCGACGGCGACCGGCTGCTGTGGACGACGTACCGGGTCGAGGTCCAGTCCACCCTCAAGGGGAAGGTGGCCGGAAACGTACGGGTCGCCCAGGAGGGCGGCGACGACCCGCTGCGGCGGCAACGGATCGTCGTGGGCGACGCCCCGGCGCTGCTGCCCGGGCGGACGTACCTGCTGGCCACCCGGGTGGCGCCGGACGGCTGGCACACCGCCCCGTCCAACTTCCTGCCCCTTGACCTGGCGCCGGACAAGGCGGGCTCGGACAGCGGAACGGACCCGTCCGCGGCCTGGCGGGAGGGCGTCCGGCATCCGGCGTCCCAGCGGGATCTGCACCCCTCGGCGGTGTCCCGCGCGGCGGACCCGGCGGCGCTGTACGAGCGGGCGCGGATCGGCTGATCCGCGCCCGGGCCGTCAGAGCTGCTGGGCGGGCGACCAGCCCTGACCGCGCAGCAGGTTCCCGAGCCCGGCCCAGGCGAAGTTCATGAGGGTGGCCGCCGCCTCCTGGGCCGAGGGGCCGTCCCGGTCCGCCGCCTCGCCCGCCCAGTCCGCCAGCGACTCGGCCGCCCCGACCAGCGCGTGCGCGAGCCCGGACACCTCGGCGGCCGCCAGCCGCCGCTCCCGCGCGCCCTTCCGCGCCGCCGCCGCGATCAGCTGGGTCACGAACGTCACGATCTCCGCCCGCATCGCGGCTACTTCGTGCGCGTAAGGGTGCCCGTGCGTCCGCGCCTGGAGGTGCAGCAGCGCCCATCCGTCGGGGTGGCGTGCGGTGTGCGCGAAGAAGCCGCTCAGCCCGCTCCACAGCTGACGGTCCGCTGGGGCGCCCCGCTCGACCGCGCCCCGCACCGCGGCCACCAGCGCCGCCGCCTCGCGCCGGACACACGCGGCGAACAGCTCTTCCTTCGAGTTGAGGTACAGATAGACCAGCGGTTTCGACACCCCGGCCAGCTCGGCGATGTCGTCCATCGAGGCGTGGCTGTAACCGCGCCGCGCGAAGGCCCGCACCGCCGCGTCCAGCATCTGCTGCTCCCGCACCACCCGCGGTACGCGCTTGCTCCTCGTCGCCCCGCCCACGCGGACCGCCCCCTTACGACAGTGCCCCCGCACACTCTTACGACCATCAGCCTACGGCGGACCGGGACGAAGATCACGTGGTCGGCGCCCCACTCTTGTCACGGCACGCCGTCCCCTTCACAGTGTCAACAACACATGCGCAACGCCCCGTTCAGCTCCGCACGCACCGAAGCGAAGGAGATACGGACGATGCCCTCCCGCCGCCGCGCCGCCGCCGCTCTCGCCGCACTGGCCGCCGCGCCCCTGCTCCCCACCCCCGCCGAGGCCCGCTCCCGGCCCGCCGACCGCGCGCGCATCACCGCCGCCGAGCGCGTCAGCGAACGCGTCCTCGACCTGACGATCGACTCCCCCGCCCTCGCCCGCGACGGCCATGCCCGGGTCCTGCTGCCCCGCGACTACGACCGCAAGCCGCACCACCGCTGGCCGGTCCTCTACCTCCTGCACGGCTGCTGCGACCCCGGCCCGGGCTGGCAGGCCTGGACCCTCAACACCGACGTCGAGGGGCTGACCGCGTCCCTCCCCGCCCTGGTGGTGTCCCCGGAGGGCGGCCCCGCCGGGTTCTACTCGAACTGGTGGAACGGCGGCGCCTATGGCCCGCCCGCCTGGGAGACCTTCCACCTCGCCGAGCTGCGCCCGCTGCTGGAGCGCGCGCTGCGCGGCAACGGCCGCCGGGCGATCGCGGGCCTGTCCATGGGCGGCTTCGGCGCCCTGTCCTACGCGGCCCGCCACCCCCGCCTCTTCCGCGCCGCCGCGTCGTTCAGCGGCGTCGTCCACCCGCTGCGGGACCCGGCCGGCGTCCAGGGCATCGTGCAGCGGTACGGGGCCGACCCCACCGGCCTGTGGGGCGATCCCACGGCCCAGTCCGCCCTGTGGGCGGCCCACGACCCGTACACCCAGCTCACCCGGCTCCCCCGCGGCTACCCGGTGTACGTCTCCTGCGGCGACGGCAACCCCGGGCCGCTGGACCCCGCGGACCGTCCCGTCGACACCCTCGAACAGGGCCTCGGGCTGATGGCCCAGGACTACGTACGCCGCGCCCGGGCCCATGGCCTGGCCCTCACCGCCCACCTCTACGGCCCCGGCACCCACACCTGGCCGTACTGGGAGCGCGAACTGGGCCGTGCGCTACCCCTTCTCGCCACCGCCCTCGCCCGTCCCTGAGCCGGACCGGGGCACGTCCTCCCAGGCCACCAGGCGCGGCGACGCGGGCGGGTTCCCGACCTCGCGCCGCGCCCGGGCCGTGGCGGCCAGTTCGCCGCGCAGATCGGCGAGTTCGACCACGCGCCGCTCCCCGCGGCGGGCGACGGCCGCCGCGGCCGCGGCCATGACGACGTTGACGATGTCGCCACCGGCCATGCCCTCGGATTCCGCCGCCAGGATGTCGGCGGTGACCTCGGGGTGCAGCGGCAGTTCCTTCGGGAGGAGTTTCGTCCACAGATCGCGCCGTGCGGCGAGGTCGGGGAGTTCCAGCCGGATATGCGCCAGGATCCGCCGGACGAACGCCACGTCGTAGTTTTCCGGGAAGTTCGTCGTGAAGACGACGACACCGTCGAAATGGTCCAGTTCGGTGAGCATCACCGAGCGGGACACATTGACGCTGTGGTCGGCGCTCTGGGTGACCCGGCTCAGCCGCCGCCCGAGAATGGAGTCCGCCTCGTCGAAGATGAGCACGGCATCGCTCCGGCGGGCCTCGGCGAAACAGCGCACGATGTTCTTCGGCGTCTCCCCGACGTACCGGGATTCGATCTGGGCGTAGCCGACCCTGAGATACGGACGGCCGAGCCGGTGCGCGATGGCCTCCGCGCACGCGGACTTCCCCGTACCGGGCGGGCCGTGCAGGCTCACCACCGCGCCGCCCCGGTGCGGGGAGATCGCGGCCAGATTCCATTCCCTGAACAGCACGTCCCGGTGCGCGACCAGGTTCAGCGCGGTGTCGACACGTCTGCGCACCACCTCGGCGAGAACGAGATCGCCGAAGGTCCGCACGGGCTGTTCCACCCGGAAGTCGACGGCCTCCGGCGACCCCGGTTCCGGCGATTCCCCGCCGCGTTCGGCGGGTCCGGCTTTCGCGGTCACCGTCGCAGCCGTCGTTGTGGCCGCGCCGCCGTGCCCGTCGGTGAACGTCCAGCGCCGCGGCACCGAGTTGCGTCCCTCGTCCATTCACTGCCCCCCGTATCAGTGGATGTCAGCCCGCCACGGTCCAGCGGCGGCTGACCTCGTCGATTTCCTGGCGGATGAACTCCGCGCGGACACCGTCGGGAATGTCGTCCCAGTCGGTGACGGTCTCGGCCACCAGGGCGCTTTGGGGATTGGCGAAGGCGCAGCGGACGATGGTGTGCGCGTCCGACCGCCCGGTCGCGGGCCTGATGAACACGACCTCCACCTCGCGCACTTCGGATACGAGCCGGGCGTACAGTCCGGCGGATCCGGAGCCGAGAACGGCGGCCCGGATGTCATCGGGGCGCGCGTCCAAGCACGCCGCCCACTCCTCGGCCAGGGCGCCCAGCACGACGGCGGTGAGCCGGCCGCCCCGCTCCCGCCCGGCGGGCCGCGGCCACCGCCGCGACACGACCAGGGCCGCAGCCACCACCATGACGCCGACGCCCGTCCACCACCACAGCGACATCTGCCCGTTTCTTCCTGTGCGGGTCATTCTTCGAGTTCCTGGTCGCGCATCCTGGTCACGTCCATGCGATAACCGCCCCCGTCGCCCGCCAGCAGCGACTGACGGTATTTCTCGGGAAGGTCGTCCCAGGCGACGTCCTCCTCGACCACGATCCGCTTGACCGGCGCGTCACCGCGCAGCTGGTTCTTCATCAGCGCGGTCATGCGCCGGACATAGGTATTCGGGGCCAGCCCCTTCTCGAACTCGATGACCTGTTCGAGCAGATAGGACCGCAGCTGTTTCCAGGCCGCCTTCACATTTCCGCGGATCGCGGTGGCGTACTTGTCCAACGCGGTGAACGCGAGCCTCACCGTGTCGGACATCCAGGGAATGTGCTCGGCCACCCAAGGGAAAAGCTGATCCCGGGCCCAGACCATGATCCGGTTCCACATGGCCAGCCCGATGGCCATGATGATCAAGGGAATGAAGAAGGCCATCAGGCCCTCCCCAGCGGAAGGCTCAAGGTGACGCCCTCGTCGCCGTCACGAATGATCCGCGCGCGCACTTCCTCGGGAATGTCGCCCCAGTCGATCTCCTGCTTGATGCGCTTGCGCCGCACCTTCTGCCGGTCGGCGCCGTACAGCATCTCGATGATCCGCACCCCCGTGTCCCCGGGCCGGGCCCGGTATTCGACGGTCACCGTGACGATCTCCCGGCGGATCGTCTCGATCACCGACCGCTTCGCCCGGGGCAGTTCCGGCCGGATGGCCGACCCGTGCGGCTCACCGCACAGCTCCACCAGCGCGCTGAAGACATCGCTCGACGGCAGCCCCAGAACGGGCTCGCACTCCTCGGCGAGGATCCCGTACACGACGATCGAGTCGGATTCCGGCGGGGCCTCCAGGGCCGCGATCACGACATCGATCATCTTCAGGATGTGGCGGAGCGCGATTTTGCCGACAACGCCCCGATCGGCGCCCGGTTTCGGCAGGACGGCCTTGTCCGCCATCTCCCGGAGCGCTTTTTCGATCATGTCGCGCGCGGAGCGCAGCGATTTCCCCGCCGTGGTGTCAGGCATGCGCGTTTCCCCCCGTTACAACCGCATGTACACGAAGCACATATTAGCGTCGTAACACCAGATAACACATACCGTGAAAGGAACTGACAGAAATACAGCACCCTTTGATCGAAGGGGGACCCTCTCCTATCACTGAGGCACCCGGACGTCACCTGAGCCTCCCTACTTAGGCGCCCTCCGCCTCCGCACGGATGTGGCGGCCCGGTCCGGCGCCATAGCTTCCGGTCATGCCCACATCCCGCCAGCACGCCCCCCGGTCCGACCCACCACAGCTGGAACTGGGCCCGACGCCCGAATCCGAGGTCGCCAGCGCTCGCAGCGCGGTCACATCGGTCCTGGTCGTGCTGCTCGTCCTGGTCCTGTGCGGAGTGTGCGCGGTCCTCTACCTGAGCTGGTCGGTGGAGCGTGACATCGAGGCCCACGACGGCAGCATCGATGTGACCGGCGAAAACCCGGAGCGTGACGGGATTCTGCAGCCGTACGAGAACGGGGTGGACGTGACCTTCGGCACGCCTCGGCGAGTCCGCCCGGTCCCGGGTGACGACTACCACCAGCCCGGTGACCTCACGTACACATACACCCTCTTGATCGTCAACGGCAGCGGCAAGGTCCTCGACCTCGCCGGCAGCGACCTCTACGAGAGCCTCTACGAAGGACAGTCCCTGCCCGACGGCTCGATCGTGTACGGCACCTGGAAGGTCGACGGCATGAAGCGCGAAGCCCTGCCCGACCGCCTCGCCGACGACGAGCGCATGGAGGCCACGGTGCGCGTCAACGTCCCGCCCCGCACCCCGTTCCTCAACTCCGACCTGAGCATCGCCGACGGCTACGAAACGATCTACATGAAGCTCGGCCTCGACGCATAGCACGGCGCCACGGCCGCACGAAGGATTACGCGAAGGCCAACCGACGCTCCAGCTCGTCCACCCCGATGCGACAGTCCAGGTTCACTCGTCGGCATCCGGGCTGTTCCCGCTCTCCTCAGCCGCCAGCTGCCGGGCAAGGGCATTGAAGGCGTGCACGTACTGATTGGCCGCCTTCAAGTCCGCAGCATCAGGCTTCACGACCCAGGACTGGGCTGCCCCGTTGCCGAACACGACATCGATGGCCGCAGCACCCTTGTTCTTGCGGCCCGTCGCCAAAGCCGAAGCCGCCTACGTCCAGCACACGCAGTTCGACACCAGCGTCGCCACGCTGCGCGCGATGGGGGTGCGCGTGCTGTACGGGGAAGGCGGATTCGTACCCAACAAGCCCGGCCAGGGCCGACCGGAGGACTATCCGTGGCACCTGGCCCTGGACGAAGCCGTATCAGCCCTACGGCGGCGTGACAGCAGTCAGACATGAGCTGGTGGCCACCAAGGCACCGAGGCTCACCACAGACGATCAGCCCACCCGCAGCACATCGCCCCCGCTCTCTGCCGAGAGCGGGGGCGATGTCGAGGCAGTACGGGGCGACTGTCGCTACGCGGTGGCCAGCTGACGCTCCGGCTCAGCGGCCGCCTCGTCGCGGTCGTCCAGCGGCGAGGAGGTGGCGTGGGTGTAGGCGTCGTGGTCGAGGATCTTCTCGCGGGCCGAGACCACGACCGGCACCAGGGCCTGTCCGGCGACGTTGGTGGCCGTCCGCATCATGTCCAGGACCGGGTCGATCGCCATCAGCAGGCCGACGCCCTCCAGCGGGAGGCCGAGGGTGGAGAGGGTCAGGGTGAGCATGACCGTCGCACCCGTGAGACCGGCCGTGGCGGCGGACCCGATGACCGAGACGAAGGCGATCAGCAGGTAGTCACCGACACCGAGGTGCACACCGAAGATCTCGGCGATGAAGATCGCCGCGAGCGCCGGGTAGATGGAGGCGCAGCCGTCCATCTTGGTGGTCGAGCCGAAGGGCACCGCGAAGGACGCGTACTCCTTGGGCACGCCCAGGCGTTCGGTGACCTTCTGGGTGAGCGGCATGGTGCCGACCGAGGAGCGGGAGACGAAGGCCAGCTGGATCGCGGGCCAGGCGCCCTTGAAGAAGCTCAGCGGGTTGACCTTGGCGACGGTCGCCAGCAGCAGCGGGTAGACGCCGAACATCACCAGCGCGCAGCCGATGTAGACGTCGGCGGTGAAGGTCGCGTACTTGCTGATGAGGTTCCAGCCGTACTCGGCGATGGCGGAGCCGATGAGCCCCAGGCTGCCCAGCGGGGCGAGGCGGATGACCCACCACAGGGCCTTCTGCAGCAGCTCCAGCACCGACTGGCTCAGGGTGAGGATCGACTGCGCCTTCTCGCCGAGCTGCAGGGCGGCGACGCCCGCGACGGCGGCCATGAAGACGATCTGCAACACCTGCAGATCGGTGAACGGCGTGATGACGTCCGTCGGCACGATGCCCGTGAGGAAGTCCAGCCAGGACCCGGCGTGGTCCGGCTTGGCGCCGTCCTTCGCGGTCAGGCCGGTGCCCGCGCCCGGGTTGGTGAGCAGGCCGATGGCCAGGCCGATGGCGACCGCGATGAGCGAGGTGGCCATGAACCACAGCAGCGTGCGGGTGGCCAGCCGGGCGGCGTTGCTGACGTTCCGCAGGTTCGTGATCGATATCAGGATCGCGAAGAAGACCAGCGGGGCGACGGCGAGCTTCAGCAGCTGGACGAAGATCGAGCCGATCTTGTCGAGCGTGGTGACCAGCCAGCCGACGTCGCCGTTGCGGGCGACCCAGCCGAGCACCACACCGAGGACGAGACCCAGCAGGATCTGCGCCCAGAACGGCACCTTGGGCAGGCGGAAGGACGACGTCCGGCCGGACGTCTCGGGGAGGGACGACAACGGACACACTCCGGGGGAGGTAAGAAGGGCGAGAGAAAGCCAGGAGTCCGTACGGGATCTCCGGCCGCTGTACGAGAGGGGTCAGCGGCGTTGACAGGCCGCGGACCGGCAGCGGCAAAGATCGATGTGCAGGCGCGCCACGAGCGGAACGCTCGCTGCGTTACGGGGCGCGGCTGCTGTCTTCATGACAAGTACATTAACACCGTGTCTTTGGGGAGCCCAAAGAAAATCTTTGACGTATCGGACCGGCCAGGGCCCCCGTCGAGATGGCCGGAAACAGCTCAACGCCCCCTGGGCCAGCGGCTGCTGGCCCAGGGGGCGCCGGAAACGTGTGCGGGGTGTGAGGAGCCTTACACGCCGTCCTACGCGCTGTTCCGCGCGCCGGCCCGTGCGCCGTCCTGCGTGCCGTCCTCCTGGCTCTGGCTCGCCGCCAGCCGCTCCTTGGCCCGGTCCACGCGCTCGGCGACCTGCACCGCCATGGCCTCGCGCTGCTTGCGCAGCAGGACGAAGCTGAGCGGGGCGGACACGACCAGCGCGAGCAGGACGACCCAGAACAGGTTGGAGGCGCCGAGGCCGGCGGGGACCACGCGGAAGTAGACCAGGCCCCACATGATCAGAAAGCAGCCGGCGAAGATCCCCAGGCGCATGCTGGTGTAGCGGAACGTGGCGCTCGGCTTGAGAGACACGGCGAGGTCCTCTTTCTGCTGGAAGTTCCTGCCCTCCCAGTGAATCACGTCCGGTTTCTGATCAATTCAGCGGTAGCCGGTTCGGCGGCGCTCAGGTCAGCGGCAGCCACATGGTGATGTCGTCGCGGAAGTCGTCGTCCGCGACCTTGATCGCCCCCGGCACCCGGCCGACCTCCTTGTAGCCGCACCCGGCGTAGAACCGGTCCACCCCGGTGCCGCCCCGGCAGGTGAGCCGTATCCCCCGGATGCCGTCCATCCCGCGCGCGGCCTCCTCGGCGGCGGCCATCAGGTCGCGGCCGTAGCCCTTGCCCTGGTGGGAGGGGTGCACCATCACGCTGTAGAGCCAGCACCAGTGCCGCATCAGCCGGTGGGTGTTGAGGGTGAAGAAGGCGGTCGCGGCCGCCGCGCCGGTCTCGTCCCGGCCGACGAGCAGCCGGGTGCGCCCCTCGGCCATCGCGGTCAGGTGCTTGATCAGCTCGGGCCGTACGTCCTCCGTGGTCACCGGCGGTACGAAGCCGACCGCCCCGCCCGCGTTCGAGACGTCGGCCCAGAGGGTACGGATCGAGTCGAGCAGCTCAGGGGTGGTCTCGGGGTCGAGGTCGAACGTCAGCGGCATGCGGACGACGATATCCGAGCAGTTGTCCGAGTCCTCAGCCCAGGGCCTCCGCCACGACCCGCAGGTCCGACACCAGCCCCTGGTAGACCGCCTCGCGGTCGTCGGCCCGCAGCACGGCGGACGGGTGGATCGTGGCGACCATCTCGTGGTCGTCCAGCGCCGGGCACGGCAGCAGCATCCCGCGCTGCTCGGTCACCCGGAACGACGGCCCCAGCAGCGCCTTCCCGGCGGTCGCGCCGAGCGCCACGATCATCTCGGGGTCGATCGCCGCCACCTCCGCGACCAGCCAGGGGCGGCAGGCGGTCATCTCGCGCAGGCTCGGCGGTTTGTGAATGCGCCGCTTGCCGCGCTCGGGGACGACCGTGAACTTGAAGTGCTTGACGGCGTTCGTGATGTACGTCTCGTCCGGGTCCACCCCGGCCTCGTCCAGCGCCCGGGTCAGCACCCTGCCCGCGGGCCCGACGAACGGCTTGCCCTGCCGGTCCTCCTGGTCGCCGGGCTGCTCGCCGACGAGGATGACGCGGGCGTCCGGGGCGCCCGCGCCGAACACGGTCTGGGTGGCCTCGCGGTGCAGCGGACAGCCGTGGCATCCGGCGGCCGCCTCCCGGAGCGCGTCCAGACCGGCGCCGCCGGGCACGAAGGGCTCGGCCGTGTACGCGTCCTCCGGGGCGGTACGGGCGCTCATGGCCCCCGGGTACCCGCCGCGCCGCCCCTCAGACGGTGGACCTCACACCCGCATCGGCTGCGGCGACTCGCGCCGGGCCGGGTCCGGGCCCTCGTACTCGCGGATGGTCTCGTACCGGGTGTTCCGCTCCACCGGGCGGAAGCCCGCGTCCCGGATCAGGTCCAGCAGATCGTCGCGGGTCAGCTTGTTCGGCGTGCCGTAGTTGTCCGCGTCGTGCGTGATCTTGTACTCGACGACCGAGCCGTCCATGTCGTCCGCGCCGTGGTTGAGGGCGAGCTGCGCGGTCTGCACCCCGTGCATCACCCAGAAGACCTTGACGTGCGGAACGTTGTCGAACAGCAGCCGGGAGACCGCGAAGGTCTTCAGCGCCTCCGCGCCGGTCGCCATGGAGGTGCGCGCCTGCAGCCGGTTGCGGATCTTGCCGTCCTGCATGTCCACGAAGTCGTGCTGGTAGCGCAGCGGGATGAAGACCTGGAAGCCGCCGGTCTCGTCCTGCAGCTCACGCAGCCGCAGCACGTGGTCCACCCGGTGCCGGGGCTCCTCGATGTGCCCGTACAGCATGGTGCACGGGGTCTTGAGCCCCTTCTCGTGCGCCAGCCGGTGGATGCGCGACCAGTCCTCCCAGTGGGTGTCGTGGTCGACGATGTGCTGCCGGACCTCCCAGTCGAAGATCTCCGCGCCGCCACCGGTCAGCGACTCCAGACCAGCGTCGATCAGCTCGTCCAGGATCTCGGACGCGGACATCCCGGAGATCTTCTCGAAGTGGTGGATCTCGGTGGCGGTGAAGGCCTTCAGCGACACCTCGGCGGGCAGCGCCTCCTTGAGCGCCTTCAGCGACCGCGGGTAGTAGCGCCAGGGCAGGGTGGGGTGCAGTCCGTTGACGATGTGCAGCTCGGTGAGCTTGTCGTTCTCCATCGCCTTGGCGAGGCGGACGGCCTCCTCGATGCGCATCGTGTACGCGTCCTTCTCCCCCGGCTTGCGCTGGAAGGAGCAGTAGGCGCAGGACGCGGTGCACACGTTCGTCATGTTGAGATGACGGTTGACGTTGAAGTGGACGACGTCGCCGTTCTTGCGGGTGCGCACCTCGTGGGCGAGCCCGCCCAGCCAGGCCAGGTCGTCGGACTCGTACAGGGCGAGGCCGTCCTCACGGGTGAGCCGCTCGCCCGCGAGAACCTTCTGCTCCAACTCCCGCTTGAAACCCGCATCGTGTGTCGCTGCGCTCATGCGACGGCCGCCTCCCATACGTCTGGCCCTACGTCGTCGTGCCGGTGTCGGCCTCCGCCGAGACTACGCCTCGGTGTCCTCGGGAAGTTCGCCGACCCGGTTCTCCCACTTCGTGGACAGCACGATCGTGCTACGCGTCCGGGAGACGCCCTTGGTGCCGGACAGTCTGCGGATCGTGCGCTCCAGACCGTCCACGTCCGAGGCGCGCACCTTGAGCATGTACGAGTCGTCGCCCGCGATGAACCAGCAGTCCTCGATCTC
The DNA here is from genome assembly GCF_042958345.1 of Streptomyces sp. NPDC007983. Taxonomy (NCBI): domain Bacteria; kingdom Bacillati; phylum Actinomycetota; class Actinomycetes; order Kitasatosporales; family Streptomycetaceae; genus Streptomyces; species Streptomyces sp. NPDC007983. The sequence continues at coordinate 915,658 of NZ_JBIBJI010000003.1, forward strand.
GGGGAGGTCGCGCAGCCGGTGCGCCAACTCCTCGTGATCGGTGGCGTCGGAGAGCTGGATGCCGATCAGGGCGGTGACGCCGAGCCCGAGGGAGGCCGCGTCCACGGTCGCGCGATAGCCGGTGATCACCCCGGCCGCCTCCAGGCGGTTGATCCGGTCCGTGACGCTGGGCCCGGAGAGGCCGACGAGCCTGCCCAGCTCCGCGTACGAGGCCCTGCCATTCTCCCGCAGGGCCTGGATGAGCTGCCTGTCCACCGCGTCCATATGCCGTGCGCCTTCCATTATTCAGGGTTAGAGCGTCATTACATGTAGAATCTAAGGCATCAGGACCACAAGTCCTGCAAATCCTCTAGGCGTTCGGCCTGTTACCTCAGGAGATGAGAACTCACCGTGTACACGATCGAAGGTCTTGAAGCCCGCATGCTGGAGCTGCGGGAACTGGCCGGCCGCTCGCGTGCCGTGGTCCGCACCCCCGACCGTCCCGTGTCCCGCACGGCCCGCCGCGCGGCCGTCGTCGCGGCCCGCGCCGCCCGCGCCAGGAAGCGCTGGACGCGCTAGGAGACGAGCACCTAGCCGCTCTCCGGTCCCCGGTCTCCACCGAGTTCCCCCTCCCACCGGCGGTACAGCTTGTGCGGCACCCCCGCCGCGTCCAGCACCCGCCCCGCGACGAAGTCCACCAGATCCTGGATGTGCGTCGCCCCCGCGTAGAACGCCGGCGAGGCGGGCAGCACCACGGCGCCCGCCTCGTCCAGCGTCACCAGATGCCGCAGCGTCTGCCCGTTCAGCGGGGTCTCCCGCACCGTCACCACGAGCGGGCGCCGCTCCTTGAGCGTCACGCTCGCGGCCCGCTGCAGCAGATCCTTCGACAGCCCCAGCGCGACCCCCGCCACACACGCGGTGCTCGCGGGGACGATCAGCATCCCCTTGACGGTGTAACTGCCCGATGACGGCCCGGCGGCCAGATCCCCGGCCGCCCAGTGCCGTACATCCGCCGATTCCACGGGTACGTCGAAGGCGTCGCGCGTACCGTCCGCGCCGCGCGCCAGCCAGCGGCGCAGATCCTCCCGCCAGTGCGCGTCCCGGAAGCCGATCCCCGTCTCGTCCAGCAGCGTCAGCCGCGAGGAGCGGCTGATGACGAGGTCGACGGCCTCCCCCGCGTGCAGCAGCGCGCGCAGCACCGAGGCGGCGTACGGCGTCCCGGACGCGCCGGACACACCGACCACCCAGGGCCGGCGTCTGCTCACTTCTTCGTGCGGCCTGTTCGGCCCGTGCGGCGGCTCCACACACCGAGCCTATCCGGCGGGTCTCACGGGCCGAGGCCCCGCACCACCAGGTCGAGCAGAGCGCAGCAGAAGAGGGCGATTCCGATGAAGCCGTTCACCGTGAAGAAGGCGCGGTTCAGGCGGGAGAGATCGTCCGGGCGCACGATCGTGTGCTCATACGCGAACGCCGCCGCCACGATCACCAGCCCCAGCCAGAAGAAGACCCCGGCGCCGGTGGCCAGCGCGTACCAGACCAGCAGCAGCGTGGTGATCACATGGCAGGCGCGCGCCCCGTGGAGCGCCCCCGCGATGCCGAAACGCGCCGGTACCGACCGCACCCCGTGCGCCCGGTCGGCGGCCACGTCCTGGCAGGCGTAGATCAGGTCGAACCCGCCGATCCAGATGCCGATCGCGAGGCCCAGGATCACCGCGTCCCACGACCACTCCCCGGTGACCCCGATCCAGGCCCCGATCGGGCCCATGGCCTGGGCGAGGCCCAGGATGGCGTGCGGGAAGTCGGTGAACCGCTTGCCGTACGGATAGACCACCATCGGGACGACCGCGACCGGCGCCAGCGCCAGGCACAGCGGGTTGAGCAGCGCGGCGGCGCCCAGGAAGACGACGAGCGCGACCAGCGCCCCGGTCCAGGCGGTGCGCACCGAGACCGCGCCGGTGACCAGCTCGCGGGAGGCGGTCCGGGGGTTCCGCGCGTCGATCTCGCGGTCGATGATCCGGTTGGCGGCCATCGCGAAGGTGCGCAGCCCCACCATCGCGACCGTGATCAGCAGCAGCTTGATCCAGTGGACGCCGCCGTCCCACAGCTGCATCGCGGTCAGCGCGGCGGTGTACGCGAAGGGCAGCGCGAAGACGGAATGCTCGATCATCACCAGGCGCAGGAACGACCTGGTCCGGCCGGGCTGCGGTACGGCGGCGGCAGCGGAGGTCACAGTCCGTATTCCTTCCAGCGTCGGGTCACCCGATCGGCTACCTCCGGATCGGACTCGACCATGTGCGGCCAGCCGCCGTCGCGCGTGTAGCCCTCCTCGGGCCACTTGGCGGTGGCGTCGATGCCCGCCTTGCCGCCCCAGAACTGCTGGTACGAGGCGTGGTCGAGATGGTCGACCGGGCCCTCGACCACGGTCAGATCGCGGGCGTAGTCGGTGTTCCCCAGCGCGCGCCAGGACACCTCGTGCAGATCGTGTACGTCACAGTCCGCGTCGACTACGACGATCAGCTTGGTCAGCGACATCATGTGGGCACCCCAGATGGCGTGCATGACCTTCTGCGCGTGCTTGGGGTACTTCTTGTCGATCGAGACGATCGCACAGTTGTGGAAGCCGCCGGACTCGGGGAGGTGGTAGTCCACGATGTCCGGGATGATGATCTTGAGGAGCGGGAGGAAGAACCGCTCGGTCGCCCGTCCCAGCGGCCCGTCCTCGGTCGGCGGACGGCCCACCACGATCGACTGCAGCAGCGGCCGGGACCGCATCGTCACACAGTCGATGGTCAGCGCCGGGAACGGCTCCTGGGGCGTGTAGAAGCCGGTGTGGTCGCCGAACGGCCCCTCCGGCAGCATCTCCCCGGGCTCCAGCCAGCCCTCGATGACGACCTCGGCGGCGGCCGGGACCTGGAGCGGCACCGTCTTGCAGTCGACCATCTCGATCCGCCGGCCCTGCACGAACCCCGCGAACAGGTACTCGTCGATGTCGCCGGGGAGCGGGGCGGTCGACGCGTACGTCACGGCGGGCGGCGCGCCGAAGGCGATCGCGACCGGCAGCCTCTCCCCGCGCCGGGCCGCCACCTGGTAGTGGTTGCGGCTGTCCTTGTGGATCTGCCAGTGCATGCCGATGGTGCGGCGGTCATGGCGCTGGAGGCGGTAGAGGCCGAGGTTGCGCACCCCGGTCTCCGGATGCTTGGTGTGGGTCAGGCCGAGGTTGAAGAAGGAGCCGCCGTCCTCGGGCCAGGTGAACAGTGCCGGAAGCGCGTCGAGATCGACGTCGTCGCCGGTCAGCACGGTCTCCTGGACCGGCGCCTCCTTCACCTTCTTCGGCGGCACGTGCGCCATGGAGCCGAGCTTCCCGAACGCCTCGCGCAGCCCGCCGAAGCCCTGCGGCAGCTCGGGCTTGACCAGCCCGCCGATCTTCTCGCTGATCTCGTCGTACGAGCGCAGGCCCAGGGCCTTGAGGAGCCGGCGATCCGTGCCGAACACGTTCATGGCCAGCGGCATCGCCGCGCCCTTGACGTTCTCGAAGAGCAGCGCGGGACCGCCCGCCTTGTTGACGCGGTCGACGATCTCGCCGATCTCCAGATACGGATCGACTTCGGCCTTGACGCGCTTGAGGTCGCCTTCCCTGTCGAGCGCCCGCAGAAAGGAACGAAGATCGTCATAAGCCATGCGTCCCAGTATCCGGTACGCACTACCCTGGTCCCGTAACTGGGGCCCGCGTGAACCGGCCCCGAACACCACACGCAGGGGGATCGCCTCATGCTCCGGGTGCTGATGATCCTGGTGCCGCTGGCACTCAGCATCTACGCGTTCATCGACTGCATCACCACCGAAGAGCAGGACGTCCGCTATATCCCCAAGCCGCTCTGGGCGATCCTCGTACTGCTGTTCCCGGTGGTGGGCTCGATCTCCTGGCTGCTGGTGGGAGGCAAGCGGGCCACGACGGCCGAGGCGCGGCGCGAGTGGGTCGCACCGGACGACAACCCGGAGTTCCTGAAGTCCCTGGGGGACGCGCCGAAGTCCCCGGATGACGCTCCGGAGGCACGCGGCGCGGAGGCGCCCGAGGGCCGCAACGAGGAGCTGCTCAAGAGCTGGGAGGCGGATCTGCGCCGCCGCGAGGAGGAGCTGCGCCGCAAGGGCGGCGAGGGCGGTCCTGACGACAGCACGCCGCCCACGGCGTCCTGAGACGGCGCGGGCGGCGAGGGCGTCGGGGGCTGAACGCCGGGGTCAGACTCCGGCGTAGGAGTGCTTGCCGGTGATGAAGATGTTGACGCCGTAGTAGTTGAACAGGTAGCAGGCGAAGGCGATCAGCGCGAGGTACGCGGCCTTGCGGCCCTTCCAGCCCGCGGTGGCCCGGGCGTGCAGGTAGCAGGCGTAGGCGACCCAGGTGATGAACGACCAGACCTCCTTGGGGTCCCAGCCCCAGTAACGGCCCCAGGCGGCCTCGGCCCAGATCGCGCCCGCGATGATCGTGAAGGTCCACAGCGGGAAGACCGTGGCGTTGATGCGGTACGCGAACTTGTCCAGCGACGCCGCCGACGGCACCCGCGCCAGCACGGACTTGACGCCCTGGCGGAACTGCTTGCCCTCCGGGTTCTCCAGCTGCGCCTCGTACCGGTCGCGGAAGAGGTAGAGCAGCGTGGAGACGGCTCCCATGTACAGCGCGGCGCCGGAGATGATCGCGCAGCTGACGTGGATCCACAGCCAGTACGAGTGCAGGGCCGGAACCAATTGGTCGCTGTCGGTGTACAAGACAGAGACAGCGAGTCCGAGGTCGAGGAGGACCGTGGTGACCAGGGGCAGACCGATCCAGCGCACGTTCTTCTTCAGCGCGAGCAGCACGAGGTATGTGGCGACCGCGACCATGGCGAAGGTCGTGGAGAACTCGTACATGTTGCCCCAGGGCGCGCGCTCCACGGACAGCGCGCGGGTGAGGACACCACCGGCATGAGTGAGGAACGCCAGCACGGTGAGGCCCACCGCGATCCGGCCGTAGACATCGCCCTGCTCGGTGCCGCCCGCGGCGCCCGGCCCGTCCGGGACGTCGCGGCTGCCCGCGGCGGACCGGGTGATGACCTTCGGGCGCTCCAGCACGGCGGTGCCGCCGCCCTTCTCGGCGGTCCGCACCGTGACCGAGGCGCGGTTGGCGGCCCCGGTCTCGGTGGTGAGCGCGGCGGCGGTGCGGCCCACGGCGCTGCGGCTGCCGAAGACCCACTCGGCGATATGGGCGAGGAAGGCGAGGGTGTAGATCGCCATCGCCGTGTAGATCAGCACATTGCTGTAATGGGCGAGATTCTCGTTGACTGCGGCCGCGAGGTTCACGCGCTCGCTCCTTCTGCGGGATCTGCGGAGTGTGCAGGCTCTTCGGTGTCTCCGGGGGTCGACGCGGCCTTCGGGCCGTCCTCATCAGGGCCGTCTTCCGGTTCTGCCGAGGGGGGCGCGTCCGTCTGCAGCCGGACGGCCAGATCACCCAGCTCCTCAGGGAGCTTGGCGTATTCGCTGCGGCCGAGCCCGGCCATCTCGACGACGGTCGCGCCGTCCGAGCCCTTCACCGCCCGGACCCAGATCCGGCGGCGCTGGATGAACAGCGAGCCGACCAGGCCCACCAGGGCGCCCACGGCGCCCAGCAGGGCGGTCTGGTCACCCGGCTTGTGCGAGACCTGGAAGCTGGCCCAGCTCTTGACGCCGTCGAAGGTCAGCGAGCCCTCGCCGCCCGGCAGCTTCATCGTGTCGCCGGGCGCGAGCGCCCGGGCGAACTTGGTCTTCCCGTCGGACTCCCGGTACTGCTTCATCCGCGACTTGTCGAGCTGGTACACGCTCTGCGGGGTACCGCCGTCGATGCCGAGGCTGCCGTGGTAAGCCGTCAGCACCAGTGCCGGATTGTCCAGCGCCGGGAACTGGGAGAACATGCCCTTGCTGCGCACCCAGGTCGGCAGGAACTGCCCCTGGTACGCGACCTGGTCACGCTTGCCGTTCTTGTCGCGGTAGTCACCGAGCTTGATCACCATGCTCTCGGTGAGGTTGGCCCCGTCGATCGGCAGCCCGACCACCGGCCCCTTGTGGACCACGTTGCCCTGGCCGTCCCGGACCGTGACGACCGGCGAGTAGCCGTGGTTCAGCAGGAAGACCTTGTAGTTCTGGATCTCCAGCGGCTCGTTCACCTTGATCGAGGTCTTGCGGGCGGACCCGTCCACCCCGTCCCAGTAGGTGACATCGGCACGGAAGGTGCGCGGCGTGCGCATCTGGGGGCCGCTGCGCTCGTAGGTCGCGTGGAAGCGGTCCAGCTGGAAGCTGAAGGGCGCCAGGTCGTCGCTCTTGAACAGCTGCCCCGTCTTGATGTCGTCGTACTGGGTCAGGCTGTTGGAGAAGCCGCCGCCCTCGGTGATCAGGCTGCTGCCCTCGGTCTTCCACAGCTGGCCCGCGGCGAAGGAGACCAGCAGCACGATCAGCGCGGTGTGGAACAGCAGATTGCCGACCTCACGCAGGTAGCCCTTCTCGGCGGCGACCGCGTTCCCCGCGATCCGGCTCCGGAAGCGCCTCCGCTTCATGATCCGCTGCGCGGCTTCCAGCACCTTCTCCGGCTCGGCGTCGCTGCGCCAGGTGGTGTACGCGGGAAGCCGGGTGAGCCGGCGCGGGGCGGCCGGCGGGAGGCCGCGCAGCTGGCCCACGAACTGCCAGGTGCGCGGCACGATGCAGCCGATGAGCGAGATGAACAGCAGGATGTAGATCGCCGAGAACCACACCGAGCTGTAGACGTGGAAGAGCTGGAGCTTCTCGTAGACCGGGGTGAGCGTCGGGTGCTTGTCCTTGAAGTCCTGGACCTTGAGCTGGTCGATGCTGGTCTGCGGGATCAGCGAGCCCGGGATCGAGCCCAGCGAGAGCAGGAAGAGCAGCAGCAGCGCGACCCGCATCGAGGTCAGCTGCCGCCAGAACCACCTGGCCCAGCCGAGCGGCCCCAGCGAGGGGACGCTGACCTCCTCGGCGGGCGCGGTGGAAAGCTGCGAGCCCGCGGCGCCCAGCTCGCGCTCCTCGGCGCCCGCGCCGCCGTCGGCCGTCTGCTCGGCCGCGTTCTCGGCCGCCTTCCCGGCCGCGGAGTCGGTATCGGTGGTGGACATGGATCAGATCCCAACGTTGAAGCCCTGAGCCCAGCTCTGCGTGTCGCTCATGATGCTGTCCCAGACACCTGTGAGCAGCAGCACCCCCAGGGCGATGAGCAGACCGCCGCCGGTCCGCATCACCCACACGTAGTGCTGCTTGACCCAAGCGAAGGCGCCCAGCGCGCGCCGGTAGGCCACCGCGACGGCGACGAACGGCAGCCCGAGCCCGACGCAGTACGCGACGGTCAGCAGAGCGCCGCGACCGGCGCTCCCCTCATTGAACGCCAGCGCCTGGACGGCGGTGAGGGTGGGCCCCAGGCACGGCGTCCAGCCCACGCCGAACAGGGCGCCCAGCACGGGCGCGCCCGCCAGCCCCATCGTGGGCGTGATGTGAAAGCGGAACTCCCGCTGGCCGAAGCCCTTCAGCAGCCCCATGAAGGCCAGGCCCATCAGGATCGTGACGGCCCCGAGGATCTTGGAGAGGGTCTCCTTGTGCTCCTGGAGGGTCCAGCCGAAGTGGCCGAAGAGGGCGCCACCGGAGACGAAGACGGCCGTGAAGCCGAGCACGAAGAGCGAGGCACCCGCGACCATCCGGCCGCGTCTGGCCTCCGCCAGATCCGTACCGGTGATCCCGGTGACGTACGACATGTAGCCCGGCACCAGGGGCAGCACACAAGGGGAGAAGAAGGAGACCAGTCCGCCGAGGACGGCGATCGGCAGCGCGAGCAGCAGCGCGCCGGTCATCACGGTCTCATTCGCGCCTGCGGCGGCGAGCGTAGTCACAAGAGGTCACTTCTCCGCGATGAGCGGGTCGACCATCTTGCGCATGCTGTCCTCGCTGAGCGGGGTGAGCGCCCGGGCCGCGATCTTGCCGTTCCGGTCCAGCACGATGGTCGACGGGATGGCCTGCGGGTTGAGGCTCCCCTTGGGGAAGCGCAGCATCAGCTTGCCGATCGGGTCGTACAGGCTCGGGTACTCGACCTTGAACGCCTTCTCGAACCTGAGCGCGGGGGCTCGGTTGCCGTCACGCGTGTTGATCCCGATGAACTGGACGCCCTTGGCCTTGGTGTCCTTGGCGACCTTCGCGAGGTTCGGGGCCTCGGCCCGGCAGGGCGCGCACCAGGAACCCCATACGTTCAGGACGACGATCTTGCCCTTGTAGTCGGCCACGTCGAGCGGCTTGCCCTCGAGAGTCTTGCCGGACAGCTCGGGAGCGTCCTGGCGGTCCTTCTTGGGCACGGTGTCGACGCCGCCCTTGCCCTGCACGAACTTGGTATCGGCCGAGCCGCCCGAGGTGCCACCGCTACCACAGGCGGAGAGGGACAGCGCGGCAACCGCGGCCCCGGTGGCCAGCACGGTTGCGCGACGGAAGGTCGCGAGGCGCCGAGGGGCGCGGCAGGCACTCATGTGAAAAGTTTCGCATGGCCCTTTTGGGGATCTTCCCCACCCCCCTCGGCACCTCCCCGACCCCGGCATCACGAACCCGGACGCCGGGGGCACCGCCGGTCCGGGGCGGGGCGGTCAGCGGCCGCTCGCGCTCCACGCCTCGCCCACACCGAACCGCTGAAGATCCGCGAGCACCGCCGGGTCCTGCGCGTCCATCCAGTCCGTGAGCTGTTTGAAGGACACCAGCCGCACGTCCTTGTGCTTCTCGTCGGCCATGTGCTTCAGCGCTTCCTCGACGGCGTCCATATAGATGCCGCCGTTCCACTTCTCGAAGTGGTTGCCGATGAAGAACGGGGCGCGATTGGTCTCGTACGCCCGCTGGAAACCGGCTATGTAGGCGTCGGTGGCCTGCTTGCGCCAGCCCGGGTAGTTGGCGGGCGGCGCATTGGTGGAATTCCGCGACTGGTTGGCCAGGATGTTGTAATCCATCGACAGCACTTCGAAGGAATGGCCGGGGAAGGGAATCTGCTGCAGCGGATAGTCCCACAGCCCCTGCTTCTTCGACGGCCACACCTGGCGGCCGCCGGGCGAACTCGCGTCATAGCGCCAGCCGAGCTTGCGGGCGGTCGGCAGCAGATTCTGCTGTCCCAGCAGACAGGGGGTGCGCCCGCCGACCAGTTCCTCGCGATAATCGAAGGGCAGCGGATCGACGTCCTTGAATCCGGTGTTCGTACGCCACTGCGTGACGAACGACACGGCCTGCTCGACCTCGGACTCCCACTGGGCGGACGTCCAGTCGGCGACGCTGCCGCGGCCGGAGCAGAAGTGACCGTTGAAGTGGGTCCCTATCTCATGCCCCTCCAGCCAGGCCAGACGCACGTTCCGCAGCGTCGCCTTGATGTGGTCGTCGGAGAGATAGCCGATGTCGGAGGCGCCCACCGGGTTGTTCGGCGGCTTGTAGAGCGACTTCTTCGACTCCGGCAGGCAGTAAAGGCCGGAGAGGAAGAACGTCATGGTCGCGCCGTGATCCTTGGCGAGCTTCCGGAAACGCGGGAAGAGGCCGTTGCCGACCTCTCCCGCGCCGTCCCAGGAGAACACCACGAACTGCGGCGGCTTCTGCCCCCGCTCAAGACGCTCCGGCTTGGGATCCTTCGGCCGGCTCACCCCACGGGAAGTTGAACCATCACCTATCGGCTTTGCCTGCGCCGTCCTCTTCGGCGCTGCCTTACCCGACCCCGATGACGAGCAGCCGACAGCGGTCAGTGACGCGACCGCCCCCATACCAAGACCGAGGATCCCCCTCCGGCTGACCTCACGCATAGCGTCCTCAATTCGCACTCGCCGTACTGGTTGTCCGGGCACGGACGACCTTTGAGATGGCGAGACGAATAGCGGGGTTCCGAACGGACGCGCTCAATTACAGTCCCGGCACAATAGCCCGGGATCGATTACCCCATGCGATGATGCGCCTACAGCGTGCTGGTCACGCACCGACCCCCTTGGAGGCCCCCTTCACCTTCTTCGCACCCGCGAGGAGATGGGCCGGGACCAGATCACGGGCCGGTTCGCTGTACCCGACGGACACGATCTTGTCGCCGCGGTACGTGAAGCTGGTGAGGCTGGCCAGGGTGCACTGCCGCTTGCGCGGGTCGTGCCACAGCCGCCGCCGCTCCACGAAGCTGCGCACGATCCAGATCGGCAGCTGATGGCTGACGCAGACCGCCTCATGCCCACGGGCGGCGTCACGCGCCGCGCCCAGCGCCCCCATCATCCGCACCACCTGGTCGATGTACGGCTCGCCCCAGGAGGGACGGAAGGGATTGGTGAGATGACGCCAGTTGGACGGCCTGCGCAGCGCGCCGTCGCCGACCCCGAAGGTCTTCCCCTGGAAGGCGTTTGCCGCCTCGATCAGCCGCTGGTCGACGGCCACGTCCAGACCGTGCGCCTTGCCGATCGGCGCGGCCGTCTCCTGGGCCCGCTCCAGCGGGGAGGCGACCACATGGGTGATGTCCCGCTCAGCGAGGTGCTCGGCGACCCGGTCGGCCATGCGGCGGCCCAGCTCGGACAGGTGGTAGCCGGGCAGGCGCCCGTACAGCACGCCCTCCGGGTTCTCCACCTCGCCGTGGCGCATCACATGGACGACGGTGATGTCGTTCTCGCTCTGTGTCATGTCACCCATCATTCAGCCGCCTCGGCGGCTGCCCGCGCCGCCCCCGGCAACGCCTCCGCCACCCGCTCCAGCGCCCGCTCGTCATGGGTCGTCGAGACGAACCACGACTCGAAGGCCGACGGCGGCAGATAGACACCCTGGGACAGCATCGAGTGGAAGAAGGGGGTGAAGCGGAACGCCTGCTGCGCCTTCGCCTTGGCGTAGTCCGTGACGTCCTCGTCGGTGAAGAAGACGGAGAACATGTTGCCCGCGACCTGAAGCCGGTGGGCGACGCCCGCCTTGTCCAGCGCCTCGGTCACCAGCGCCCGCAGCCGCGCGGAGGCCGCGTCGACCTTTTCGTACGCCGCGTCGTCCAGCAGCCGCAGCTGCGCCACACCGGCGGCCGTCGCGATCGGGTTCCCGGACAGCGTGCCCGCCTGGTAGACCGGGCCCGCCGGGGCGAGCTGCGCCATCACATCGGCGCGGCCGCCGAAGGCCGCGGCCGGGAAGCCGCCGCCCATGACCTTGCCGAAGGTCATCAGATCGGGTACGACCCCGTCGAGCCCGAACCAGCCGGCCCTGGAGACCCGGAAGCCGGTCATGACCTCGTCGGAGATGTAGAGCGCGCCGTTGTCGGAGCACAGCTCCTTCAGGCCCGCGTTGAACCCGGGCAGCGGCGGCACCACGCCCATGTTGCCCGCCGACGCCTCGGTGATCACACAGGCGATCTCGCCCGGGTGCGCGGCGAACGCCGCCCGCACCGCCTCCAGGTCGTTGTACGGCAGCACGAGGGTCTCCCCCGCCTGCGCGCCCGTCACCCCGGGGGTGTCCGGCAGCCCGAAGGTCGCCACCCCGGACCCGGCCGCGGCCAGCAGGGCGTCCACATGGCCGTGGTAACAACCCGCGAACTTGATCACCTTGGGGCGGCCGGTGAACCCGCGGGCCAGCCGGATCGCCGACATCGTCGCCTCGGTGCCGGACGACACCAGGCGCACCTGCTCGACGGGGCCGATCCGGGCCACGATCTCCTCGGCGAGTTCGACCTCGCCCTCGCCCGGCGTACCGAACGACGTACCACGTGCGACGGCGGCCTGCACGGCCGCGATCACCTCGGGGTGCGAATGGCCGAGGATCATCGGTCCCCACGAACACACGAGGTCGACGTACTCGCGGCCGTCGGCATCGGTGAGGTACGGACCGTCACCGGACACCATAAAGCGGGGCGTACCTCCGACGGCGCGGAAAGCCCGGACCGGAGAGTTCACGCCGCCGGGCGTCACGACGGCCGCACGATCGAAAAGCGTCTGCGAAACTGGGGCTGCGTACGGATAGCTCACGCAAGCCATGTTGTCAGAGGGTGACGGAGTCCTGCCGCCGGGAGTTTCACAACGCCGACGCGGGGGAGGTCTCAGTCATATTGATCAGTTTGATCAGTCGCAATGTTCGGGTTGCGCGGCGGCGGCCGCGAGTGGTCGGGTGGAGATATGCATCGCGGTGGCGAACTGGGTGAAGGGACTGACGATCGAGGCCCCGAGCGTGCCCGCCCCGGACGCCATCGGCGAGAAGACGCGGGCAGGGCAAGCAGGAGCGGGGGCCGCATGGGGGTGACCTACAAGTACTTCGGCGCGCCCGACGGGGCCACCGCCGCCCGGGTCCCCATCTCGATGCGCCCCGAGGAGCTCGGCGGTGACGAGCTGGGCCACGGCATGTTCACCAAGATCAAGCCGGAGACGGTGGCCGCGATGGTCCTCACCGGCATCGAGGGCGTCCCCCTGCACAAGGTGCCCCCGCTCGAACTGGTCGTCCTGCACCCGGACTACGCCGTCGTCAAGCTGCCGATGACCGCCGTCGACCCGCTGCGCGGCGTCGGTGAGGAGGCGGTGGGAGCCGCCGCCTTCATCTGGTCCACGGTCCCGGACCGCGGCGGTCCGCGCGACGCGTTCCTGGTCTACCAACTGCTCCACGAGTGGCAGGACTTCAGCCACCGGCTGCACGAGGCGGGCCACCAGCCGTACTGCCTGGTCTGGCCCTGAGCGGGCCTCGGCCGCCGGTCCGCCCCGGGGCGTGACCTAGCCTTTCCCCCATGCTCATCGCACGCTCCGTCAGCCTGTTCGTCCTGGCCGCCCTCCTGGAAATCGGAGGCGCCTGGCTGGTCTGGCAGGGTGTGCGCGAGCACAGGGGATGGGCCTGGATCGGCGCCGGGATCGTCGCCCTCGGCGCCTACGGTTTCGTCGCCACGCTCCAGCCGGACGCGGAGTTCGGCCGCATCCTCGCGGCGTACGGCGGCGTCTTCGTCGCCGGATCACTCGCCTGGGGCATGGTCGCCGACGGCTACCGGCCCGACCGATTCGATGTGCTCGGTGCGTTCATCTGCCTGGCCGGTGTCGCCGTGATCATGTACGCGCCTAGAAGGTGAGCGGACGCCCGTGGTGCCCGTGCTCCTCGTCGTCCTCCTGCTGAGTTGAGCTGATGACGCAGCCGGTGTCCGGGTCGATCAGCACCCGGGTGACGGTGTCGCCGCACTCGACGTCCACGGCCCACACCTTGTGGTCGTCGTCCTTGTGGCGCGGCTCCTGCTGCTTGTGGTCGCCGTGCCGCTTCTCGTCGCGCTGCTTGTCGTTGTGGTGCGGTTCCCGGTGCTGCTGGTCCTTGCGGTGGTCGTCCTTGCGCTGGTTGTTCTGCTGTTGGTCGTCCTCGGGGCAGTCGTCCACCAGCTCGGCGCTGATGGCCTGGCCGCCGACCTCGCACTCGGCGATCTCCACGGCCCGCTCCAGCGTCACCGGTCCGCTCGTGCTCTGCGCGTTGTTGGTGCCGGACTGGTGGTTCTGCTGGGCCTGGTGGTCCATGCGGGCGTGGTCGTCCTGGTGGTCACCGTGGGCGGACGGGGCGCCGAAACGGTCCTGCGGCCTCACGTCGGCGGCCTGCTGAGCCGTCTCCTGCTGGGCCATCTCGGCCTGGGCCGACTCGCCGTACTGGCCCATGGCGCGCTGCTGGTAGCCGTGGCCCTGCGGGGCGCTGTTCTCGCGCTGCCAGCGCTGCGGACGGCCGTCCTGGCGGCCGTTCTGGGCGGCCTGGCCGTTGGCCGCTTGGGCGTTGGTCATCTGGCCGTGGGTCATCTGGCCGTTGCCGTGCTGACCGTTGCCGGACTGGCCGTTCCCGTACTGGCCATGGGCCGCCTGGCCGTTGCCGGACTGGCCGTTGCCCTGCTGCTGCCCGTTGTTGTGCTGCTGGTGGTTGTTCCCCTGCTGCTGGCCGTTGCCCTGCTGCTGGTGGTTGTTGCCCTGCTGCTGGCCGTTGTCGTGCTGCCCGTTGTTGTGCTGCTGGTGGTTGTTGCCCTGCTGCTGGCCGTTGCCCTGCTGCTGGTGGTTGTTCCCCTGCTGCTGCCCGTTGTCGTGCTGCCCGTTGTTGTGCTGCTGCTGGCCGTTGCCCTGCTGCTGGTGGTTGTTCCCCTGCTGCTGCCCGTTGTCGTGCTGGCCGTTGTTGTGCTGCTGGTGGTTGTTGCCCTGCTGCTGGCCGTTGTTGTGCTGCTGGTGGTTGTTGCCCTGCTGCTGCCCGTTGTCGTGCTGGCCGTTGTTGTGCTGCTGGTGGTTGTTGTTGCCGTGCTGCTGGCCATCCCCATGGTTGCGGTCCCCGTGCCGCTCCTGGTCCTGGGGGCATACGGAGGCCGACGACGGGTTCGGCGGGCTGCCCGCGGCCCAAGCGACCGACGGCGCGCCGGCCACCAGCGCCGCCGCCGCGAGGGCTCCGGCGGAGGCGACGCCCCAGCGGCGGAAGGACCGACGGGACCGGTACAGCGTTCTGTTCTGATGGGTCATGACCTGAATTCACTCCTTGGGCATGGGTCACTCGAGACCGGCGGCGCGCCGGACGCAGTGCACCCTTCCCCGGGGCCAGGGCCGGATAGCGGTTTGCGATCTCCAGTCCCCCGATCGGCCGCAAATCAGAAGGTCATATCCTGCGTATGGATCACAGTGCGATTTCCGTACCGCGATCAGGCATGCCACGTCGCCGCAGGAGGGCCGATGACCACCCGTACCGCAGTCATCACCGGGGCCAGCAGTGGGATCGGGGCGGCCACCGCCCGCAGGCTCGCCGCGGCCGGATTTCGCGTCGTCCTCGCCGCGCGCCGCAAGGACCGCATCGAGGCGCTGGCGGCGGAGCTGACGGAGGCGGGGTACGAGGCCGTGCCGTACGTCCTGGACGTCACCGACCGCGACGCCGTCGCCACCTTCGCCGATCACTTCGACCGCTGTGACGTGCTGGTCAACAACGCGGGCGGAGCCATCGGCGCCGAGAGCGTCGCGACCTCCGACCCGGCCGACTGGCGCGCGATGTACGAGGTCAACGTGATGGGCGTGCTCCATGTGACGCAGGCCCTGCTGCCCGCCCTCGTCGCCTCCGGCGACGGCACGATCGTGGTGCTGTCCTCCACGGCGGGCCACATCCAGTACGAGGGCGGCGGCGGCTACGTGGCCGCCAAGCACGGCGCGCACGCGATCGCGGGCACGCTGCGGCTGGAGCTGTGCGGCGAGCCGGTGCGGGTGATCGAGATCGCGCCGGGCATGGTCATGACGGACGAGTTCGCGGTGAACCGGTTCCGCGGGGACGAGGGCCGGGCCGCCGCCGTCTACGAGGGCGTGGCCGAGCCCCTGACCGCCGACGACGTCGCCGACACCGTCGCCTGGACGGTCACCCGGCCCTCCCACGTCAACGTCGACCTGATGGTGATCCGCCCCCGCGCCCAGGCCGCCCAGCACAAGGTCCACCGGGAGCGCTGAGGCCGGGGCCGTCGGTCGCGCACGGCCACGGCCCCGCGCGTATCACCCCTTGACGCAGACGACCTGCTTGAGCCGGGCCACCACCTCGACGAGATCCCGCTGCTGGTCGATGACCTTCTCGATGGGCTTGTACGCCCCCGGGATCTCGTCCACGACGCCGGAGTCCTTACGGCACTCCACGCCCCGCGTCTGCTCCTCCAGGTCCCGCGTCGAGAAACGCTTCTTCGCCGCGTTCCGGCTCATCTTCCGGCCGGCGCCGTGCGAGGCCGAGTTGAACGACGCCTCGTTGCCCAGGCCGCGGACGATGTACGAACCGGTGCCCATGGAGCCGGGGATGATCCCGTAGTCCCCGCTGCCCGCCCGGATGGCGCCCTTGCGGGTCACCAGCAGGTCCATGTCCTCGTACCGCTCCTCGGCCACGTAGTTGTGGTGACAGGAGATGACCGGCTCGAAGACCGGCCGGGCCTTGGCGAACTCCTTGCGCACGACGTCCTGGAAGAGCGACATCATGATCGCGCGGTTGTACTTGGCGTACTCCTGCGCCCAGAACAGATCGTGCCGGTAGGCGGCCATCTGCGGGGTGTCAGCGATGAAGACGGCCAGGTCGCGGTCGATCAGATCCTGGTTGTGCGGCAGTCCGCGGGCCTGGCCGATGTGGTACTCGGCCAGTTCCTTGCCGATGTTCCGGGAACCGGAGTGCAGCATCAGCCAGACCGAACCCTCGTCATCGAGACAGAACTCGATGAAGTGGTTGCCCGATCCGAGCGACCCCATCTGCTTCGTGGCCCGCTCCTGGCGGAACTTGACCGCCTCGGCCACTCCCCCGAACCGCTCCCAGAAGTCGTCCCACCCGGCGGTACCGAACCCGTGCAGCCGCCCCGGGTCGACCTGGTCGTCGTGCATCCCCCGGCCCACCGGAATCGCCTGCTCGATCCTGGACCGCAGCCGCGACAGATCGCCCGGCAGATCGTCCGCGGTGAGCGACGACTTGACCGCCGACATCCCGCAGCCGATGTCCACGCCGACCGCGGCCGGACACACGGCCCCCTGCATCGCGATCACCGAGCCGACGGTGGCGCCCTTCCCGTAGTGCACGTCCGGCATCACGGCCAGGCCCTTGATCCACGGCAGCGTGGCCACGTTCCGCAGCTGCTGCATGGCCACGCCCTCGACCGTCGCGGGGTCCGCCCACATCCGGATCGGGACTTTCGCCCCGGGCACCTCTACATACGACATGTTTTACTCATTCCCCCGCGAAAGACTGAAAACGCAAAAACCGGGCCCACGGCCCCATTCGCGACGGCCGACCGGCAGACGCGGCGGGCCGTGCGGTACACATTGTCTTCAGTCATCGCCTACGGACGGCAAGCAGTTTTCGCTCGAAGGGACACGGATAGTGCAGCCAGCGCAGCGAACGGCCCGTGGACGGCGCGCCACCCCGGCCGCCGCCCTGCTCATCGCCGTGCTCGCCGCCGCGGGACTCAGCGGATGCACCGGCTCCGGCTCCAAGCCCGGGGCCGACGACAGCGCCTCCGACGACTCCGGTACGTCGGTCTCGGCCGAGCCCGGCCGCTACAACTCCCTCCCCGAGGCGTGCGGCGCCGTGAGCGCCAAGACCCTGCGCAGGCTACTGCCCGGCGGCACCCAGGACGACAAGGCGTACGACGGCCAGGCGACCGTGACGTACGACATAGACCGGCGCGACGGCTGCCGCTGGAAGCTCGCGACGCCGAGCGGCACCCGCTATCTGACGCTGGACTTCGAGCGCGTGGTCTCGTACGACCCGTCCGTGAGCGATGACGACCGGGCGCTGGAGCTGTACGAGAAGAAGGCGGCCGCCGCGGACATTCCGGACGCCCCGGCCTCGCCCTCCGCGGGCGCGTCGGACGACGACGCGTCCGCCTCCTCGTCCCCCGACGCCGGGGCAAGCGCGTCGAGCGGATCGAGCGGCAAGGGCGGCGCGAGCCCGGACGGCGGCAGGAGCAGCGCCGGAAGTGAGAAGGGCAACACCGGCGACAAGGGCCGCACGAGCAGTCCGGGCACGGGCGACGATGAGAGCAGCTCAAGCGACGGGAGCGCGTCGGAGAACCCGGACGCCACCGCCCCGCGCCGCCTCGACGACCTCGCCGACGACGCGTTTCTCGACGACCAGCTGATCACCAAGGACTCCGGAATCCACCGCGACATCACGGTCGTTTTCCGCTCCTCGAATGTGATCGCCACCATTGAGTACGACGAGTGGTCGACCAACAAAAAGGACATTCCCGAAAGCGAAGAACTCCAGGGGAACGCCGAAGACTTGGCCCACGAGCTCACCGGGCGTCTCACCGAATAGCGAGCCGGACCGCCCCCCGGCGGGAGACCTCGGGGATTGGGCCGCCCGCGATCGGCCGCGTACCGTGCCGGTAATGACGCGGGCGGTACCACCGCCCATCGACAGAGATTGAGCGAAGGAACCATGCACCGTTCAGCCCCGCGACTCGCCCGAATACTCGCCTGCGCGACCGTACCGGTCATGCTCGTCGCCGGCTGCTCCTCCGGCTCCGAGGACAAAAAGGACGCGGAGGGCTCGTCGAGACCCTCCTCGCCCAGTGCCTCGCCGTCCGTCGCGGCGGCAAAGTTCAGCAAGCTCCCCGATGTGTGCTCGGCCCTGTCGGGCAAGACCATCGAGAAGCTGGTGCCCAAGGCGAAGACCAAGAAGGGCAAGGCCCTCCCCTCGTCCGACACCAACACCTCCGCCACCTGCCTGTGGAGCGGCCTCGACGGCTTCAAGTACCGCTCGCTGTCCCTCTCCCTGAAGCTCTTCCCCTCCGACGCGGGGCTCGGCACCGGCGACAAGCGCGCCCAGGAGTACGCCACCCAGCAGGCGAGCAAGGCCTCCTCCGCGGACGGGGTGAAGAACCCCAAGACCGAGCAGGCGGCCGTCGGTGACGCGGCGACCACCGTGCGTACCGAGGAGAAGAAGGACGGCGACGACTTCCGGAACCAGACGGTCGTCGCCCGGACCGCCAACGTCGTGATCACCATCGAGTACGACGGCGCCGGCTACGAGACCGAGAAGACGCCGGACGCCACCAAGCTGATGGAGGACGCCAAGTCCGCGGCCAAGGAGGTCGTCGACTCCGTCGCGAAGGGCACCAAGGGCGCCGGCGGCGGCCAGGAATCCCCGGCTTCCGGCGGCTCCAAGTCCGCGGACCCGTCCAAGGATTCCAAGGACTCGAAGGACTCGAAGGACTCGAAGGACTCGAAGGACTCCAAGGGCGGCGCCTAGCCGTCCCCGCCGCACCCTTCCCGTCCGTGGTGCTTGACGTGTATGCGACCCTGGGCGCGCTGCATGCCAAGGCTTGTCGCCAAGGACGGGGAGGGATCGCGGGTGGCCGCGATGCAACTGACACGAACGCATCGAATACTCGTCGGCGTGGTCGTCGCCGGGGCGGTGGTGATCGCCGCGATCGGTTTCGCGGGGTCCTACTCCGCGGTCCGCGACCTCGCCGAGAAGAAGGGCTTCGGCGCCTTCTCCAACGTCTTCCCCATCGGGATCGACGCCGGGATCTGCGTCCTGCTGGCCCTGGATCTGCTGCTGACCTGGATCCGCATCCCCTTCCCCCTGCTGCGCCAGACGGCGTGGATGCTGACCGCGGCCACCATCGCCTTCAACGGCGCCGCCGCCTGGCCGGACCCGATCGGCGTCGGCATGCACGCCGTCATCCCGGTGCTCTTCGTGGTCTCCGTCGAGGCCGCCCGGCACGCGATCGGCCGGATCGCCGACATCACCGCCGACCGGCACATGGAGTCGGTCCGCCTCGTCCGCTGGCTGCTGGCGCCGCTCCCGACCTTCCGGCTGTGGCGCCGGATGAAGCTGTGGGAGCTGCGCAGCTACGACGAGGTCATCCAGCTGGAACAGGACCGGCTGGTCTACCAGACCCGGCTGCAGGCCCGCTACGGGAGGCAGTGGCGCCGTAAGGCCCCGGTGGAGGCGCTGATGCCGCTGCGGCTGGCGCGCTACGGGGTGCCGCTGTCCGACACCGCCCCGGCGGGCCTCGAGGCGGCCGGGCTGGAAGCGAGCGCCTTCTCCCCGGCCGCGCTGCCCTCGGGCACACCGGGCATGCCGGGTGCCCCCGGGAGCGGGGCCGGGCGGACGCCGGACATGGCGTACCCGGGGATGCCGCAGGGCGGCTACGGGGCGCCCGACGGCACCGGCTTCGCCGCCGGTCCCGGGCAGCAGCAGCCGCCACAAGCACAGCCCCAGCAGCCGCAGGAGCTGCCCCTGTCGCTGCCGCTGCCGGTGTACCAGCAGCCGACGGCTCAGGACCACGACGGCCGGGGCGCCGTCCCGTTCGACCCCGCCGCCAGCCACCATCCGGCGCAGCACGAACAGCCCGGGCAACCCGAGCAGCCCGGGCAGCCGCAGGTCACCGTCCCGGTCGGGCCCGGCCGGGTCCGCCAGCTCGGCGGGCAGGGCGTGGGGACCGCGCAGGGCGCGTACGTCCCGGAGCAGCGCGGCCAGGAGCAGCCGTACGTCGAGCACGAGCAGCCGGAGGCGCCCGCCGCCGCGGCGATGCCGGACGACGTGCCGCGCGACGACGTGTTCTACGCGACCTACCGCCAGTACCTCGCCGACAACGGGCGCTTCCCCTCGGCGTACCAGTTCGGGCAGCGGCTGCGGGAGGCGTACGGCGTCGCCGACCTCAGCAACGCCGAGCTTTCCGGCTACGTGAACGACTACAAGGACCGCTACCGCACGGAGATGCAGGCGGAGCACATCCCGTAGGCCCTTCGCTCCCTGGAGGCCGGGCGGGCGTCCGGCCCGCCCGGCTGGGGGATCTCCCGGCTCAGGCCGCGAGCAGCTTGCGCACCCGGTCCGCCCCCACCGCGAGCAGCAGGGTGGGCAGCCGCGGCCCGGTGTCCCGCCCGACCAGCAGCTGGTAGAGCAGCGCGAAGAACGCCCGCTGCGCGACCTTCAGCTCCGGCGTCGGCTTGGCGTCCGCCGACAGCCCCGCCTGGAGCTTCGGCACGCCGTACACCAGCGTCGTCAGCCCGTCGAGCGACCAGTGCTCGTCCAGCCCGTCGAGCAGCAGCCGCAGCGACGCGCGCTCGGTCTCGCCGAGCGAGGCCAGCAGCTCGGTGTCCGGCTCGTCCCGGACCCGGGTGCGCTGCTCGGCCGGGACCTGGGTGGTGATCCAGCGCTCGGCCCGGTCGAGCCGCGGCCGCGTCTCGTCCAGGGACTTCACCGGGTTCGCCGGGTCCAGCTCGCTGAGGATGCGCAGCGTCTGCTCGTCGTGCCCGGTGGTGATGTCCACCACGGAGGCGAGCATCCGGTACGGCAGCGGGCGCGGGGTGCGGGGCAGCTCACCGGTGGCGGTGCCGGTCGCCCGGCTGTACGCGGCGGCGTCCGCGGGCTGCGCCGAACCGTCGTTGATCTTGCGCTCCAGGGCGTCCCACTCGTCGTAGGTGCGCTGGATCTCCTGATCGAAGGCGATCTTGAAGGACTGGTTCGGCCTGCGGCGCGCGTACAGCCAGCGCAGCAGCGGCGCTTCCATGATCTCCAGCGCGTCGGCCGGGGTCGGCACGCCGCCCTTGGAGGAGGACATCTTGGCCATGCCGCTGATGCCGACGAACGCGTACATCGGGCCGATCGGCTGGTCGCCGCCGAAGACCTCGCGCACGATCTGCCCGCCGACCACATAGGACGAGCCCGGCGAGGAGTGGTCGACGCCGGAGGGCTCGAAGACGACGCCCTCGTACGCCCAGCGCATCGGCCAGTCGACCTTCCAGACCAGCTTGCCGCGGTTGTGCTCGCTGAGCAGGACGGTCTCGCCGTGGCCGCAGGCGCAGGTGTAGGCCAGCTCGGTGGTCTCGTCGTCGTACGAGGTCACGGTCGTCAGATCGCGCTCGCAGACCGAGCAGTACGGCTTGTACGGGTAGTACCCGGCGGCGCCCGCGCTGCCGTCGTCCTCGGCGGCCGCGCCCGAGCCCTCGGCGGCCTCCAGCTCGGCCTCGTCGACCGGCTTCTGCTGCTTCTGCTGCTGCTTCTTCGGGGCCGGCTTGTCCTTCGTGCGGTACCGGTCGAGCACGGCGTCGATCTGCTCGCGGTGGCGCATCGCGTGCAGGATCTGCTCGCGGTAGGCGCCCGAGGTGTACTTCTCGGTCTGGCTGATGCCGTGGAACTCGATGCCCATCGCGCGCAGGGCCTCGATCATCGGCGCCTTGAAGTGCTCGGCCCAGTTCGCGTACGCGGAGCCGGGCGGGGCCGGGACGGAGGTCAGCGGCTTGCCGATGTGCTCGGACCAGGACGGGTCGATCCCGGCCGGGACCTTCCGGTACCGGTCGTAGTCGTCCCAGGACAGGATGTGGACGCAGTCGTATCCACGGCGCCGGATCTCGTCGGCGACCAGGTGCGGCGTCATGACCTCGCGCAGATTGCCGAGGTGGATCGGGCCGGACGGGCTGAGGCCCGAGGCGCAGACGATCGGTTTGCCGGGCGCGCGTCGCTCCGCCTCGGCAATGACCTCGTCCGCGAAACGGGAGACCCAGTCGGTCTCGGTGCTCTGAGCCACGGTCGGCACTTCCTTCCTTGCGGTCATGGCACCGACCATTGTCCCAGACGGAGGAGGCGCCTTCGGGGTTGCCCACAGGTTGTCGGAATCCACGGCGGAGTTATCCACAGCCCGGGAAAAGGGTTGGACGGCCCATGAAATACTGGGGTGGCCAGATTGGTAACCCAGCCCTCTATAGGAACGGCACCTCACCCATGGCCTCGGTCCCCTCCCTTGCCGCTTCGGTCCACCAGCGCGTCGCGAACGCCCTCACGGCTGCCCTGCCGGAGGCCGCTTCCGCGGACCCGCTGCTGCGACGAAGCGACCGGGCCGACTTCCAGGCCAACGGGCTGCTGGCGCTGGCGAAGCAGCTCAAGGGCAATCCGCGCGAGCTGGCCGCCAAGGTCGTGGAGCGCCTTCCGGTCGCCCCGTCCTCCGCCGACCCCGACTCGGTGATCGCCGACATCAAGGTCTCCGGCCCCGGCTTCCTCAACATCACCGTCGCGGACTCCGCCATCACCGCGACCCTCGCCGCGCGCGCCGCCGACGACCGGCTCGGCGTTCCGTTCGCGGCGGACGCGGGCACGACCGTGATCGACTACGCCCAGCCGAACGTGGCGAAGGAGATGCACGTCGGCCATCTGCGCTCGGCGGTGATCGGCGACGCGGTGGTCAGGATCCTGGAGTTCACCGGCGAGAAGGTGGTCCGGCGCCATCACATCGGCGACTGGGGCACCCAGTTCGGCATGCTCATCCAGTACCTGATCGAGCATCCGCACGAGCTGGACCACCGGGACGCCGCCTCCGGCGAAGAGGCGATGTCCAATCTGAACCGGCTCTACAAGGCGGCGCGCGGCCTCTTCGACTCCGACCCGGAGTTCAAGGAGCGGTCCCGGCGGCGGGTGGTGGACCTGCAGGCCGGGGACGCGGAGACGATCGCCCTGTGGCGGAAGTTCGTGGACGAGTCGAAGATCTACTTCTACTCGGTCTTCGACAAGCTCGACATCGAGATCCACGACCCCGACGTGGTCGGCGAGTCCGGTTACAACGACATGCTGGCCGAGACCTGCCGCCTGCTGGAGGAGTCCGGCGTCGCGGTCCGCTCCGAGGGCGCGCTGTGCGTCTTCTTCGACGACGTCAAGGGCCCGGACGGAAACCCGGTGCCGCTGATCGTCCAGAAGTCCGACGGCGGCTTCGGCTACGCCGCCACCGACCTGTCCGCGATCCGCGACCGGGTGCAGAACCTCCAGGCCGACACCCTGCTGTACGTGGTGGACGCCCGGCAGTCGCTGCACTTCAGGATGGTCTTCGAGACCGCCCGCCGGATCGGCTGGCTGAACGAGAAGACGCACGCCGTCCAGCTCGCCTTCGGCACGGTCCTCGGCAAGGACGGCAAGCCGTTCAAGACCCGTGAGGGCGAGACGGTCCGGCTGGAGGACCTGCTCGACGAGGCGACCGAGCGGGCCACGGCCGTGGTCCGGGAGAAGAGCGAGAAGCTCGGCCTGACCGAGCAGGAGATCCTGGAGCGCGGCGGCCAGGTGGGCATCGGCGCGGTGAAGTACGCCGACCTGTCCACCTCCGCCTCCCGCGACTACAAGTTCGACCTCGACCAGATGGTCTCGCTCAACGGCGACACCTCCGTCTACCTCCAGTACGCGTACGCCCGCATCCAGTCGATCCTGCGCCGCGCCGACGAGACGCAGGCCCCGGTCCCGCATCCGGAGCTGCTCCTCGCCCCCGCCGAGCGGGCCCTCGGGCTGCACGCGGACCAGTTCGCGGAGACGCTGGCCGAGGTGTCCGCGTCGTACGAGCCGCACAAGCTGGCCGCGTATCTCTACCAGCTGGCCTCGCTCTTCACGACCTTCTACGACCAGTGCCCGGTCCTGAAGGCGGAGGGCGGCCCGGCCGAGGTCGAGAACCGGCTCTTCCTGTGCGACCTGACCGCCCGCACCCTGCGGCAGGGCATGTCGCTGCTGGGCATCCGCACGCCCGAGCGCCTCTGAGCGCTCCCGCACAGCCCTGCGCGGCGCTCCCGGTCGTCATGACCGGGACCGCCGCGCGGCCGTTTACGGCGCTTCCTCCGGCGCCGGACAGGACACATCGCCCGCGGGCCGCTCGCCGCGCACCAGGTAGTCCGTCACCGCGCGGTCCGCGCAGGAGCTGGTGTACGGGGCGGGGACGTAGGCCGCGCCGTGCCCCGTGGAGTCGACGCTGACCATCCGCGCCCGGTCACCGAAGGCGCGGCGCAGATTGAGCGCCCCGCTGTAGGGGGTGGCCACGTCGTGGCGGTTCTGGACGAGCAGCACATTGGACGGGCCCCGGTCGGTGACGCGGACCGGCTTGTCCTGGGGCTTGTCCGGCCAGAAGGCACACGGCGTGATGTTCCCCGGCATGCCCGCGGTGAGCGGGTGGGATGCGCGGCCGGCGGCCACGTCGCGGGCGTAAGCCGAGACCGACCTCGGCCACTCCACGTCGTTGCAGAGGGTCGCGTACGACACCGCCGCGGCGTCCTGCGTCATCCGTCCCGGCGTCTCGGCAGGCGCGTGGCCGTCCCGCACGCCCTTGATGAAGGGGGCGAGGTCCTTGAAGTTCTTCTGGGAGTACAGGGCTGTCAGCACGCTCTGGCGGAACATGTTGCCGTCCAGCACGGGCTGGGCGGCCCCGTCCCGGGGCAGCGGCTCGGCGTCCAGACGGGCGGCGAGGTCCAGGACGACGCGGCGCACCCCGGCCGGGGTGTCGGCAAGGCGTTCGGCCTCGGGAAGTGAGGACGCGAACTCCGCGAAGGCGGGGAAGCTGTCCTCGACGCCGACCGCGAGGTTCGCCAGCCAGCCGCGCTCCACCCGCGTCGGGTCCGGGTCGTCGTTGCTGTCCAGCACCCAGCGGTCGGTGCGCTCCGGGTACAGCTGCGCGTACACGGATCCCACGTACGTCCCGTACGAGGTGTTCCAGGCGGACAGCTTCCGCTCGCCGAGCGCCTGGCGGATGCGGTCGATGTCCCGCGCCTCGTTGACGGTGCTGAGGCTGCGCACCAGATCGCCGCCGTTTCGGGCGCAGGCGTCGGCGATGCGGCGGGCGGTGGTGACGTTCCCGGTGATGCCACCGTCGGCGGCGGGCCAGGGGCGGGACGTGGCCAGGGACAGGTCCTCGTCCGCCAGACCGCAGTCCGCGTGTGTGGACCCGCCCAATCCGCGCGGGTCGAAGCCGACCAGGTCGTAGGCGTCCCGGACCGACTGGGGAAGCCGCTTGCCGTAGGTGGTGGGCCGGTTCAGGCCGGACCCCCCGGGGCCGCCGGGGATCAGCAGCAGCGTGCCTCGGCGGGCGCCGGGCCGCTCGCTGCGAATGTGGGAGACGGCGAGCGTAATCCGCTTCCCGTCCGGGTCGCGGTAGTCCAGCGGCACCGAGAGCGTGGCGCACTCCTGGCGGGCGTCGTGGTCCTCGCCGTCGCACGTCCCCCAGGCGAGGGACGGCGTGACGGCCTTCCCCTCGCTCGCGTCGGCGGAGGACACGGTGGCCAGGACGGAGGCGGTGGCGGCGATGGCGAGCGCCAGCGCGGCGGTCTTGCCGGTCATCAGTGGCATGGGACGAGCCTGTCCGAACCGGACGCGCGTGCCCATCCGGTCACCCGGCCGGTGGGCGCTGCGGATATCCCCACCCGTAGGGGACGGCCCCGACCGTACCCTTTGCGACAGATTCTCCGATGGAGGACAACCCCCGGCCCCCACGGCCCGTCAAACCTCATGCACATCCGTCAATCGAGACACTTGGGGGTAGGACATGCGACGGTGGGGAACCTCGCTCGCGGCGCTCGTGCTGGCAGGCGCCGGACTGGCGGTGACAGCCGGAACAGCCGAAGCGGCGCGGGCCACCGGTGCGGGCACGGCCGCGGCATGCGCGACGGGCTGGGGCAGCGGCGAGAAGACGGCCCCCTCGGGCAGCCACAAGCCGCTGGAGAACATCAGGACCGGCCGGCACGAGTGCTTCGACCGCATGGTCTTCGACGTGAAGGGCGCCACCGCCACCGACCGGGTGCGCTTCGACGTGCGGTACGTCGACGCGCTGCACCAGGACGGCTCCGGGGACCCGATCCCGGTGAACGGCGGGGCGATCCTCGACATCCGGGTGGGCGCGCCCAGCTACGACTACGAGGCGGGCCAACGGACGTACCCGGGCAAGGCCAGGCAGCAGTTGCCGGGCGTGGACGTCACCGGCTACCGGACCTTCCGGGACACCCGCTACGCCGCCAGCTTCGAGGGCGACACCCAGGTCGGCCTCGGGGTGCGGGCGCGGCTGCCGTTCCGGGTCTTCCAGTCGGACGGCAAGGTGATCCTGGACGTGGCCCACTCCTGGACCGCCGCCCGCTGAGCCACGGCGGGGAGCCCGGTCCGGCGGTGGCCCCTCGTCCACCGCCGCCCACGGCCGCGTACGCTCACACAGCGGCCCCACCCGACCCGGACTCCCCGAAAGCGCCCGCCATGACTCCTGAGCAGCTCCTCGAGCGCGCCCGCCGCCTGGCCGGCTCAGGCCACCGCCGGCTGCTCGGCATCGCCGGACCGCCCGGGGCCGGAAAGACCACCCTTGCCGAGTACCTGGTCGACGCCCTCGGCCCCGACCGCGCGGTCCTGGTCCCGATGGACGGCTTCCACCTCGCCGACATCGAGCTGCGCCGCGTCGGCCTGCTGGACCGCAAGGGCGCCCCGGAGACGTTCGACGCGTACGGCTACACCGCCCTGCTGCGGCGCCTCACGGACCCGCGCCCCGGCGAACCGGTGTACGCGCCGGGCTTCGAACGCGAGCTGGAGCAGCCCATCGCGGGCTCCATCCCGGTGGCTCCCGAGGTCCCGCTCGTCGTCACCGAGGGCAATTACCTGCTGCTGGACGACGCGCCCTGGCGCCCGGTCCGCGACCTGCTGGACGAGACCTGGTGGGTCGAGCTGGACACCGAGGAGCGCGTACGGCGGCTGATCGACCGCCACGAGCGCTTCGGCAAGGCCCCCGCCGAGGCCGAACGCTGGGTCCTCACCTCCGACGAGGCCAACGCCCGCCGCGTCACCCCGGGCCGCACCACCGCCGACCTCGTCATCACCTTCGCCGCGGGCCACGCCCCGCGCCCCGCGGACGGGCCGGGCTCACCGGCATGAGCTGAACGCGTCACCGCCCGGCGGGCCGTCAGAAGTCGTACGGTTCGAGAACGCGGACGGGCCGGATGCGGTATGCGCGTCCGGCCCGTCCTGCTGTGCTCGATGAACTACTCGCCGCGGTTCAGCCGCTGCGCGACCTCCGTTGCCCAGTAGGTGAGGATCATCCCCGCGCCCGCGCGGCGGATGGAGGTCAGGGTCTCCATGATGGCGCGGTCGCGGTCGATCCAGCCGTTGGCGGCGGCCGACTCGACCATCGCGTACTCGCCGGAGATCTGGTACGCGGCCACCGGCACGTCCACCGCGTCCGCGATCTGCCGCAGGATGTCCAGGTACGGCAGCGCGGGCTTGACCATGACCATGTCGGCGCCCTCGGCCAGGTCCAGCTCCAGCTCGCGCAGGGACTCGCGGGCGTTCGGCGGGTCCTGCTGGTACGTCTTGCGGTCGCCCTTCAGCGACGAGCCGACGGCCTCGCGGAACGGGCCGTAGAAGGCGGAGGCGTACTTGGCGGTGTAGGCGAGGATCGACACGTCCTGGTACCCGGCGCCGTCCAGGGCCTCGCGGACCACGCCGACCTGGCCGTCCATCATGCCGCTCGGGCCGACCGTGTGGACGCCCGCGTCGGCCTGGGCGCGGGCCATCTCGGCGTAGCGCTCCAGGGTGGCGTCGTTGTCGATCCGGCCCTCGGCGTCCAGGACGCCGCAGTGGCCGTGGTCGGTGTGCTCGTCCAGGCACAGGTCGGACATGATCACCAGGTCGTCGCCGACCTCGGCGCGCACGTCCCGGATGGCGACCTGGAGGATGCCGTCCGGGTCGGTGCCGGAGGTGCCGACGGCGTCCTTCTTGGCGTCCTCCGGCACCCCGAACAGCATGATCCCGCCGATGCCCGCCGCGACCGCCTCGGCGGCGGCCTTCCGCAGGGAGTCCCGGGTGTGCTGGAGAACGCCCGGCATCGACTGCAGCGGCACCGGCTCGCTCACGCCCTCCCGCACGAACGCGGGCAGGATCAGCTCGGCCGGGTGCAGCCGGGTCTCGGCGACCATGCGCCGCATCGCCGGCGTGGTGCGCAGCCGGCGCGGCCGGGCGTCCGGGAAGCTGCCGTACCTCGTGCTCAAGAGCGTGCCCTCCTTCGCGATCCGGGCCGTCGCTCGCTCGGGCGCGTGACCGGGTCCCCGGCCTCGACCGCGGCCTGGCGCCGCGCCGCGCCGAAGTCCGCGAGCGCCTCGGCCAGCTTGAGCACCGAGGGCTCGGGCGACAGCACGTCCACCCGCAGGCCGTGCTCCTCCGCGGTCTTCGCGGTGGCCGGGCCGATACAGGCGATGACAGTGACATTGTGCGGCTTGCCCGCGATGCCGACGAGGTTCCGCACGGTGGACGACGAGGTGAACAGCACCGCGTCGAACCCGCCGCCCTTGATCGCCTCACGGGTCTCGGCCGGCGGCGGCGAGGCGCGCACGGTGCGGTACGCGGTGACGTCGTCGACCTCCCAGCCCAGCTCGATCAGCCCGGCGACCAGGGTCTCGGTGGCGATGTCGGCACGCGGCAGGAACACCCGGTCGATCGGGTCGAAGACCGGATCGTACGGCGGCCAGTCCTCCAGCAGCCCGGCCGCGGACTGCTCACCGCTGGGCACCAGATCCGGCTTCACACCGAACTCGATCAGCGACTTGGCGGTCTGCTCGCCCACCGCCGCGACCTTGATCCCGGCGAACGCGCGGGCGTCGAGCCCGTACTCCTCGAACTTCTCGCGCACCGCCTTGACCGCGTTGACCGAGGTGAAGGCGATCCACTCGTAGCGCCCGGTGACCAGGCCCTTGACCGCGCGCTCCATCTGCTGCGGAGTACGCGGCGGCTCGACGGCGATCGTCGGCACCTCGCTGGGCACCGCGCCGTAGCTGCGCAGCTGGTCCGAGAGCGAGGCGGCCTGCTCCTTGGTGCGCGGCACCAGGACCTTCCAGCCGAACAGCGGCTTGGACTCGAACCAGGACAGCTGATCGCGCCGCTCGGCCGCGCCGCTCTCGCCGACGACCGCTATCACGGGCTGCGAGCCCTGCGGCGACGGCAGCACCTTCGCGGACTTCAGCACCTGCGCGATGGTGCCGAGCGTCGCCGTCCAGGTGCGCTGCCGGGTGGTGGTACCGGCGACGGTGACCGTCAGCGGGGTGTCCGGCTTGCGGCCCGCGGACACCAGCTCGCCCGCGGCGGCCGCGACCGTCTCCAGGGTGGCGGAGACGACGGCCGTCCCATCGGACGAGCCGACCTCGCTCCAGCAGCGCTCATCGGCGCTGCGGGCGTCCACGAAGCGCACGTCGGCGCCCTGGGAGTCCCGCAGCGGCACACCCGCGTAGGCGGGCACGCCCACCGCGGACGCGACACCGGGGACCACCTCGAAGACGATGCCCTCGGCGGCGCACGCGCGCATCTCGTCGGCGGCGTTCCCGTCGAGGCCGGGATCGCCCGCGACCGCGCGGACGACCCGCTTGCCGCCGCGCGCGGCCGCCATGACAAGATTGGTGCTGTCCCGGAGTACCGGGACCTCGGCGGTTCCTGACGACGCATCAGGGGCCTGCCCCGGCGTGCCTTGAGCCTCCGCGGCCACGCCCGGCCTGACGTGCGTACGCACCACGTCGAGCACCTGCGGGTCGGCGATCAGCACGTCCGCGGCGGCCAGTGCCTCCACGGCACGCAGCGTCAGTAGGCCCGGATCTCCTGGGCCGGCACCGAGGAAGGTGACGTGCCCGCAGCCGGGGTGATTAGGGGCGTTGGGGTTCAAAGTGCTCGCTCCCCCATAAGACCGGCCGCACCCTTGGCAAGCATCTCGGTGGCGAGTTCGCGACCGAGGTCCGCGGCCTTGTCGGGCGACGCGGGTACGGGACCGGTGGTGGACAGCTGCACCAGCGTCGAGCCGTCGGTCGTGCCGACGACGCCGCGCAGGCGCATTTCGGTGACAACCTGACCGTCGCCCAACAGGTCGGCCAGCGCCCCCACAGGTGCGCTGCAGCCGGCCTCCAGGGCGGCGAGCAGGGAACGCTCGGCGGTCACGGCGGCCCGCGTGTGCGGGTCGTCGAGTCCGGCGAGCAGGGCAGTCATCTCCGCGTCGGCCGCGGCACATTCGACTGCCAGGGCCCCCTGGCCGGGGGCGGGCAAAACATGGTCGGCGTCGAGGAGCTCGGTCGCCTCGCCGATCCGCCCGAGGCGGATCAGCCCGGCGGCGGCGAGCACCACGGCGTCCAGTTCACCGGAGCGGACGTAGCCGATCCGGGTGTCGACGTTGCCGCGGATCGGCACCGTCTCGACATCGAGCCCGCACGAGCGCGCCCAGGCGTTGAGCTGCGCGGCGCGGCGCGGCGATCCGGTGCCTATCCGGGCGCCGGGCGGCAGCTGTTCGAAAGTGAGGCCGTCGCGCGCGATGAGCGCGTCCCGCGGGTCCTCGCGCCGCGGGATCGCGGCCGGCGTCAGGCCCTCGGGCTCGGCGGTCGGCAGGTCCTTCAGCGAGTGGACGGCGAAGTCGATCTTGCCGCCCAGCAGCGCCTCGCGCAGCGCCGAGACGAAGACGCCGGTGCCGCCGATCTGCGCCAGCTGCTCGCGCGAGACGTCCCCGTACGTCGTGATCTCGACCAGCTCGACGGGGCGGCCGGTCAGCTCGCGCACCGCGTCGGCTATCAGGCCGGACTGGGCCTTGGCGAGCGCGCTGCGGCGGGTACCCAGCCGCAGCGGGGTGGCGGGGGCGGTCATGCCCGGCCTCCCTTCGGGTCGTTCGGTTCGGCGGCGGCCGCCGGGCCCGAGCCGCTGGTGTCGGCCCGGCTGACGGCGGCAACCGCCTGAGGGTCGAGGTCGAAGAGCTCGCGCAGCGCGTCCGCGTAGCCCGCGCCGCCCGGAGTGCTCGCCAGCTCCTTGACCCGCACGGTGGGCGCGTGCAGCAGCTTGTCGACGACCCGGCGCACGGTCTGGGTGATCTCCGAGCGCTGCTTGTCGTCCAGATCGGGCAGGCGTCCGTCGAGCCGGGCGATCTCACTCGCGACGACATCTGCCGCCATGGTACGCAGCGCGACCACCGTCGGCGTGATGTGCGCGGCGCGCTGGGCGGCCCCGAAGGCGGATACCTCGGCGGAGACGATTCCGCGGACCTTGTCGACATCGGCGGCCAGCGCGCCCGCGGAGGAGCCCGAATCGTCGTCAGGGGTGGCGGCCGCCTCGGCGAGGGACTCGATGTCGACCAGCCGCAGTCCCTCGATCCGGTGCGCCGCCGCGTCTATGTCGCGCGGCATCGCCAGATCCAGCAGCGAGACGGTGGC
Source organism: Streptomyces sp. NPDC007983 (assembly GCF_042958345.1). NCBI lineage: Bacteria > Bacillati > Actinomycetota > Actinomycetes > Kitasatosporales > Streptomycetaceae > Streptomyces > Streptomyces sp. NPDC007983. The sequence goes on from NZ_JBIBJI010000003.1 coordinate 947,022, forward strand.
GGCACGCCCGCCGGAGGGGCAGCCCGCCCGCCGGGTGAGGGCGGTGCGCAGATCGTCCTCGGTCAGCACCAGGCCGGTCGCGCCGGTACAGGAGACGACGATGTCGGCGTGCGGCAGCTCGCCCCCGACCCGGTCGCGCGGCACGGCGCGGGCGATCAGCCCGGGCCGCCGCTCCGCCGCGGCCTCCCGCGCGGCGTCGGCCGCCCGGTCGGCGACGGCGACATCGGCGCCGAGCCCGGCGTGCTGGCCCGCGAGGGACTCGGCGAGCCGCAGGGCCCGCTCCAACGTCCTGTTGGCGATCACCAGTTCTGCCACACCGGCGCGCGCGAGGGTCGTCGCGGCCAGCGAGGACATCGATCCGGCGCCGATCACCAGCGCACGCTTCCCGGCCGCCCACGCCGCCACCGGCTCGCCCCCGGCCAGCTGCTCCAGGCCGAAGGTCACCAGCGACTGCCCGGCCTTGTCGATCCCGGTCTCGCTGTGCGCCCGCTTGCCGACCCGCAGCGCCTGCTGGAAGAGGTCGTTCAGCATCCGGCCCGCGGTGTGCAGCTCCTGGCCGAGCGCGAGCGCGTCCTTGATCTGGCCGAGGATCTGGCCCTCACCGACGACCATCGAGTCCAGCCCGCAGGCCACCGAGAAGAGGTGGTGGACGGCCCGGTCCTCGTAGTGGACGTAGAGATACGGGGTCAGCTCGTCCAGGCCGACGCCGGTGTGCTGGGCGATCAGGGTGGACAGTTCGGCCACTCCGGCGTGGAACTTGTCCACATCGGCGTACAGCTCGATCCGGTTGCAGGTGGCCAGCACCGCGGCCTCGGTGGCGGGATCGGCGGCGAGCGTGTCCTGCAGCAGCTTCGCCTGCTCGTCCCCCACCAGGGCGGCGCGCTCCAGCACGCTCACGGGCGCGCTGCGGTGACTCATTCCGACGACGAGGAGACTCATGCCGGCATCACGGCGGGCACATCCCCGTCAGGTCCCTGCCGACTGCCGTCGCCGGACGCACCGGCGGCGGGGCGGTCCGTGGCGGCGGAGGGCCGCTTGGGCGTCGTCGCCACACCCGGCTCACCGGTTCCGGCCGTCTCCCGCTCGGGCGGGGTGGCCTCCTCGCCCGCCTTGCGCTGCTCGTGGAAGGCGAGGATCTGCAGCTCGATCGAGAGGTCGACCTTACGGACGTCCACACCCTCCGGAACGGACAGCACGGTGGGCGCGAAGTTCAGGATCGAGGTGATCCCGGCCGCGACGAGGCGGTCACAGACCTGCTGGGCGGCACCGGCCGGGGTGGCGATCACGCCGATCGAGACCCCGTTGTCGTCGATGATCTTTTCCAGCTCGTCGGTGTGCTGCACCGCGATCCCCGCGACCGGCTTCCCCGCCATCGCCGGATCGGCGTCGATCAGCGCGGCGACCCGGAAGCCACGGGAGGCGAAGCCGCCGTAGTTGGCGAGCGCGGCGCCGAGGTTACCGATACCGACGATCACGACCGGCCAGTCCTGGGTGAGGCCGAGCTCCCGCGAGATCTGATAGACGAGGTACTCCACGTCGTAGCCGACACCCCGGGTGCCGTACGAGCCGAGGTACGAGAAGTCCTTGCGCAGCTTGGCCGAATTGACCCCGGCGGCGGTCGCGAGTTCCTCGGAGGACACCGTGGGCACCGAACGCTCGGAGAGCGCGGTCAGGGCGCGCAGATACAGCGGTAGCCGGGCGACGGTGGCCTCGGGGATTCCTCGGCTTCGGGTCGCCGGTCGGTGAGTTCGGCCAGTTGCCACGGTGCTCCTGCGGGTAGAGCGGGGCTGCAGGCGGCCGAATGGCGTGAGGCCGCCCCATCGACGCCAGGCTATGTCTTTGTGAACGCGTGCACAAAGATGGTGTCCGCTTTGTCCGAGCAAAGTGACCGGTGTCACGCACCTTTTCGACCTGGCCACGGAACCACCACCAGCGTCGCACCGTTCCCCATGGAAGCGCACGCACCGCTGGGACGCCGAGGGGAGCACGGGCCCTCACTCCTCACCGCTTTCCCCCCGGACAGCAACAAATCGCCCACGATCGTAAACCGACCCGGGCCCCACCGCCGAACTTGCCGGAAGGGGTAAAGGAGAGGGAGCGCACAATGGGGCCATGAGTCCGCTGTTGCGCCGTAGTCCCCGCAAGAAGCCCAGCGAGCGCACGGTGACGCTGATCGGCAAGCCCGACTGTCACCTCTGCGAGGACGCCGAGGCCGTGATCGAGAAGGTCTGCGGCGAGCTGGGCACCCCCTGGGAGAAGAAGGACATCACCCAGGACGAGGAGCTGTACCGGAAGTACTGGGAACAGATCCCGGTGATCCTCGTCGACGGCGCCCAGCACGACTTCTGGCGGGTCGACCCGAAGCGGCTGCGCGGCGCCCTCGGCGGCTGAGGACGGCCACCGGCCCGCCGCAGGCCGTCCGCGCCCGGCCCCCCTTTCGCGTAACCTGAATCCGCGCGACACCCGGGCGTAACGGGAAGCACCGCGGGCGTGGCTATGCTCGCTCCATGGCCGCACTGGGATGGTTCACCCGACGTCGACAATCCGCCACGGAGCGGAGCGTCCTCGCCGGAGAGGCATCGGCCGAGGCGGCGCGCAAGTCGTCGGCCGAGACTCCCCCGCCACAGACCGCCGCCGAGCCGGAGTTCCCCGTGGTCGGGGACGAGCAGGCGGCCGCCTTCTTCGACCTGGACAACACGGTCATGCAGGGCGCCGCGCTCTTCCACTTCGGCCGCGGCCTCTACAAGCGGCATTTCTTCCGCAAACGCGAACTGGCCCGCTTCGCCTGGCAGCAGACGTGGTTCCGGATGGCCGGAGTCGAGGACCCGGCCCACATGGAGGACGTGCGCAGCAGCGCGCTGTCGATCGTCAAGGGCCATCGGGTCGCCGAGCTGATGTCGATCGGCGAGGAGATCTACGACGAGTACATGGCCGACCGCATCTGGCCCGGCACCCGCGCTCTCGCCCAGGCCCACCTGGACGCCGGGCAGCGGGTGTGGCTGGTGACCGCGGCCCCCGTCGAGACCGCCACGATCATCGCCCGGCGGCTCGGGCTGACCGGGGCCCTGGGGACGGTGGCCGAGTCCGTCGGCGGCGTGTACACCGGCAAACTGGTCGGCGAACCGCTGCACGGCCCGGCGAAGGCGGAGGCCGTACGGGCGCTGGCGGCGGCCGAGGGGCTCGACCTGAGCCGCTGCGCGGCGTACAGCGACTCCTCCAACGACATCCCCATGCTGTCGATCGTCGGCCACCCGTACGCCGTGAACCCCGACGGGCAGCTGCGCAAACACGCCCGCGAGCGCGGCTGGCGGCTGCGCGACTACCGCACCGGCCGCAAGGCGGCCCGCATCGGCATCCCGGCCGCGGCCGGCGTCGGCGCGGTGGCGGGCGGCACGGCCGCCGCCGTGGCCCTCCACCGCCGCAGGCGCTAGGGACACTCCCGGGGCACCGGCCCGGTCGCCGGCCCGTCACCCGCGCGGCAGAACCGGATGCGCCCCGGCCGTCGCCGGGAGGTGCCCGGCACCGTGACCGACCGTCGCCGAACGAGGGTGACCGGGCATGCCCGCGCTTGACTGATCGTCGCGCTGCGTGACGGCATGGGCAGCGATGCGGAGGGTCATCGAACGACCGCCTCCGTCCCGTTTCAGTCAATCCGCGTTTGCTGGCCCATAGCGCCCCCGCCAGTCCCCTTACCGCCGCTTTGTCACAACACGCCATACCAGCGCACAAGCAGCGAAGCTTTTCGATCAACTCCCATACTGCATTCGTCACTTGATCGGTCATCAATCCATAACGAAGCAGACGGAAACGATGATTTGAGCAACTGGGTGTAGCGCCGCCTATACGAAGCGTTATTCTCCTTAGACGCAAACCGGTACCCACGCGTCCCTACGGCGGGTGAACGGTCCCGTACTGCACGTGATGGAAGCTCTGCCTCTGGGAGTCCCGTGTACCCACACGTCGGGGTTGACGCCTCGGGCCTGGCTACGCTGCGCGCAACGGTCCTCGACTGTCTGCGCGGCTTCGTCCCCACCGCGTATGCCGTCCCCGCCCTCGCCCTCGCCTCGCCCGTGCCCGCCGGCCCGGCCGGTGCCGCCGGTACCGCCGACGGCACGGTCGGCCGGTCCGGCGCCGCCAGTCCCTGCTATGCCCTCACCGACGGCGGGGCGGCGGTCGGCAGACGTTCCCGCGGCTCCACCTCCACCGCCCGCCGGCCCAGCGCCGACAGCGACAGCCGCCGGATGATGGACCTCGTGGAGCGCGCCCAGGCGGGCGAGGCCGAGGCCTTCGGGCGCCTCTACGACCAGTACGCCGACACGGTGTACCGCTATATCTACTACCGGGTCGGCGGCCGGGCCACGGCCGAGGACCTCACCAGCGAGACGTTCCTGCGCGCCCTGCGCCGCATCGGGACCTTCACCTGGCAGGGCCGCGACTTCGGCGCCTGGCTGGTGACGATCGCCCGCAACCTCGTCGCCGACCACTTCAAGTCCAGCCGCTTCCGGCTGGAGGTCACCACCGGCGAGATGCTCGACGCCAACGAGGTCGAGCGCAGCCCGGAGGACTCCGTCCTGGAGTCCCTCTCCAACGCGGCGCTGCTGCAGGCGGTGCGAAAACTCAACCCGCAGCAGCAGGAGTGCGTGACACTCCGCTTCCTCCAGGGCCTCTCGGTCGCCGAGACCGCCCGCGTCATGGGGAAGAACGAGGGGGCGATCAAAACCCTGCAGTACCGGGCCGTGCGCACCCTGGCGCGGCTGCTGCCGGACGACGCCCGCTGACCCGCTGGAACCCCGGAAGCGCGGTCGCGGCGTGTGGTCCGATCATCGGGAGGGCGTAACCCCTGTGCCGCGCCGCTCGTTGTGGGAGGTGCAGGCGCCTCGCGGTCGTACCCTGCCCGTAGTCCCCTCACTCGATCGGGTGGACGCGCGCATGGCACGGAACCTCCAGGTGTCCTGGGGAGTCGACCGTCACGAGAAGAGGAGGTGCCGCCCGTGATCGCGAACGTATCGGCGCACCGGCGGGCGAACGCCTTCGCCGAGGCGCTGGAGGCCCTGGAGGCGCTGGAGAGCCGGCACCAGGCGTCCCAGGACACGACCGGGGCGACCGCGACCGGGGCCGAACCGTCCGGCCCCACCGCGGACAGCCCCGGCCAGCAGCGGCTGATGGGCCTGACCCGGCAGCTCGGCGAGCTGCCGAAGCCGACACTGTCCGCCGACGTCAAAACGGCCCAGCGGGCCCAGCTGATCGCCGCCATGGAGGCCGCCTTCGCGGACGGCGCATCCCGCGTCCCCGAGCAGCGCCGCCGCAGCAGCGGTGCCCACCGGGCGAAACCCCCGGTGTCCAGACTCCGGCCCCGCTCCCGCTGGTCCAAGGGGCTCGCGGCCGGGGGGCTCACCGTGGGAGTCGCGGCGGGCGCGTTCGGCGGCGTCGCCGCGGCCAGCTCCGACGCGCTCCCGGGCGACACCCTCTACGGGGTCAAGCGGGGCATGGAGGACCTGAAGCTGGAGATGGCCGACGGCGACGCCGACCGCGGCCGGATCTATCTGGACCAGGCGTCCACCCGGCTGAGCGAGGCCCGTCGGCTGATGGAGCGGACCCGCTCCGGCGACCTCGACCACGAGCAGCTCGGCGAGATCCGCCGGGCCCTGTCCGGGATGCGCCATGACGCCTCCGAGGGCCACCGGCTGCTGCGCCAGGTCTACAAGCGGGACGGTTCGCTCGGCGCGATGCGGGAGCTGTCCACCTTCGCCACGGCGCACCGCGAGGGCTGGAGCCGGTTGCGCGAGCAGCTGCCGGTCCAGCTCATGGACGTCGGCCAGCAGGTCAGCTCGGTCTTCGACGCCATAGACGATGAGGTCGGTCCGCTGCGCTCGCTGCTGCCCACCACCCGGGACCAGCACGGGCCGTCCGGCCAGTCGGGCGGTGAGCTGCCGTCGCGCCCCGGCGCGGTGGAGCCGGAGCACGGCCAGGCGGCGTCCTCCTCGGCCGCCCCGAGCCACAGCCGCCCCGGTGACGCCTCCGCCCGGCCGCACCCGTCGGCGTCGGCCGACCCCGAGGAGCAGGGTCTGGTGGGCGGCGTCGGCGGTCTGCTGGACCCGCCGACCGGCGCGGCGACGCCGAGCCCGTCCGCGGGCAAGGGCGAAGCGGGCGGCGGCAAGCCGTCCCAGCCGGACATCACCATCCCGCCGCTGCTGCCCGACCTGCTGCCGGGCCTCGATCTCGACGGCGACGGCACGAGGTAGCCGAACCGGGTCCGGCGGCCCCGCCGCCGGACCCGAAGGCCGTCCCTCAAAAGAACACCGAGCGGCGCTGCACCAGCAGCTTGTACAGCGTGTGCTGGATCGTTTCCCTTACCTGGTCCGTCAGGTTGAACATCAGCATCGGATCGTCCGCGGCCTCCGGCGGGTGCCCGTCCGTCGGGATGGGCTCACCGAACTGGATCGTCCACTTCGTCGGCAGCGGCACGGCCCCCAGCGGTCCGAGCAGCGGGAACGTCGGCGTGATCGGGAAGTACGGGATTCCCAGCAGCCGGGCCAGCGTCTTCGCGTTCCCGACCATCGGATAGATCTCCTCGGCGCCCACGATCGAGCACGGCACGATCGGCGCCCCGGCGCGCAGCGCCGTCGAGACGAAGCCGCCCCGCCCGAACCGCTGCAGCTTGTACCGGTCGGCGAACGGCTTGCCGATGCCCTTGAAGCCCTCCGGCATCACCCCGACGACCTCGCCGCGCTCCAGCAGCAGCTGGGCGTCCTCGGAGCAGGCGAGGGTGTGACCGGCCTTGCGCGCCAGTTCGTTGATGACGGGCAGCACGAAAACCAGGTCGGCGGCGAGCAGCCGCAGATGGCGCTGGGCCGGGTGGTTGTCGTGCACCGCGACCTGGAGCATCAGCCCGTCCAGCGGCAGCACCCCGGAGTGGTTGGCGACCACGAGCGCGCCGCCCTTCTCCGGGATGTTCTCGATGCCCTTCACCTCGACCCGGAAGTACTTCTCGTACATCGGGCGGAGCATCGACATCAGCACCTGGTCGGTCAGGTCCTCGTCGTAGCCGAAGTCGTCGACCTCGTACTCACCGGTGATCCGGCGGCGCAGGAAGCTCAGCCCGTGGGCGAGCTTGCGCTCCCAGTCGCCGCCGCCCGGCGCCCGCTTCGGCGGGTGCGGGGGCGGTGGCGGGGCGGAGGCCGCGGAGGTCTCGGGGTGGTGCTCCAGCTCCTCGTCGCGCTGCTGCGGTACGGGCTTCAGCGGACCCTGGGACCGGTTCGAACGGCCCGTGCGCAGTCCCTTCCGCCGGGACCGGGGTTCCTCACCGAACGGAATGACCTTGGCATCCGCCATGGTGGTCGCGCTCCTCATTTCTGGGCGCCGGCGGGCAGCAGGGCGCCGAGCCGGTCGATGGTACGGGCGAGGGTCTCGGGCGGGAGCAGCCCGGGACCGCGGCTGTGCGCGTAGTCCGCGAAGGCGCCGGCGGTGGTGTATTCGGGTTCGAATCCCAGGGTCTCGCGCATCTGGGTCGTGGCCACCACCCGGCCGTGGGTGAGCAGCCGGATCTGCTCGGGCGAGAAGTCGGTGATGCCGAGGGACCGCAGCGCGGTGCGGGCCCATCGGAGGGTCGGCAGCAGCAGCGGCAGGGTGGGGCGGCCCAGCCGCCGGGCGGCCTGGGAGAGCAGCAGCACCCCGTCGCCCGCGATGTTGAACGTGCCGCTGTTGAGCGTGCCGCGGCGCGGCGCGGAGGCGGCGATCCGCAGCACCTCCAGGGCGTCCTTCTCGTGGACGAACTGGAGCCGCGGGTCGTAACCGATGACGGTGGGCAGCACCGGCAGCGCGAAGTACTCGGCGAGCGGGGAGTCCGCGCACGGTCCGAGGATGTTGGCGAAGCGCAGCACGCACACCGCGACGTCGGGGCGGCGCCGGGCGAAGCCGCGTACGTACCCCTCGACCTCGACGGTGTCCTTGGCGAAGCCACCGCTCGGCAGCGACTTGGGCGGGGTGGTCTCGCCGAAGACGGCGGGGTCGCGGGGCGCGGAGCCGTACACGCTGGTGCTGGACTTCACCACCAGCCGCTGGACCGACGGCGCCTTCTGGCAGGCACCGAGCAGCTGCATGGTGCCGATGACGTTGGTTTCCTTGACCGAGGTGCGATTGCCGCGGGCGCCGAGCGGGGTGCCGTTGATGTCCATATGGACGACCGTGTCGACGCCGAATTCGGCGAGCAGCTTTCCGATCGTGGGATGGCGGATGTCGGCCCGGACGAAATCGGCTCCGCCCAGCTGGTGTTCGGGAGCGACCGCGTCCACCCCGATGACCCGGTCGACGTCCGGCTCGCGCTGTATGCGCCGTACGAAGCGGCCCCCCAGCCGGCGGGCGACTCCGGTGACGAGCACGACCTTTCCCAAGATCAGCGCCTTCCTTCCCACCCTCGTCCGAGCTGGGCTGTGCGGACCACCGTAACTGGTCGATGTTGCGCTGTGATGACCACTCGCCGCGCGGTGCGACGTTTTGAGCCGGGGCCTCAGCCGCACGCACCGCAGCCCTTCCACCATGGGTGGAAGGGCTGCGGGACGAACACAGCGTCGCTGGTGTTACTTCTTGTTACGACGCTGGACGCGCGTGCGCTTGAGCAGCTTGCGGTGCTTCTTCTTCGCCATCCGCTTGCGCCGCTTCTTGATAACAGAGCCCACGACTACCCTCGCTCACTTCGAATCACTCGGTGCGGGGCGTCCGAGCCCACACGACCTACATCGGGCCAGCCTACCCGCCACCGGGCGAACCACGTAATCCGAGGGTCGTCGAGCTAAGCGGACTCCACCCCCACATAGGACTCGCGGAGGTACTCATGCACCGCTTGCTCCGGGACCCGGAAGGACCTGCCCACCCTGATCGCCGGCAGATGACCGCTGTGCACCAAGCGGTACACGGTCATCTTGGAGACTCGCATCACCGAGGCGACTTCCGCCACGGTCAGAAACTGAACCTCATTCAGAGGCCGTTCGCCAGCAGCCATGACACACCACCTGAACCTTCCGCACATGTCGGGCACCGGCTTCCCCTCCGGTGACTCCTGCTCGCATGCGCGCTCATCCCCAGGTTAGGGGCGGGTGATGCGAGTGGGGAAGAGGAGTAGCGATCGCACGCCTACTGTGACAGACACGCTCGATTGAGTACATAGCGAGTAAGCGGCCGGTAGTAACCAGACCGCACAGCGTCATCAAGTGGAACGGCCACGGACACCTGCCCCTCGGCTTCCCCGACGAACAGCGCGGGGTCGTCGGTGTCGGCAAGCCCGATGGCGGCAAACCCCAGTTGACCTGCTCCGCAGACCCATCCGTGGTCCCCGATCACCAGCCCCGGAAGTGGCCCCCCGGACTCCGCGGCACAGGCGAGGGCAACGCGAACCGGGAGGGGCGAGTGACTGTGGGCGCCCGGCTCACTCGCGGTCGGCCGGGCGCCGGGTTCCCGCACCATCGCGACTCCCCGTACGTAGGTGAGCTGGTACGTACGTACGCCAAAGCGGGTCGTTATGTCGACACATCTACCGTCCGCCGGGGTGAGGATCGGGCATCCGGCCGCCGAGAGGGCCGACGCCAACGCGGCGTAGAAACCCAGGAGACGGTGGGGGTGGCCGGTGCCCAGGAGCACCGGCGCCCGCGTCTCGGCGGCCACCCGGAGCCGGTCCGCGAAGATCTGCAGGGCGGCGATCGTACGCTCCGGGTCGATCACATCGTGACCGGAGACATGGGCCGGGTTGACCGAAACCCCGCATTTACTCCCCATGAGGCGAAGCAATTCGGTGAAGGACCAGTCGTATTCGGGATCCAGGCCGAGCAGCACCCGGGGGTCGCGGGCGGCGAAGAGCCGATACCGGCGCAGGCTCTCCTCCCGGCTGGTGGTCACCGGCCCGGCGAGCCGCGCCGCCAGCAGATGCGCACGCAGCGCGGCGGTACTCAACACCCCACCGATGCTGCTGGATCACCGTACGCGCCCGAAGGGGAACGCCCCGAGTTACCACGGTCGGCCTAACACTGGCGTACGAGAGCGTGGTGCCCCGGGGGCCTACGGCAGCAGGCCGTGGTGGGGGAAGACGGCCCGGCGGGTCGCCAGGATCGCCTGGTCCAGACGGTCCGCGGGGTCGTAGCCGGACTCGGCGAAGTCCTGCCAGCGCGGCTCGCGCCCGTCCGTCATCCGCCGCGGCGCCTCCAGCCGGGTCCGCCGGTACACCTCGTGCCGCCACTCCTCCGGCACCTCCGCCTCCGGCGCCACCGGCCGCCCCGCCGCGATCGCGACCAGATGGGTCCACGACCTCGGCACCACGTCCACCACCGCGTAGCCGCCGCCCCCGAGCGCGATCCAGCGCCCGTCCGCGTGCTCGTGCGCCAGCCGGTGGCAGCTCTCCGCGACCGCACGCTGCGCGTCCACGGTCACGCCCAGATGCGCGAGGGGGTCCTCGATGTGGGTATCCGCGCCGTGCTGGGTCACCAGCGCCTGCGGGCGGAAGGCGGCCAACAGCTCCGGCACCACCGCGTGGTAGGCACGCAGCCAGCCGGCGTCCCCGGTCCCGGCCGGGAGCGCCACGTTCACCGCCGAGCCCACGGCGCCCTCGCCGCCGGTCTCCTCGGGCCATCCGGTCTGCGGGAAGAGGGTCCGCGGGTGCTCGTGCAGCGAGATGGTCAGCACCCGCGGATCGTCCCAGAAGGCCGCCTGCACGCCGTCGCCGTGGTGCACGTCCACATCCACGTACGCGACCCGCTCGGCGCCCAGCTCCAGCAGCCGGGCCACCGCCAGCGCCGCGTCGTTGTAGACGCAGAACCCGGAGGCGCCGCCGGGCATGGCGTGGTGCAGGCCGCCCGCGAAGTTCACCGCGTGCAGCGCCTCGCCGCGCCAGACGCTCTCCGCCGCGCCCACCGACTGCCCGGCGATCAGCGCCGACGCCTCGTGCATCCCGGCGAACGCCGGGTCGTCCATGGTCCCGAGCCCGTACGAACCGTCCGCGCCCGCCGGATCGGCCGAGGCCCGCCGCACCGCCTCGATGTACTCCTGGCGGTGGACCAGCCGCAGCGTCGAGTCGCCGGCCGCCTTGGCGGCCACCACCTCGACCGCCCGGTCGAGCCCGTACGCCTCCACCAACCGCATGGTCAGCGCGAGCCGGACCGGGTCCATCGGATGCCCGGCACCGAAGTCGTATCCGGTTACTTCCTCATCCCACATCAACTGTGCGCGGCCGCTCATGTCCGTCACCGTATCGGGCGGGTGCGGCGCCGAACGACCTCGCGTAGACCAGCGTCACGAGGACGAGCGCCATCGGCACGAGCATCGCCCCGCGGTAGTTCCACGCGCCGCCCAGCGCGCCCACCAGCGGCGAACCGATCAGAAAGCCCACGTAATTGAAGATGTTCAGGCGCGCGACGGCCGCGTCCGACGCCCCGGGGAAGAGCCGCCCGGCGGCGGCGAACGTCTGCGGCACCAGCACGCACAGCCCGAGCCCCAGCAGCGTGAACCCGAGCATCCCCACCCAGGCGCCGGGCGCCGCCGCGACCACGGCGAATCCGCCCGCCGCGAGCAGCGCCCCGGCCCGCACGACGGCGGCCGCGCCGAACCGCCGCACCCCGAGGTCGCCGAAAGACCGGCCGAGCAGGGTGGTGACCATGTAGACGTTGTACGGCACCGTCGCCAGTTGGTCGGAGCTGTACAGCACGTCCTCCAGGTACTTGGCGGACCAGTTGGAGACCGTGGAGTCACCGATGTAGGCGAAGGCCATGACGAGGCAGAGCGGCAGCAGCGGCCGCATGCTCACCACGCCGTGCTCCGCGCCGCCCGCCGCGCCCGTGCCTCCGTCCGGGCCTGTGCCGCCGTCTCCGGGGCCGCGCGCGTCGTCCGCGAACCAGCGGCCCGCGATGAACGCGACGGGCACGAGAGCGGCCACCAGCGGTGCGTAGAGCACGGGCAGCGGCAGGTCCTCGTGCGCGCCCACCCAGGCGAGCGAGGCCCCGGCGATCCCGCCCAGGCTGTACGCGGCGTGGAAGCCGAGCATGATGCTGCGCCCGTACGCGCGTTGCAGGCTCACCCCGAGCATGTTCATCGACGCGTCGAGCGCGCCGACGGTGAGGCCGAAGACCGCGAGCGCCACGGCGAGCTGCCACACCGCCGAGCCCGACCCCGCGGCGAGCAGGGCGAGCGAGACGACGGGCTGGACCCCGCGCAGCACCCGTCCCGGCCGTACGCGCTTGACGAGGTGTTCGGTGGTGACGCTGCCCACCCCGGCGAGGACCGGCACGGCGGCGAGGAAGAGGGGCAGCAGTCCGTCGGATATCCCGTAGCGGTCCTGCAGCGCCGGTATCCGGGTCACGAGCAGTGCGAAGATCGCGCCCTGGACGAAGAAGCTGATGGCCAGCGAGGCCCGGCCATGCCGCAGCCGCGGGCCCGGGCGCGTATCCGTCATGGCCGAGGAGCGTAGGCCCCTGGCCCTACTTGTGGGTAGAGCTGAGCAGTATTCGCAGTTCGGCCATGTCCGAGAAGTGGGCCCGGGCGCCCGGGAGGCGGTCGGCCGGGGTCATGGCCGTGTAGCCGTACGCGTCCATCCCGGCCGCCAGGGCGGCCCGCACCCCGAGCGGGCTGTCCTCGACGACGGCGCACTGCCCGGGGGCCGCGCCCATACGGCTCGCCGCATGGAGGAAGAGGTCGGGGGCGGGCTTGCCGCGGCCCACGTCCTCGGAGCTGAAGATGCGGTCCTCGCCGAAGTAGTCGTAGAGCCCGGTCTTCCGCAGGGCGACCCGTATGCGCTCATGGCTTCCGGAGGACGCCACGCAGTACGGGATCCCGTCCGCCCGCAGACCGTTCAGCGTGGCGGCGACGCCGTCCACCGGCTCCAGATCGCGGCGGAAGGCGGCGAAGACGCGGGAGTGGAAGGTGGTGTCGAAGTCGGCGGGCAGCCGCTGACCGGTGCGCTCCAGGACCAGTTCGTGGATGCGGTGCATGGCGGATCCCATGTAGTCCCGCAGGGAGTCCTCGTAGCTGGTGGGGTGGCCCAGCTCGGTGAGATAGCCCGCGAGGAGCCGATTGGAGATCGGCTCGCTGTCGACGAGTACCCCGTCGTTGTCGAAGATGACCATGTCATAGCGCATGGCGTCAGCCTACAAAGACAAAAAGGCCCGGTCCGGAGCCGAAGCTCCCGACCGGGCCTTTTCAATAATTGTTCGGCGGCGTCCTACTCTCCCACAGGGTCCCCCCTGCAGTACCATCGGCGCTGAAAGGCTTAGCTTCCGGGTTCGGAATGTAACCGGGCGTTTCCCTAACGCTTTGACCACCGAAACACTATGAAACAAACAAACCGGAAAAACACAGTTCGTTATTTCAGAACCAACACAGTGGACGCGAGCAACTGAGGACAAGCCCTCGGCCTATTAGTACCAGTCAACTCCACCGGTCACCCGGCTTCCATATCTGGCCTATCAACC